>NZ_CAFI01000041.1 GCF_000239775.1 Bradyrhizobium sp. ORS 375
CGCATCGACCGCCTCGCGTCGCGCCGGAGCCAGCTCGCGAAAGCTGAGATGGACGTCGCGATTGCCGATCGCGACGATGTCGCAATCGACCGTGCCGAACGCTGCGCATTCCGCCTCGACCTGCTGCTGCTCGGCCAGACCGACCACATCCATTGCGGCACGGAAGCGCAGGCCGCCGCCCGAGATGTCGAGCACGGTGCCGTCGACATGGCCACCCCGGCTGCGCAGCCGCGCGGCGATCGTGACCGGGCGGCGCAGGTCCGCAGAGCGGCGGTCGCCGACGCTCGAGGTCCGCAGTGACACCATCAGATTGGCGCGCAGCTCCGACACCCGGCCATTGGTGCCGTTGACGAGCTCCGACACGGTCCGGGTCTGCTGCTCGATCTCGGTCGAGCGGCCGGAGATCCGGGTGACGTTCTCCGCGACCATGGCAACGCCGGCGGAGGCCTCCGACAGGCTGCGTGCAACCTCGCGCAAGGTCGCCTCCTGCTCCTCGGCGGCTGCGGCCATCGCGGCGCTGGCGCCATCGATGCTGCCGATCGCCGCGCTGATCTTGCTGATGACGGCGGTCGAATCCGTGGTTGCCGAGGAGATGCGGTCGATGCGCTGCGCGATGTCGTCGGCGGCGTCCGAGGTCTTGCGCGCCAGCGCCTTGACCTCATGCGCGACGATCGCGAAGCCGGCGCCCGCTTCTCCAGCGCGCGCCGCCTCGATGGTGGCATTGAGCGCCAGCAGGTTGGTCTGCGCCGCGACCTCGGCGATGGTGTTGACGACCGAGGAGATCTGCTCGGCGGCATCGCTCAAAGCGGCGACCGTCGAGCCGGCCTGCTTCGCTTCGTGCGCCGCGCGGCTGGCGAGATCGGCCGTTTCCGCCGCGCGCTGGGCGATCTCGCGTCCGGTCGCCGACAGCTCCTCCGCGGAGCTCGATACGGTCGTGACGTTGCTGCTGGCGCGCGCAGAGGCCTGCGCCACCATGCCGGCTTCGCTCGCGATGGTCTTCGCTTCCGACACCGCCTGCGCGCTGCGGGCCGATGCGTCGCTGCTGATGGTCATCACCTCGGCGACGGCGCAATCGAGATCGGTCTCGAGCAGCTCCCACATCTCGGCGAACATCTTCTTGCGCTCCTGCTCGGCGATCTCCTTGGCCCTGGCCTGCTCCTCGGTGAGACGGCGATTCTCCAGCAGCTTGCCGTGGAAGACGCCGAGCGCGCGCGAGATCTGGCCGACCTCGTCGCGGCGTTTCACCGGCTGCAGCTGAACGTCGAGATCGTTCTGCGCCAGTCGCTCCATGGCGCGCGCCATCTGCAGCAGCGGCGCGGCCAGCCAGCGGCCGAACAGCAACGCCGCTGCCGCCGCGATCAGCACCGTGACGCAGATCGACCAGAACACCGTGTCCTTCACGCGGGCCAGCTCCGCCTTGACGACGCCGAGACGTTGGTCGGCCGCCGACCGGATCGCCTGCAGCGCCGGACTGATGCTCTCGTAGTGGCGCGTCAGCTCCGCGGCCTCGTCGAGCAGCCTGGTCTGGCCGCCCATATAAGCGAGGAAGCTCGCCCGGTAGATGTCCATCAGCTTGACGATCTCGGCCTTGACCCCGTCAGGCAGATCGGATTTTGCAAGCTCCGCGCCGAACTCTTCGACCCGCTTGCGCAGGTCATCGCCGTATTTGGGATCACCGCGCAGCATGAAGTCCTTCTCGTGCCGGCGCATCATCAGCATCAGCACGGCCAGCCGCGGCTGGTCATGCTTCTTGAGCTGGGTCTCGATCGCATGCACGGCGGCGCGCAGCTTGCCCTGCAGCCCGTCGTTCTCGTTGAAGCCGATCACCTTCTGCGCGGCGACGACGTTGGCGAAGCGGGCCGTCGCGCCGTTGATCGCCTCGCGCGACGAGGCGGCCTGGCGCGCGGTCTCATCCGCGGGGGTGGCGGCGGCAATCTCGTCGACACGGGCGAGCCTGGATCCGATCGCGCTCACGATCGCCTCATGCGCTGCGACCCTGGCGTCGGACGGTTTCTGCAGGAATTCGGTCGCCGTCCCGCGCGCCTGCAACAGACCTTCCCAGATCTCGCCATTCAGCGCGGCCAAGGTCGCCACGCGATCGGCGGTCTGCTGGCTGTGTCGTTCGATGGAGAGTCCCACCAGATAGAAGCAGCCGATCATGGCCACGCCCGCGACACCCAGACAAAGAATTTGGCTCTTCAGCCCAAATCGAATCCGGCTCGGTGCCGGCTCCGCCGTTGCGGCGCTCATTGCTGTTCCCTATGCGTCAATTAAGTAACAGCAGTGAGTTTTAGGAATCCTGCTTAACAGCGGCCTAATTGCGCGAGCAGATCGGAAAATTTCAACCTGTGGGCGCAGTAGTATTACGGGCTTTCGAATCGATTTTGATGCCGACTAACAACTCTAAGCACGCTCTCGTGCAATCGGCGGCCCATCATGCGATGGACCGCCGACCTGCTGACTGAATCAGGCCCACTCGCCTTTGCGGAATACGGGCACGCGGCGGCCATCGGCGTGAAGGCCGTCGATATTGGTCTCGGCGGCGCCGATCATCCAGTCGATATGGATCAGGCTCTGGTTGCCGCCTTGGGCGGCGATCTGCTGCGGCGACAGCGAGGTGCCGTTGATGAAGCACTTCGAGTAGCACTGGCCGAGCGCGATGTGCGAGGCGGCGTTCTCATCGAACAGCGTGTTGTAGAACAACAGTCCGCTCTTGGAGATCGGCGAGGAGTGCGGCACCAGCGCAACCTCGCCGAGGCGGCGCGCGCCCTCGTCGGTATCGAGCACCTTGTTCAGCACCTCCTCGCCCTTCGACGCCTTGGCCTCGACGATGCGGCCCTCTTCGAACTTCACCTGGATGTCGTCGATCAGCGTGCCCTGATAGGACAGCGGCTTGGAGCTTCTGACGTGACCGGACACGCGGCGGCAATGCGGCGTCGTGAACACCTCCTCGGTCGGGATGTTGGCGTTGCAGACGATGCCGTTCTTCGCGGTCGAGGCGCCGCCTTCCCACTCGTGACCGTCGGCGAGGCCGATCGTGAGATCCATGCCGGGTCCGGTGTAGTGCAGCGCGCTGAAGCGCTGGCCGTTCAGCCACTCGGTCCGCTCGCGCAGCACGGCGTTGTGGCGCTCCCACGCGGACACCGCATCCTCGCGGTCGACGCGCGATGCCGCGAAGATCGCATCCGCCAATTTGGCGACCGCGACCTCTTCGGGAACATCAGGGAAGACCAGCTTGGCCCAGGACGCGCTGGGATAGGCGATGATGTTCCAGTTGGTCTCGAAATTGGTGATCTTCTCCAGGGCCGGCTGATAGGCCTTGGAGTTGGCCTTGCTGGCGCGCGCCACCTTGGTCGGATCCTGGCCGGACAGCAGCATCGGATTGTCGCCGACGATGGCGAGCCGCGCGGTGTTCTCGGAGAACGCCTTGGCCATGCCCTGGTACAGCCAATCGGCCGCGCGATCGAAGCTGTTGTCATGACCGAAGCGATAGCGCGCCAATGTCAGCTCCTCGTCGGAGAAGAACGAGGTCACGATCCCCGCGCCGGCCTTGTAGGCATGCTCCGCGACCTTGCGCACCAGCGGCAGCGCCACCGACGGCGCCGTCAGCAGCAGATCCTGCCCCGGCTGCAATTGCAGGCCGACCTTCACCGCGACCTCGGCCAGACGGTCGAGCTTCACGGGATCGATGGCGGTATCGAAGCTTCGGGGGTGTGCGGTCATCAGCGGTGTCCAGTTCCGTTTCTCGTGGGATGTTCAAGAGATAAGCCAATGGATGGGGCGGTCAATGGCGAAGCGCCGCAGTCTCCGCTGTCGTCCCGGGCTTGACCCGGGACCCATAATCACCGTCGGGACTGGTTGCACGAGCTGGATGCTCCAGCGTGCCCTCAAACGACTGCCGCGGAGTATGGGTCCCGGATCGGCGCCGCGACGCGCGGTGCGCGTCACGGCTTGTCCGGGACGACAGCGGAGTGTGCGGTTACGACTTTGCATTCTCGCACCCGCTTTCGCGTCCGAGTCTTGCTGGTCCAATCACCCTCTGCAAACCGAGGGTGCAGGGAGAGCCGGGCCTCGACTGAGGCCCGTGGCCCGCCTGCGGAAAAAATGCAGGCGGCAGGTACCACAGGTCCAGCCGGATCGACCCGGCCCTCCCTGCGCGATGGTTTTCACGGCTGCTTCGCGATCTCCCCGGTGCGCCGGGCGTGTTGGCCACCGTCATCCGCGCGAGCGCTTCGAGCGCATCGACGCAGACTTGACCTCAGCTTCGGGAGGCCAGGACCACGCGACTTGACCGTACGGACCGATGTCGTTCGTCGGCGCGAGTAACTCACGCTGCGACCCGGCCCGCCCATCACATCCCGCACTCCACGCTTCGTGACGACCGCGCAGCGCCCCTCGTCGATGAGGCGGAACGAGGTGAGGACATCACGATTTTCCGAAATCGGCAAGATGAATATTTCTTTTGATAGGACTGGACAGGCCAAATCAGCTTGAGCCCATTCACGAAATCAGGTTTTGCGTGACTCCGCCGCTCACGTGCTGCACGTATCCGAACCCGCCGTTCGCATATTCGCGACGCGCTGTGAGTCGCCCGACGGGCACGAATTCATCCTTGCTCTCGATCTGCCTTCAATTGAGACGACCATTGAGCTGACGGTGCATCAGGAGCATGCCGCGCTCTCCCCGTCATTGCGAGGAGCGCAGCGACGAAGCAATCCAGGGTCCCGCACACCACACCGGATTGCTTCGCTTACGCTCGCAATGACGATGGATGGAGCTGGGGCTTAGCTCACTTCTCTCGACGAGGCGCAACGACCAGCCGCCGTCTCATCCAAGCCTGGGGTTATGAGCCCTGCGTTCGCAGGGACGACAGCGGAGTTCGGAGCTTCTTCCCAGTCCGTCCGCGAACACGCGGCCATATCTTCCTCCTGACGGGATCCCTCCGCAGGCCGAATTGGCGAAATGAACTTCGACAAGGAGTCAAGCAAATACGTTAATTCGGAACTGCCTGAGCGGGCAGCCATGTCCCGTATTTGCATGGCTCAGGGGCGATTCGGTCACTTTGAGGACATGTTTAACGGTTGATTGGCGCGCGGCAGGGGGATTTCACAGTGTACAGGAGTCCTCCGAATGTACCGCGTTATTCTTGTCGTCGCTGCCTTGCTTGCTCTCTCCGTGCAAGCCGAGGCGCGTCCTCGCCACCATCATCACGCGTCTTATCACCATCACTCCTCCCATCACCGTTATTCCTATCGCCATCACTCCTACATGAACGCGATGGCCTCGATTCCGGGCGAAGCCCGTGTCGAAGGTCGTGTCGTCGGCGGCCGCCCGTCGGGCTGCCCGCATGCCTTCTGCGGCTGCGAGGCCTCGCTCTACACGTTCGGCCGCGTCATTCCGGAACTCAATCTGGCCGCCAACTGGCGCCGCTTCCCGCGCGCCGTGCCGGCTCCGGGCATGGCGGCGGTCCGCTCGGGCCACGTCATGATCCTGCAGCAGCAGGTGGCCGGCAACGTCTGGCTCGTGCATGACGGCAATTCCGGCGGCCACGTCACCCGCGAGCACCCGCGCTCGATCGCCGGCTACACGATCGTGAATCCGCGTGGCGGTTCGACGATGTTCGGCGCGGCGTCTCGTGTCACGCGCGAAGCCCGTGCGCCGCGCTATCAGCGGCTCGCGCGCAATACGCGTCCCGACGGTTGGATGGCCAGCGCGACTCCGATGGCGTTCAACTAACGGGTTGGGACAGGAGCGGAGCGGTCTGCGTCTCGCATCTCGCTTCGCTCCTGCCGGTCCGACGTCGTCTGATGACGGGCGACGCTACGGCTTGAACACGTAGCCGGGGCCGATCGCCGCGGCCTCAGGGATCGCCGGCAGGTCGGCGAACAGCTCGGGCTTGTCCTTCATCACCTTCAGGATGAATTTCGGCTCGATGTGCGCATTCACGTCGAAGGTCGATTTGAGGATCCCGAGCCGCTGCAGCCGGTCCTCGGCGCTGTACAGCGCTCGATAATTGTTTGCCGACAGCCGGCGGTCGGCCTGCTGGATGTTGAACTGCATCGCGGCCTCGGCGACCTCCTGCTTGAGCCCGGGAATCCAGCGCGTCGCGACCTGCGCCGCCTGCTTCGGGTTCTTGCGCATCCACTGATCGGCCTCGGACACCGCGGCGAGAAACTTCTCGATGGTCTCGCCATTGGCCTGCACCCAGGGCCGCAGCGCCACGTTGAATCCGAGATAGGCGATGACGTCGCCGCCGCGCACCAGCTCGAACGCGCCGGGCACATCCTTGCCGGCGACGATCGGCCACGGGTCCCAGCCGGAGAAGGCGTCGATGCCCTTGGCGAGCAGCGCCACCGTCATGTCCGGTGGCGGCGTATTGACGAGGGTGACATCGTCGGGTTTGAGCCCGGCCTTCTCCAATGTCGCGAGAATGTAGAGATGATTGATCGTGCCGAACGAGGCCGCGATCTTCTTGCCCTTCAAGGTCGAGAGGTCGCCCTTGACGATGCCCGAACCCTCGCGCGCGACGATCGCGATGGTCGCGTCGGAGCCGGCCTTGGTGGCGTTGCCGCTGTAATTGCCGAGCGCCACGAGGTCCATGCCGCGCAGGACGGCGCCGATCATGGGCACGCCGACCTGCACGATGTCGCTCTCGCCCGCCTGCAGCGCGTTGAGCGCGTCGACGCCGGTGGCGTAGGGCCGCGCGATCGCGACATCCAGGCCATGCTTCTCGAAGAAGCCGCGCTCCAGCGCGATCGGCAGGCCGATCTGATCGATGCCCGTCACCATGCCGGCCTTCAGCTTGGTCAGGGTCTGCGCAGCCGCCGGCACACAGGCCAGCGCGAGCGCGGTTGCAGCTACCAACAGGCGTCTCATTCTATCCTCCCTCCTTGATCGGTCCGACCGACGTCACCCAATAGGGCCGGGCGATCGCGGGCAGATCCCTTCGTTTGACACCACGCAGTTCGATGGAGCGGTCGTCGGTGCCGGAGACGCGCCCATATTGCTGGAACGCCAGCACGTGAAAGCGCTCCGGCGTGAACGGCAGCTCGATCTGGACGTTGAGCTTGTCGGAGGTGCCGGCGAGCTCGGGCGAGATCTTGCCGGGCGCGGCCAGCGTGAGCCAGAGCTGGAAGCCGCCATACGCCGCAATCACGCCGAGGACGACGCGGCCCCTGGTCGAATTCAGCGCCTGCAGCAGGAGGCTCATGCCGCGCGCACCATCTGCAGCACCTGCGCCGACAGGCGCTTGAACTCATCGTCGTCGACGAGCTGATCCCACACCCGCGGCCGCGGCAGGTCGACCGCGACCTCGTCGAGGATGCGGCCCTTGGAGAGCACGACGACCCGGTTGGCGAGGAACACCGCCTCGCCGACATCGTGCGTGATGAACAGGACGGTGGGCTTGCGGTCCTGCCAGATCCGCGTCAGCTCCTCCTGCAGCGTCATCCTCGTCTGCGCGTCGACCGCCGCGAACGGCTCGTCCATCAGCAGCACCGCAGGCTCGTTGGCCAGCGCGCGCACCACGCCGACGCGCTGCTGCATTCCGCCGGACAATTCGTTGGGATAGCGGTTGGCGGCGTGCGACAGGCCGGCCAGCGCCAGGTAGTCGCGGGCGATGCGGTCGCGCTCGGCCTTGGGCACGCCGCGCATCTTCGGGCCGAAGCCGACATTGTCGAGCACGGTCTTCCAGGGGAACAGCGCGAACGACTGGAACACGACGCCGCGCTCCGGACCCGGGCCGTTGACCGGCGTGCCGTCGAGCAGGATCTCGCCCTTCGAGTGCGGGATGAAGCCGGCGATCATGTTGAGGATCGTGGTCTTGCCGCAGCCGGACGGGCCGACGACGGAGACGAACTCCCCTTGTTGCACGTCGAGCGAAACATCGTGCACGGCCGTGACGTGCGCGCCGGCGTAGGGGTCGAAATAGGTCTTGCCAAGATTGCGCAGCGAGAGCGTCTTCATGATGTCACCAATCCCCAGCGCTCTCCGGTCGCGCGTTCGAGCGGCGCGAGGATCCAGGCGTCGACGACGTACCAGAGCAAACCCAGGATGATCATGCCGAGCACGATCTCGACGGTGGAGCCGGCGCGGCGCGCGTCGAACATCATGAAGCCGATGCCCGAGGTGCCGACGATCATTTCGACCGCGATCAGCGCGCGCCAGCCATAGCCGAGCCCGTTGCGCAGGCCGGTGATGATGTTGGGCAGCGCGCCCGGCAGCGTCACCTCCCACAGCACGCGGGCGCGCGAGGCGCCGAGGCAGAGCGCGGCGCGGCCGAGATCGCGCGGCACCGATTCGACGCCGAGCACGGTGTTGAGCACGACCGGAAACAGCACGGTGTAGACGATGACGAAGGTCATCGTGGTCAGGCCGAAGCCGAACCAGATCAGGAGGATCGGCAGCCAGGCGATGTCGCCGATGGCCTGGAAGAACAACAGCACCGGCCAGCAGATCCGGTGCGCCCAGCGGCTGGTACCGATCAGGATGCCCAGGGGCACGCCGAGCGCCATGCCGACGGAGGCGCCGACGAACAGGCGGATCAGGCTGTCCTGCAGATAGTCCGGCAGGATGCCCTTGTAGGTCAACGTCACGAAGGAGCGGACGACGTCTGCGGGGCCTGGAAAGAACGCGCGCGGAAACAGCCCGGCCTCGGCCACGATGGTCCACAGCGCGACGACCGGGATGAAGGGGATGACCGCCGCGAGCGCCGGCCAGCGCCGCGTCATACGCGCGTACCCGCCCCACATCTGCAGCAACAGGTTCATGCTCGCCTCACCATGCCCCAGCGCTCGATCGTGGCGCGTTCGATGCGCACCAGGATCAGCCGGTCGATCAGCAGCCACAGCACGCCGATCACGATCATGCCGAACACGATCACCTCCGTGCGATAGAAGTCGCGCGCGACGAACAGCATGTAGCCGAGGCCGACATTGGTCGCGATCATCTCGGCCGCGATCAGTCCGCGCCAGGCGAAGCCGAGCCCGGTGCGGATGCCCGTGACGATGTTCGGCAGCGCGCCCGGCAGCAGCACCTCGGTCAGCATGGCCCATCGTCCGGCGCCGAGCGACCACGCGGCATTGCGCAGCGTGTGCGGGATGGTCTGCACGCCGAGCAGGGTGTTGTAGGTGACGACGAAGAACACGGCGTTGAAGATCACGAACACGATCGCGCCGAAGCCGTAGCCGAACCACAGCGTCGCGATCGGAATCCAGGCGATGCCGGCCAGCACCGAGAAGAAGCGGAACAGCGGTGTCAGGAACGCAGCCACTGTCGGGCTGACGCCCATGGCGACGCCGAGCGGCACCGCGGTGGCGATGCCGATCAGCGTGCCGAGCCCGACCCGCAGCAGGCTGGCGCCGATATGGGCGATCAGGGTGCCGTCGCGGATCGAGTCGAGCGCTGCGCCACCGACGGCGCCGATCGATGGAAATACGCGCGGGTTGACCTCGAACAGCGGGACGACGATGGCCCAGATCGCGAGCAGCGCCAGCAGCGGCGCGACGAACATCGCGCTGCCGGCGAGGCTCGCCGCGCCGCGCATGAGCCATGGCGACCTGATTTTCACACTGGCCGGCACCTGAACGTCATCTCCCTGATTCATCCTGCTGCCTTGCTCGGCATCTCGTCACGACGCGCCGCGCTTCTTCCTGTCGCGGCTGCGTTTCAGCTCATGTGATCGCGTAGCCTCCATCGATGATCAGCACCGTGCCGGTGACGAACGAGGCCACCGGCGAGCAGAGATAGAGCACGCCGCCGAGCAGATCGGCCGGGGTGCCCCAGCGCCCGAGCGGGGTGCGATCGAGGATCGGCTTGGCACGCGCCGGATCGGCCTGCAGCGCAGATGTCAGCGGCGTCGCGATCCAGCCGGGCGCGATCGCGTTGACGCGAATGCCGTCGGCGGCATAGGCGATTGCAAGTGACTTGGTCAGCTGCGCGATGCCGCCCTTGCTGGCGGCGTAGCCGGGCACGAGGCCGCCGCCGAAGAACGACAGCATCGACGCCAGGTTGACGATCGCGCCCTTGGAGCGCGCCAGCAGCGGCCGCGTCGCGGCGCAGACCCGCATCGAGCCGGTGAGGTTGACGTCGACGACGTCGGCGAACACCTCAGGCTGCAATTCGTCGCCGCGGCGGATCATGCCGGCGCAGTTGACGACGACGTCGAGCGCCTCCAGCGCGCCGGCGAACGAGCGCACCGCCGCGTCATCACGGACATCGAGGTGCTGCAGCCTGGCGCGCCCGAGCAGCGGATCGGCGGCGGCGGCCGTGATTTCAGCATCGCTGACGCCGACGGCCGTAACCTCGGCGCCGGCCTGCAGGAAGCCGCGGGCGATGCCGGCGCCGATGCCCGAGGTGCCGCCGGTTATCAGCACGCGCCGGCCGGCATACCATTGCGCGGCCCAGGCGCCGTCCGTTGCGGTGTGATCCGGTCCCGTCATCAGCGCACGAACTGGTCGACATAGTCGGCGCCGAGCCCGCATTCGGCATAATGCGCGCGGCACATGTCGATCTTGGTGAAGACGTCCTCATAACCGGTGTGGCGGTTCTGCTCGTCGAGATAGATCATCGAGCCCTGGATGTTGAAGAAGGTGATCATCTCCGGCGTGTCCTCCGGCACCGTCAGCGTGTGGATCTCGCCGGGCGGCTCGAACACGTAGGAGCCTTCGGTCGCCACCCAATCGTGCTCGCGATAGAACCATTTGCCTTTGAGCACGAAGCCGTGGACGGGGTTCGGATGCAGGTGGCGGGAGAGCACGCCCGACTTGCGGACGCGCAGCAGATTGCACCATTGGCCCTGCCGCGTGTTCAGCATCAGCGGCCGAAACCAGACGTCCTTGGCCTGGGGCACCCAGACGCGCTCGTCGGTCGGCATCGCGACCACGGCGATCTCCGGCGACGCCAGGACGTGGGTCGATCCCTTCATGTCACGATACATCGCGCTTCCTTTTGGTTTTTCGGTCGGTCTTCTTCGCGGCGCCGCCCGCATCGCGCTTGCGCGTGGCCGCGGCGATCGCGGGGCGCCGGGTTGCGAGCCGTGACTTTGTGTAGCCGAGCACGCGCTCCATCGCGGTGCGCGCCTTGTCGGGATTGCCCTCGTCGATCGCGCGCGCGGCGGCGGCATGGTTCGGCAGATTGTCCTTGAACCAGCCGGCGCTGCCGACCGCGACCAGGAAAACGGTGCTGAGAATGGTGTCGACGGCGCCGCGGAAGCCCTGCAGCACCGGGTTGTGGGTCGCGTCGAGGATCGCGAGATGGAAGGCTTTGTCGGCGGCGATCGCGCTGGCGAGATCCTTCGCCGTCTCCATCGCCGCGAGGGCGGTATTGATGCGCCAACGGTCGTTCTTGGTCGCGCGCTCGGCGGCGAGCGCGGCCGCGGCCGGCTCGATGATCGAGCGCACCTCCTGGATCGCCAGCAGGAGATCGCGGTTCGGCTCGTCCTGTCCGACCAGCCAGCTCAGCACGTCGCGATCGAGCAGGCTCCAATCATGCCGCGGCAGCACATGCGTGCCATGGCGCGGCCGCACGCTGACGAGGCCCTTGGCGGCGAGCGTCTTGATCGCTTCGCGGATGACGCCGCGGCCGACCCCGAACCGCGCTTCGAGGTCGGGCTCGGGCGGCAATGCGGTGCCGACGGGAATGAGGTCCTGCGCGATCTCGCGGCCGAGCGTCGTCAGCACGGTCCGGATGCGGCCGGGCTTGACGAGGCCTGCGGTGCTCTGCCGCGCTTTGGCCAAGAGGGGTTCCTTCCCGTGGGCGACCTGTCTGGCGAGGTCTGCTTCGCAAAGGCTAGCACGGGCCAAACGGCCTTGGCAAACATCGGATGTTTAACATCCGATGTTTGGGCAGTGCAGCGAGCCGCGGCATTACGTCGCCCGCGTCTCCCGCCTGAACAGCACGTAGAGCGCCGGCAGCACCAGCAGCGTCAGCATCGTCGAGGAAATGATGCCGCCGATCACGACCGTGGCGAGCGGGCGCTGCACCTCGGCGCCGGCGCCCGTCGCGAGCGCCATCGGCACGAAGCCGAGCGAGGCGACGAGCGCCGTCATCAGCACCGGCCGCAGCCGCTCCATTGCGCCTTCCTCCACGGCGGCGAGCACGCCGCGTCCGTCCTGGCACAGG
Source organism: Bradyrhizobium sp. ORS 375 (assembly GCF_000239775.1). Taxonomy (GTDB): domain Bacteria; phylum Pseudomonadota; class Alphaproteobacteria; order Rhizobiales; family Xanthobacteraceae; genus Bradyrhizobium. The sequence goes on from NZ_CAFI01000041.1 coordinate 12,121, forward strand.
CGCTCGATGAAGGCGATGATCACGAGCCCGTTGAGCACGGCAACGCCTGAGAGTGCGATGAAGCCCACTCCGGCGGAGATCGACAGCGGCAGGCCGCGCAACAGCAGCGCGGCAATGCCGCCGGTCAGCGCCAGCGGCGCGCCGGAGAACACCAGCGCGGCGTCCGCCAATGAGCGCATGCTCATGAACAGCAGCAAGAACACCAGCGCGAGCGCGATGGGCACCACGATGGTGAGCCGCTTGGTGGCCGAGAGCAACTGCTCGAACTGACCGCCCCAGCCGATCCAATAGCCCGGCGGCAGCTTCACCTTGTCGGCCACCGCGGCTTGCGCCTCGGCCACGAACGAGCCAAGGTCGCGGGCGCGGACATTGGCGGTGACGACGATGCGGCGCTTGCCGTTCTCGCGGCTGACCTGGTTCGGGCCCGGCGCAGAAGCAATGGACGCGACCGACGACAGCGGCACGTAGCGCGGCTGTGCGGCGGAGTTGAAGGCGGTACGCATCGGCGTCGTGCTGGAGTCCTCACCCGCCGGCAGCGGAATCGGGATGGCGCGGATCGCATCGAGATTGCCGCGCAGGCGCTCGGGCAGGCGGACGACGATGTCGAACCGGCGGTCGCCGTCGAACAGTTTTCCGACCGCCTTGCCGCCGATCGCGATCTCGACGACGCTCTGCACCTCGGCGACGCTGAGGCCGTAACGTGACAGCGCCTGGCGGTCGATCTTGACGGTGAGGATCGGCAGGCCGGCGACCTGCTCGGTCTTGACGTCGGTCGCGCCGTTGATGCCCCGGATCGCGGCCTCGACCTGGCGCGCGGCGCCCTGGAGGATGTCGAGATCGTCGCCGAAGATCTTGACGCCGACATCGCTGCGCACGCCGGAGATCAGCTCGTTGAAGCGCAGTTGGATGGGCTGCGAGATCTCGTAGTTGCTGCCTGGGATCTCGTCGGCAGCCTGCTCGATCTCGGCGACCAACGCCGCCTTCGGCTTCGCGGGATCCGGCCATTCGCCGCGCGGCTTCAGCATGATGTAGCCATCGCCCTGCGACGGCGCCATCGGATCGGTGGCGACCTCCGCCGTGCCGATGCGGGTGAAGACGTCCTTGACCTCGGGAATCCGGCGCAGCCGCGCCTCCAGCGCCTTCTGCAAGTCGACGGAGAGCGTGAGGCTGGTGCCGGGAATGCGCAGCGCCGCGAGCGCGACGTCGCCCTCGTCGAGGCTCGGAATGAACTCGCCGCCCATGCGCGTGGCGGCAAAGCCGCTCACGGCGACGATCACGATCGCCACGGCGGCAACCGTCATGCGATAGGCGATGGCCGCACGCAGGAGCGGCGCGTAGATCCGCCGCGCGCCGCGCATGATAACATTCTCCTGCTCGGCGACTTTCCCGGTGACGACAATCGCGACCGCGGCGGGCACGAAGGTGATCGAGAACAGGACGGCAGCGCCGAGCGCCATCAGCACGGTCAACGCCATCGGCGTGAACATCTTGCCCTCGACGCCGGTCAAGGTCAGCACCGGCAGATAGACCACGGCGATGATGCCAGTGCCGAACAGGCTCGGCCCGATCACCTCGCGCGCGCCGGCCACGATCGTCTGCAGCCGCTCGGAGGTGGTGAGCAGGCCGCCCTTGCGATGCTGCGCCTGAGCGAGCAAGCGGAGACAGTTCTCGACGATGATGACGGCACCGTCGACGATGATGCCGAAATCGATCGCCCCCAGGCTCATCAGATTGGCGCTGACCTTGCTCTCCACCATGCCGGTGATGGTCATCGCCATCGACAGCGGAATGATGCAGGCGGTGACCAGCGCAGCTCGGATGTTGCCAAGCAGCAGGAACAGCACGATCACGACGAGGGCGGCGCCTTCGAGCAGGTTCTTTTCGACGGTGCGGATGGTCGCTTCGACGAGATGCGTGCGGTCGTATAGCGTGCGCGTGATCACGCCGTCGGGCAGCGACTTCGCGATCTCGTCGAGCCGTGCTGCGACGCGGCGCGCCACGGCGCGGCTGTTCTCGCCGATCAGGAGCATCGCCGTGCCCAGGATCGTCTCGTCGCCGTTGAGCGTCGCGGCGCCCGTGCGCAGGTCGCGTCCCTCCATGATTTCGGCGACGTCACCGATGCGCACCGGGGTCCCGCCACGGGCGCCGATCACGAAGTCCTTCAGCTCGGCGGCGCTGCCGACCTGGCCGGGCGCGCGCACCAGATATTGCTCGCCATTGCGCTCGATATAGCCGGCGCCGACATTGGCGTTGTTGGAGGCGAGCGCAGCGATGACGTCGCGGAAGCTGATCCGGTAGGCCATCAGGCGGCCGGGGTCCGGCAGCACGTGGAACTGGCGCTCGAAGCCGCCGATCGTATTGACCTCGATCACGCCGGGCACGCCGCGCAGCTGTGGGCGGATGATCCAGTCCTGGACGGTGCGCAGATCGGTCGGCGAATAGTCGGTGCCTTCCGGCGTCTTGGCGCCGGGCCTGGCTTCCACCGCATACATGAAGATTTCGCCCAGGCCCGTCGACAGCGGCCCCATCGCCACCTCGACGCCGGGCGGCAGCTGATCCTTGATCTGCTGGATGCGCTCGTTGACCTGTTGGCGCGCGAAATAGATGTCGGTGCCATCCTGGAACACGACGGTGACCTGGCTCAGGCCGTAGCGCGACAGTGAGCGCGTGGTGTCGAGGCGGGGCAGGCCGCCCATCGCGGTCTCGACCGGGAAGGTGATGCGCTGCTCGGTCTCGAGCGGCGAATAGCCGGGCGCCTTGGTGTTGATCTGTACCTGAACGTTGGTGATGTCGGGCACCGCGTCGATCGGCAGCCGGGTGAAATTCCAGGCGCCGAACGCGGCGACCGCGAGCGCGGCCAGCAGCACCAGCCAGCGCTGGCGGACGGCAAAAGCGAGGATCGCGTCAATCATGCTCGGCCTCCCCCTTGCCCATCTCCGCCTTCACGACAAAGCTGTTCTCGGCGACGTAGTGCTCGCCGGGAGAGAGGCCGTCACGGATCTCCACATAGGTCGGATCGGACTCGCCGAGCGCGACCGGACGCGCCTCGATCTTGTCGCCCTCCTCGCGGACGAACACGACGGTCTTGTTCTCCAAGGTCTGGATCGCACTGGCGCGCACCGCGACCGCGACGCTGCGCTTGGCGAGCACGAGGCGAGCGGTGACGAACAGGCCGGGGCGCAAGCGGCCGTCGGCATTGGCCAGCACGACGCGTGCGAGCGCCGTCTGGGTTTCGCTCGCACCGACCGGAGCGACGTAGGAGACGCTGCCTTTGATCGGGCCGTGGCCGTCATCGGGATCGATCAGCACCTCGTCGTCCAGCCGGACGCGCCGGAGATCCTGGCGATAGATCGAGAGGTCGACCCAGATGGTCGAGAGATCGGCGACCACGAAGGCCGGCTTCTGCTCGGAGGCGTATTCGCCGAGCGAAATCTGGCGGTCGATGATGGTGCCGCCGATCGGCGCCTTCAGGTCGTAGGCGGTGAGGCTCTGGTTGCTCTCGATCGCGGCGAGCAGCTCGTCCTTGGCGACGGTGTCGCCGATGCGCTTCCTGATGGCGCGGACGATGCCGGGAAAGCGCGGCGTCACCTGCACCAGCGCTTCCTGGTTGGCGCGCAGCACGCCGTTGAAGGCCAGCGTATCCGACAGTGTGGCAGGTCCGGCTTCGGCGAGGGTGACGCCCGCGGCAGCGAGCTTGACGTCGCTGATGCGGATGCGATCGGCGCCGTGCTCGTCCTGCTCGACGTGATCCTTCGGCGCCGTTCGCTCCTTGCCGCCGTGGTCGGCATGGCCCGTCGCGGCCTCGTGTGGCATCGCCTCGACCAGCAATCGCGATGCACCTGCGCCGGCGGCGGCCGCGAGGATTGCAATGACAATGACGGTGCTCGCTCTCATCGCGCGGTCTCCCGGGCCAGCGTGAAGGGACGGCCGACCAGGCCTTCGATGGTCGCGACGGCGACATGAATGTTCTGCAGCGCCTCCTGCTCGCGCAGCCGCGCCTGCGCCACGGTCGCTTGCGCGTCCAACACTTCGAGCAGCGAGAAGCGGCCGGCGCTGTAGCCCTGGGCGATCTCGTCCGCCGCCTCCTGCGCCTTGGGAATCGCGATCTCGCGCAGCACGGACAATTCTCGCAGCGAGCCCTGCAGCGAATCATAGGCGCGGCCGGCGATCACCAGCAGCGCGTTGCGGTTGGCCTTGCGCTCGGCTTCGGTCTTGGCGACGCTTTCCTGCGCCGAAAGGATGTTGCCCTGGTTCTGGTCGAACACGGGAATGGGCACGGAGATGCTCAATCGGACGGCATCGTCATTGGTGTCGTTGAAGTGACGCCAGCCGGCACTGACGCGGACATCGGGATAGGGTTTCAGACGCGCCAGCAGCAGCTCGGCATTGCGCTGCGCATAGACCGCGGTCCAGCGCACGAGCTGCGGATTGGCATCGATGGCGGCGATCACGGTCTGGAATGACGGCGGCTGGCCCGTTGCATCAAAGCGGCCGGTCACGGTTGGGAGCTTTGCCGAGATCTCACCAATCAGCACCGCGAGCTCGCGCCGCGCGCTGGCCAAGGTCGCCTTGACGCGCTCGCGATCGGCGCGCACCAGCGCCGAGGCGACCTCGGCGCGGCCGGTCTCTGCCGGAGACGAGGCGCCGGCCTCGACGCGACGGCGCAGCAGCGGCGTCAACCGGTCGAGAGCGGCGACCTCGTCGTCGAGGATCTGGATGCGGCGCTGCGTCGCGAGCACCGTGACGAAGGCGATTGCGGTCTCCGACAGCACCTCGAGCCGCACCGCCTGGCGCTGGATCTCGGCCACGCGCACGCCGGCCTGTCCCGCGGCGACCCGCGCATCGCGCTTGCCGAACCATTCGAACGCCTGGCTGATCTGCAAGGTTGTCTCGGCCGAACGCGTGCCGCGATATTGGCCCGAACCGAAGGAATTGTCCTGCTCGTAGGAGAGCTCCGGATTGAGCAGCGCGCCGGCCTGCAGGCGCTGCCCGGACGCGATGCCGATGTCGCGATCGGCGGCGGAGAGACGCGGATTGGCGGCGAGCGCGCGCGACAGCGCCTCGCGCAGGGTCAAGGTCTGCGCGGCAGCGGCGTGCACGGGCAGCGCGAGCAGGGCTGCGGCGCATGCAATGCGCGCAGCCATCACGGAGAATGGCATCAAGATGAACCTGTCTGGACGGGCAATGAGGACGGCGGTCGCCGTCCGGCATGGGACGTCAGGTCAGGTGTTTGGGCGGCGGCGAATCGGAATCGGGCCGGATGCCGGCACGCAGCGCGGGAGCGGCCCAATCCGTAGCTGCGACGAGGTCGCTCGGAAGCATCGCGAGCTGCAATTGCGGGACGGCCACCGAGAAGCAGCCGTGGCAATGATGATCGGAGATGTCGCGTGAATCGGAATGCCCGGCCTTGTCCAGCAACGATGCGATCTCCGGCTTGCCGGACGACGCATGTGCGACGTCGAGATCACAGGTGCCGTGCAGCGCGCCGGCGAGCAGATAAACAACGATCACGCACAGCGCCGCCATCCGGCGCAATAGCCCTGCACGGCTCGTCAGATATCGTTGGCCAATGCTGCGCACGGCATCCCCTGTTCGGCCAGCGGATAGCACGCGGGGTCAGGCGTTGTCGATCAGCAACAATGTAACAAGCGGAACCGTCTACAGTGCGGCCAGCGCCGGCGCGAGGATCACGCCGGCGAGCAGCGCCAGCGCCGCAGCACTGCAACGATAGCCGAGCGTCGCCGGCACGAGGCTGCCAAGCCCGCGGCGCAAGGTCGCGCCGAGTACGATCCAGCCTCCGCCGATGCTCGCGATCGACAGCCCGAGCGTGACGACGAACGGCAGCAGACGCGCGGCATCGCCGTCCGCCGGCAGCAGGGTGAAAGCGAAGATGATGGCCTTGGGATTCAAGAGCGTGGTGACGAACACCCGGCGCAACGCCACCGGCACAGCATCCCCAGCGCGGCCGCCGCCGTGGCGCCACAGCGCGACCGCGAGGTGCAGGAGATAGAGCACGACCGCGACGCGCAAGGCGTGTCCAACCAAAGGCATTGCTGCGAGCACCGGGCCGAGCACGATGCGCAACGTCATGATCGCGAGCAGATAGCCGACGAGCTCGGCGAGCAGCAGATGCACCGAAGCGCGCACGCCACGGCTCGCGCCGGCCGTGGCGAGCAGCGTGTTGGTCGGGCCGGGCGTGGCGAGCAGGGCGATGCTTGCGGCGAGGAAGGTCGCGATGTCCATGCGGGCATCGAGCACGTGCATCATTCGCTTGCCTTGATGCGGGTCAAGGTCGGCCGCGTCTCCCGTCCACTCACGGCGGGGTGCGGCAGCGCGAGTGCCGATTTCCGGAACGGGGCGTTGGATCGGCGGTAAGCCGTGGCGCATGTGCACGCCGTATTGGCGGCATGCAGCGGGCTTGATTGACACTCGGCCTTCGCAAACTAAGGTTCGCGCCGCTGGACAATGCGGGCGCAGGCGCCTCTAGCCGCCGGTGCCGGCGCGAAGGATCGGACAACAGATGACTTTGGCGATGAGCTGGGACGAATGGGCCCGGCATGACGGCATGGCGCTCGCAGCCCGCGTTCGCAACGGCGAGCTCACCGCGGCGGAGCTGGCGCAGCAGGCCGCCGAGGGCATTGCCAAGGTCGATCCGAAACTATCAGGCGTCGTCGAGGTGTTCGCCGACGCAATCGAAGATCCGATCAAGGCCGGCGCGAATGCCAACGGCCCGTTCGCCGGCCTGCCATTCCTGATGAAGGATCTCGGCCCGACCATGGCCGGCCGCCTGCAGGAGCAGGGCTCGCTTTACATGCGCGGCAACCGTCCCGCCGCCGACACGCATCTGACGTCGAAGATGCGCAAGGCCGGTCTCAACCTGATGGGCCGCACCACGACGCCGGAGTTCGGCGTCTGCAGCTCGGCGGAGAACCCGGCCGTCTACGTCACGCGCAATCCGTGGAACACCGATTACACGACATGCGGCTCGTCCGCGGGAAGTGCTGCCATGGTCGCTGCCGGCGTGGTGCCGATCGCGCATGCCACCGATGGCGGCGGCTCGATCCGGATTCCCGCCGGCGTCAACGGCAATATCGGCTTGAAGGTCTCGCGCGGCGTGTTCTCGATCGCGCCGCATCTGTCGGATCTCACCGGCCTGGTCTCGATCCAGGGCTGCCAGTCGCGCAGCGTGCGCGACACCGCGGCCTTCGTCGATCATTGCCGCGGCGGCGCGCCCGGCGAATTTATGCCGTACTGGACGACGCCGGAGCCCTATGTCGAGCTGATCAAGCGCGATCCCGGCAAGCTCAGGATCGCGCTGTCGCATCAATGGGGCGACTATCGCGCGACGCCGCACATCGCTGCCGAGCTGGAGCGCGTCGGCAAGTTTCTCGAGGGCCTCGGCCATCACGTCGGTTACGCGCTGCCGGAGGTGGACTATCCCCAGGCCTTCGCGGCGCAGACCACCTGCTACATCTCGAACTTCGCCATCGTCATCAACAACCTGCTGGCGCAGCGCAAGCTCGAGCGGCCGCCGGCCGACCTGATCGAGCCGATCAACATCCGCATCTGGGAAGCCGGTCGCGGCACCAGCTTCGCCGAGCGCGCGGCGATGCAGGCGGTGTTCAACGCCACCTCGCGCGCCTTCGGCGCGTTCTTCGAAGCGTGGGACATCATCCTGACCCCGATCACGGCCCTGCCGACGCCGAAGATCGGCACCACGGAATATCTGACGGTCAGCGACAATCCCGACGTGCTCGACTGGTTCGGCAATCTCTGGCGGAACTTCGCCTTCACACCGCTCGCCAATCTCTGCGGCATCCCGGCGATCTCGCTGCCGCTCGCCACCAATGAGCACGGCCTGCCGCTCGGCATCCAGGCGATCGGCAAGCAGGCCGATGACGGCCTGCTGCTGCAGCTTGCCGCACAGATCGAGCGTGCGATCGACGGGAAGTGGAATAGCGGCGCGACGCCAGGGGTGCACGTCACCAACGGGTGACGGCGATCAGGTGTTGGCCGCCCTTACCGGGTCAATCGCGCGACCGGCTGCTCACCTCGGCCATCCAGGGCGAGGCCTGCAGGACGGCGATGCCGGTCTCGTCGATCACGAAGCGCGGCCGGATCTGACGCGCGTCGCTGTCCTGAACCATGGCCATCCGCTGATTGTCGAGCAGCAGCCAGCGCCCGTCCAGACGCGCCGCGGCGACGGCGTGATCTTCGCCGCGCATGGTGTCGCGCACAATGACGATGCGCAGATCCTGCGACGGGAGCCCGGCCAACCGGAGCGCAACGAGCTTCGCGATCGCGTAGTCCTCGCAGTCGCCGGCCATGCTGGCAAAGGTGGCGAGCGGGGACGCCCAGAGATCCTCCTCGCCATACTGGGCGAGGTCGCTGGCGGGGCGGATCGCCAGATTGATCGCGCGGTTGATCTCGCCGAGCCGCGCGCGGCCGTCTCTGGCGCGCCCCTGATCGACGATGGTGAGCAGGCGCAAAGCAGCTGGTGACACGCAATGCTCGCGGTCGCCGTCACAGAGGGCGAGTTGCACGCGCTCGTCGTCGAGCTTGCGCGACAGCGTCACCCATTTATCGCGCAACGGACCGGCTTCGAGCTCGGCCCGCGGCAAGGCGAATGGCTCGGTGTCGGCAGCGACAGCCGAAAGTGCCAATGGCTGACCGATCGGACCGGCGTTGGCCGGTCCGATGGCCCAGAGGACCGCACCGGCGGCCGCGGCCGCAAACGATGCCCGTATCAGCCCGAGAAGACTCATGTGACGCCCCGTCCTCGGAACTCGGCCGCGCGATGGCGCGCGCCCGGAACCGAATGCTTGTTGGAGCGAACATCCGCGCCCGAGCTTTGGCGCGGCTTAAAAATGGGATGCTTGCGATGAAATCGTGACCAGCAGGCTGAACGTTGTGTTGCCTCGATGCGACAAATCTTAGCGAAAGCGGAGCGGAGGTCGCGAATGGCGGGGCTGATTCGCGGTCCGGTTGTGTTTGTTCAATTTCCGCAGTTGCTGCCAAATCGATGCAATTTGTAGATTTCCGCGGGCTGGCTCGCCGCCGCTGGCTCGAAACGTCGACCGAGGAGTACGCAGGTATGGATGTTGTGGTTCGCCGCTGTAACCAAGGTGCATTCTAGTCTTTGAAAGACTTTGATCTGTTCATGTCCGGCTCATCTATACTTTTTTATACTTGAATTTCGTCGAATTAAAGAAGGCGTAAACTTGGCGATATGACAGCAAACTCGTGGGTTGGGCGGTTTCCGGCCCCTCGGGGCACAAGCTGAAGATGGTTCCTCCTGACACTTGCCAGTGATATGCAGACTTCGAACGCTAATTCTTATGTAATAATTAACCATAGTCGGTGCCCCCGTGAATTACGCTGGCAAGTCTGACGCCGCGCTTTTCTCCGATGGCCTGGGCTCGACCGCGTCTAAGCTCGTGAAGCTGGACGCGCCGCACGCGCACGCTCCGGCGGACGCGATCGTCATTCCCGACGCGCATTTCCTGTTCCATGCCGATTTCAAGCGGTCCGGCCTCGACCTCGTGCTGTCGTCCGATGGTCGTGAACTGGTCGTTCCGGACTATTTCAAAGGCGAGAAACGGGCCGTGCTGGCCTCGCCCGATGGCGCCCACCTGACCGGCGACATCGTCAACGCGCTCTCCGGCGCGGTGCAGGTCAGCCAGGCGGGCGGCGCCGCCAGCGCCGGCAAGGTGATCGGCCACGTCACCAAGCTGCAGGGCACCGCGACGGTGATCCGCAACGGCGTGTCGATTCTCCTGCACAACGGCGACAACGTCGAGAAGGGCGATATCGTCCAGTCCGGCTCGAACTCGACCGTCGGCATCACCTTCATCGACGGCACCGTGTTCGGCCTGTCCTCGAACGCGCGGATGGTGCTGAACGAGATGGTCTACGACCCCAACGGGTCGAACAACTCGTCATTGATCAGCCTCGTCGCCGGCACGATCTCGTTCGTGGCGGGTGAGACCGCCAAGCACGGCGACATGAAGGTCGACACGCCGGTGGCGACCATGGGCATCCGTGGCACCGCCGTGCTGGTCGAGATCGACTTCACGGTGCCGGGGCAGGGCGGTCTGCCCGACGCCAAGTTCCAGGTGCTCGTCGAGCCCGACGGCCGCACCGGCTCCTACGTCCTGTTCGACAAGACGACCTTGCAGCCGATCGCGCTCGTCAACCAGGCTGGGCAGCAGATCCAGATCAGCAACGGCATCGTGAACCAGACGACGGTGCCGCTGACGCCCGACGTGCAGAAGCTGATCAACGACGTCTTCACGCTGAAGTTCACCGACAATTCCAACACCAACCCGAAGACGACGACTCACTTCACCGATCTGGGCGTGCTGCAGACGCTGCAGCCGGTGACGCTGCCGAATGGCACCAGCGCGACGCCGAAGATCCTGGTCACCGACGGCGCCGCGCCGACCTCCACCGGCGGCAACACGCCGACCGGCCTGGACCACTATGCCGGTGCGCCCGAGGTTCGGGTGCTGGACGTCAACGGCACGCTCAGCTCGAGCTTCGGCCTTAGCGAGCGTGTAGGCCAGACCGGGATCAGCACCGATCTCGACACGGTGCTCAGCCGGGTCAATTTCCTCGACATCAATCTCGCCGACCGGCCGACCGTATCGGTCAGCTTCAAGTCGTTTGCCTATAAGAGCGCGCAGCAGACAGACGTCACCGGCTCGTTGAACGCCCTGCAGCTGCAGGATGTCATGGCGACGGCCGTGGCGATCAACGTGACCCCGGACCCGGCCAACAAGAACTACGGCTCGGCGACGCTGACCTACAGCGTTCCCGACAATTATTTTGATTTCCTCGGTGCCGGCGAGAAGCTGACGCTGACCTACATCGTGCGGGTCGACACCAACTACGCACTCGCCAACGAATTCACCGAGGTGCCGATCACGATCACCGTGACCGGGACCAACGACAAGCCGCAGATTACGACCAGCGTTGCGACCATCGCGTTCGAAGGCGGCACCAGCGTGCCGGGCGGGCCGCTGACGTCGGATGATCCGACCTCGGGCACGCTGACCTTCACGGATGTCGACCTCACCGATACCCATACGGTGTCGGCCAAATTGACCAGCGCCGTGCTCGAGGGCGGCAGCGTTCCCCCGGCGCCGCTGGCGCTGTTCGAGCAGGCGTTGACCGCGACGCTGGCGGCGGACAGCACCGGCAGCGGCACGGGCAAGATCGCCTGGAGCCTCGGTAACCTGCCGGTCTACGTCGCCGACTTCATCCCCGCGGGGGAGACGCTGACGCTCACCTACACGGTGACGCTGACGGATTCGCAAGGCGCGACATCGACCCGGACGATCACGGTCACCATCACCGGCACGGATGATCCGGCCGTGGTCTGGATCGCCACCACGCAAGACGGCGAGAGCAGCGGCGCCCAGGTTCATCTGTGGAGCGACGCCGCGAACTGGGCGACCGGTCTGGCGCCGACGGCCGCCGACGACGTCATCATCATCACCGATCAGCTGCACGGCCTGACGCCGGCCTTCCCGGTGACGATCGACGCCGCAGCCTTCGCCAAGTCGCTCAGCATGAATGATTTCGGCGGCGGGGCGATCCCGGAGCTGGACAATCACAGCACGCTGACGATCAGCGGCGCGCTCACCGCCAAAGCCGATGCGCGCATCATCAATTTCGCGGACGCCATCATCAACGTCGGCGGCTCGGCGCAGATCCTGGATCAGGCCGAGCTGCACAATTCCGGCACGGTGCTGCTCTCGGGCGGCGGCGTGTTCGGCAGCGCTGCAGGCATCAGCAACACGGGAACGATGGAGCTGACCGGCGGCACGCTGACGGTGCATGGCGAGATCGAAAATGCCGGCGAGGACAGCTCCGGCCTGATCCAGGTCGACCAGGGCGCGACTCTGACCCTCGACGGCGGCAGCATCGACGGCGGCACGATCGTCGTTCAGGGGGCGCTGGTCGTTCAGACGTTCGGAACGCTGGAGAGCGGCGAAGAGACGTCTCAGCTTGACGACGGCATGCTCGTCCTGAAGGGCGGCGCTGCGATCAGCAATGCCGAGTTCTTGAATTTCGGCACGATCGAGGCCTTGGGCAGCGGCAACGTCCTGTCGGACGACGCCGTCACCAATGCCGGCCGGATCGTCGTCAAGGCGCAAGGCGCGCTGAAGCTCGATCTCGATACCAGCATCGACAATGCCGACGGCCTCATCACGGTCGAGACTGCAGCCAAGCTGACGCTCTCCGAGGCGAGCATCACCGGCGGCGACGTGACGAACGAGGCCGGCGGAACGATCGCCTTGACGGGACAGGCGGCGATCGGCGGCGGGACGATCGACAATTTCGGCACGATCGCCGTGTCCGGCAGCGGCAACGCGTTCGAGGACGAGACGATCAGCAATGCCAATGCGGCGGCGCTGACGATCGCGCTCGGCGGCGTGCTCTCGCTGTCCGGTACCAGCGTCGCCGGCGGCACGATCGGCAATGACGGCACGATCGCGGTGATCGGGGACAGCAGCATCGACGGCAGCGCCGTCGAGGGCGGCACGCTCCTGATCGGCGACAGCAGCGGTGAGAATGGCTCCGGCAACATCCGCCTCGTCTCGACCGAGAACGGGCTGCCAGAAACGCCGTTCACGCCAGTGACCTTGACCGTTCAGGGCGGCGCGACCTTGCATGGTACGGCGATCGGCATCGATCCCGGCTCGGTGCTCGAGGTCGCGTCCGCAGCCGGTGCGGTCATGACCACGGTCTCGATCAGCAATTCCGGGACGGTCAAGGTCGACCAGGATGCGCTGCTGCAGCTCGAGGACAGCACGATCATCGGGGGCGATCTCGTCAACCGTGGCGTCGTGCATGTCGAGACGGCGGCCGCGACCACGTTCGACGGCGTCACGATCGACAATGCCGGCGGTCAGATCATCATCGATGATGAGGGCGACAGCCCGGTGCCGTCGACGCTGGTGCTGGACGGACACACCTCGCTCACCGGCGGCGTGCTGAGCGTCGGCATCGCCGGGACGCTGGAGATCTCCGGCTCCGGCGTGACCCTGTCGGACATGCATGTCGGCAATTCCGGCGTCTTCACCGTCGACGTCGACGCGCTGCTCAGCCTGGCAGGCACCACGGTGAGCGGCGACGGCACGCTGCACGTCTACGGCACCCTGACGGCGAGCGGGTTCACCACCATCGACAGCTCGCTCTTCAATGACGGCACGATCGAGGTCGTCGGTGGCACGTTCGAGATCAACGGCGCCTTTATCAACGATGGCACGATCGAGATCGTCGGCGGAATCGTCGACATCAACGGCCCGATCTCCGGATCCGGAACCATCACGATCGATCCCGGCGCCATTCTTCACGTCGCCGGCGGCAATACGCAGACGATCGACTTCAGCGGCGATGGCAGCAGCACGCTGGTCGTCGAGGACGCCAGCTTCGGTGCCAAGATCATCGGGCTCGGCGTCTCCGACAAGATCGATCTCAAGACGATCAAATGGGATCCGGCAACCACGACCGCCTCCTATGATGCGGAGAGCGGCGTACTCACGGTCGTCGATGGCACCGGCAATAGCGTCAGCCTGACCTTGAGCGGCGCCGACTATTCGAACGCGCATTTCGCCGGCAGCGACGACGGCCAGGGCGGAACGCTCATCACGCTGATGGCCGATGATGCCGCGCCCGTCATCGCCGATGCCGACCACTCCGGCGCCATCGTGGAAACCGCCGGCGCGACAGGCGCGTCCGACCTCCACAGCGTCGACGGCACCATCCACTTCACCGATGTCGATCTGACGGATCGTCCGACGGCGGCCATCCTCGCGAATGCCCAGAGCGTGACCTGGACCGCGGCCGATCATCAGACCGATCTGTCCGCCCAGCTGACGCCGGGCCAGGTCGCCGCGCTGGAGCAGGCGCTGCAGCTGAGCCAGAGCGGCAACACCAACAGCGGTGCGGTCGGCTGGACCTATGCCATCGCCGACGGCGCGCTCGATTTCCTCGGCGACGGCCAGACGGTCACGGTGACCTCCACGGTGACCCTTGACGATCATCAGGGCGGCACCGCGACATCGACGATCGTCGTCACCATCACCGGCACCAACGACAAGCCGGTGGTCACGTCGACGGCGCAGGGCGCTGTGATCGCCGAGCAGGCCGGCAAGTCCGAATCGAGCGATCTCGACACTGCTCATGGCACGATCAGCTTCACCGATGCCGATCTCACCGATACCCATGTGATCAAGGTGGTCGACGTCGCTGCGCAGGGCGCGGCCGACGGACTTCCCTCCGATTCGTCCGTGCTCAAGAGCTGGCTCTCGCTCGGGGCGCTCACCGATTCCACCGGCGGCGCCGCCGCCTCGCAGCCCTGGACCTTCGCGGCCGAGGACAAGGCGTTCGACTATCTCGGCGTCGGTCAGCACGTCACGCTGACCTACACCGTCGAGATCGCCGACGGGCATGGCGGCGTGGTCACTGTCCCCGTCACCATCACGGTCGATGGCGCGGAGGACGCGCCTGTCATCACGGGAGAAACCAATCCGCCGGTCCAGACGGTCATCCTGTCCGAGCGGGCCACCGTGCTTACCACAGGCACCTCCCTCAATGCCCATGACATGCCGACCGAGACGTTCGACGACGTGTCGGCTGGCGTAATCGCCGACAATGGGCGCGGCCATGGCAGCTTCCATAGCCAGGCGCTGCACGCGAATTTCACGGCCAGCGGCAATGCGGGAATCGTGCACGGATCCTCGCCGGTGTCTGCGGCGCCCTACATGGCTGACGGCGCCGACCGGACCAACTATCTGAGCATCGGCAATCACGCGCAGGAGACCATCACCTTCGACAGCGCCAAGAACAGCTTCGGGCTGTATTGGGGCTCGGTCGATAGCTACAACAGCATCTCCTTCTACGACGGCAACAAGCTGATCGCCTCCTATAGCGGCAACGACGTCGCGCCGCTGCTGGCCAATGGCGGGCAGGGATCGCTGGCGTCAAACGGCTACGTCGAATTCCTTGGCCTGGCCCCGTTCAACAAGGTCGTGCTGGCGAGCAGCGCGAATGCGTTCGAGCTGGACAACGTCTCGGCCGGGTTCATTGCCGATCAGCCCGTCAAGCTGGCCAGCGACATCTCCGGCACGCTGACCGTGCTCGACAAGGACATCGGCGACGTGCTGACCGCCTCGGTGCTCGGCAATGGCGTGATCAAGTACAACGGCTCGTCGACCCTGCCGGCCGAGGCCAATGTGCAGAAACTGGCCGATGCCGGCGCCGTGACCTTCGACAGCGTCACGTCCAAGGGCGGCTCCGAGGTCCTGCACTGGCACTATCATTCCGACGCCGTGAACCTTGACTTCCTGAAGCCCGGCGACACGCTGACGGTCACCTATCAGGCGGAGGTCAGCGACGGCCACGGCACGTCCGGCACCAAGGCGCTGACGGTGACGCTGGCGGGCAACGGCGCGTCGACGGTGAACGGCACTGCGCACGACGATGACTTCGTCAATGTCGGTGGCGGCGTCACCATCTTCGGCAAGGGCGGCAACGACACCTTCGTGTTCAAGCCGCATTTCGGCAGCGCCACGATTGCCGACCTCGATCTCAGCCGGGACGTCGTCGAGCTCGACAGTTCGACGTTTGCGAACACGGAGGCGCTTGTTGCCTCGGCGCAGTCCGCCAACAACGGCCACGACACCGTCATCACCGATGCGGCGCATGATACGCTGATCCTCAAGGGCGTGACGCTCGACCAGTTCAAGGCGCAGCACGACGGCTTCCACCTGGTCTGAGCCGGCCTTGCAGCAGCGCGGTTCGGGCTGGATCGCCAGACGCTGCTCTCTTCGGGAATAGCTTGGTGTCTCGGATCGCCAGCCCCGGCGTGATAATGGATACGGCATGAATCGATTGAGGGCAGTGCCACGATGGTTCGCGCGCAAGTTCGGCTATGCGCGCCTGATCTGCCTGCTGCTGCTGGTCGCCTTCGCGGCGCTGCGGGTCGCCGATCCCGCTCCGCTACAGGAGTTGCGTCTCCGCACCTTCGACAATTTCCAGGCCTTCAGTCCGCGGCTGAAGACCATCCGTCCGGTCACGATCGTCGACATCGACGAGAAGAGCGTCGCCGATCCCAAGCTCGGGCAATGGCCATGGCCGCGGACGCGGATCGCCGAGATCATCGAGAAGCTCACGCGGCTCGGTGCCGTGGTCATCGCCTTCGACGTCGTGTTCGCCGAGCCGGACCGGCTGAACCCGGCGATTGCGGCCGAGACCTTTCCCAACCTCGACGAGGCGACGCGCGAGAAGCTGAAGGCGTTGCCGTCGAACGATCAGGTGCTCGCCGACGCCCTGCGCCGCACCCGGATCGTGCTCGGTGAGACGGCCAGCAACGAGGTCCGCGCCGACCTCGACAAGACTTTGCCGGTCACCGGCGTTGCGACCATCGGGCCCGAAGCCGATGGCTTCATGGAGAGCTACCCGGGACTGTTGCGCAACGTTCCGGTGATCGAGCATGCCGCGTCAGGGCGCGGGCTGTTCACGATCCCGCCTGAGCGCGACGGCATCATTCGCCGTGTACCGATGATCCTGCAGGCGCAGGACATCACGATGCTGGCGCTCAGCTTCGAGATGCTTCGGGTGGTGAGCGGCGCGGATACGGTGCTCATCAGGACCGATATCGGCGGCATCACCGGCCTTCGCATCGGCGGCTTCGAGATACCCACGGACCGCAAAGGCAGGATCTGGGTGCACTATGCCCGCTCCGATCCGTCGATCTACGTGTCGGCCATCGACGTGCTCGAGGGGCGCGTGCCGCCGGAGAAGATCGCCAGGAAGCTGGTCCTGATCGGCCCCTCCGCCATCGGCTTGAACGACATCAAGACGACGCCGGTCGATCCGGCCATGCCTGGGGTCGAGGTGCATGCCCAGGTTCTGGAGTCCGTCCTCACGGGGTCCATCCTGACGGTTCCGTCCTGGGGCCTTGCGGCCGAATTCTTCGGTGCTCTGATCCTCGGCCTGCTCGTGATCGTGTTCGCACCGCGGCTCGGCGCTGTCACCCTCGTCGTGGTCGGCGCCGTATTCGCGAGCGCGCTGCTTGGCTCGTCCTGGTACTTCTACACGCAGCATCGCCTGCTGATCGACTTCACTTATCCGATGCTGTCGACGACGTCAGTCTACCTGACGCTGATCTTCGCGAGCTTCGTTCGCGAGCAGAACCAGCGTCGGCAGATCCGCTCGGCGTTCGGGCAATATCTCTCGCCAGCGCTGGTCGAGCAGCTCGCGCATTCGCCCGAGAAGCTGGTGCTCGGCGGCGAGGAGCGCGAGATGACGATCATGTTCTCCGATGTACGCGGCTTCACCACGATCTCGGAGAGCTACAAGCACGATCCGCAAGGTCTGACGCGGCTGATGAACCGCTTCCTAACGCCGCTGACCAACGCGATCCTGGCACGCAAGGGCACCATCGACAAATACATGGGCGACGCCATCATGGCGTTCTGGAATGCGCCGCTCGACGACATCGAGCATCACCGCAATGCCTGTGAAGCGGCCCTTGACATGCTCGTGAGCGTCGATGAGCTGAACCGCGCTCGCGAGCAGGAGGCGAGCGACGGCGGCCACGTCTACATCCCGATCAATATCGGCATCGGGTTGAATACCGGGGTCTGTGTAGTCGGCAACGTCGGCTCGGACCAGCGTTTCGATTATTCGGTGCTGGGCGACAGCGTCAACCTCGCCTCGCGCCTTGAGGGCCAGTCCAAGGAATACGGGTTTCCGATCATCGTCGGCTCGAAGACGGCGCTTGCGGTGAAGGACAAGCTCGCAATCCTCGAGCTCGACTTCATCATGGTGAAGGGCAAGACGGAGCCGGAGGTCATCTACGCGATCGCGGGCCGCGACGATGTGATGAATTCCGAGCGCTTCCAGCTGCTGCGCAACCTGACCATCGAGATGCTCGCCGCCTATCGCAGCCGCGATTGGGACGAGGCGCTGGCGGCGATCGCGCGGGGACGCAAGAGGGACGAGGCGGGGGAGCTGGCCAAGCTGTTCGATCTCTACGAAGCGCGCATCCGCGCCTATCAGCAGAGCCCGCCGCCGGACGACTGGAACGGCGCGCATGCGCTGACGTCGAAGTAGCTCGATGATCCGTAGGGTGGGCAAAGCGAAGCGTGCCCACCGCTTCCCGTCGTCGTATGGATGGACGGTGGGCACGGCGCTTCGCGCCTTTGCCCACCCTACGATCCGTCATTGTGGCGAGTCTGGACGCCACAACGGTGTCATACCGTGTCGATTGGCGACGACAGCCTCTCCGCGTCATTGCGAGGAGCGGAGCGACGAAGCAATCCAGAGTCGTTGGCGTGGCCCTGGATTGCTTCGCGGAGCCTGTCATCGGGCCGCGCATCTGCGCGGACCCGTTGGCTCGCAATGACGACGGAGATGCGGGCGTCGCGGTTAATCCGCCCCGATCGTCGTCAGGTCCTGGAACCAGTGCTGGGCCTGGACGAACGTCTTCACCTTCGGCGACAGCGCGTGCGGGTTGGTGTCGTGTACGACCCAGACCAGCACGGCATCATCGACCACCTGCGCATGCGCCTGCGCGATCAGTTCGTCCTGCTTGGCCGGATCGAACGTCTGCTTCGCCTCGGCGATCAGCGCGTCGACCTTCGGGTTCTTGTAGCCACCCCAGTTGACGCCGACGGGCGCGATCTGGTCGGAAGCGAAGAAGCGGACGATGGCGTAGAGCGGATCGGAGGTGACATAGGCGATGTTGTTGGCGGTGATGCCGGCGTTCATCTCGTCGGCGGCGCCCTTGCGCCAATGCGTGTACAGTGTCTCGAGCTCCACGACCTTGAAGTCGATGTCGATGCCGATGTCCTTGAAGCTCTGCTGCAGGAACTCGTTCATCGGCAGCGACAGCATCTGGCCGGTGCCGCCTTGCGCGATGATGAACGTCGTCTTCAGCGGCTTGGCGGACGAGTAGCCGGCGTCCTCGACGAGCTTCTTGGCGGCGGCGAGATCGTATTTCAGCTCGAAGCTCGGCTTGCCGAACCACGGGCTCGACGGATCGACCTGACCCTTGGCCGGCTTGGCCAAGCCGTTCATCAGGCCGACGACCTCGTCGCGGTTGATCGCCAGGTTGAGCGCCTTGCGCAGCCGGATGTCGGTCCAGGGCGAACCCGGCAGCACGCTGAGATGATAGTTCCAGACATGCGGCGTGACGTTGTCGACGAGCTTCATGCCGGCGGCCTTGAGCTGCGGCACCGCATCCGGCGCCGGCGTCTCGATCAGATCGACCTGGCCGGCGAGCAGCGCGTTGGTCCGCGTGAGCGCCTCAGGCATCGGCACCAGCACGAGCTTGTCGGTCTTCGGCAGCCGGTCCTTGTTCCAGTATTCGGAATTCCTTGATAGCTCCGCGAGTTCGCGCGGCACCAGCTTGGTCAGCTTGAATGGTCCGGTGCCCGAGGGCTGGCTGGCGAACTTGTCCCAATCCCTGCCGAGCTTCTCATATTGCGCCGGGCTCGAAATCAGGAACCACAGCATCTGATAGGGAAAGAAGGAGTCGACTGTCTTCGTGGTGATCTCCACCGTGGAGTCGTCGATCTTGGCGTAGCTCGCGACCGACGGCAGCCGCGTCTTGACCTGTGCGCTCTGCCGCTTGTCGAACTGCGGTGCCTTATCGTTGAGCACCTTGTCCAGATTCCAGATCACCGCATCGGCATTGAAGTCGCTGCCGTCGTGGAACTTGACGCCCTTGCGCAGGGTGAAGCGCCATTTGGTCTTGTCGGCGTCGTCGACCTTCCACTCGGTGGCGAGGCCGGGGATCAGCTTGCCCGGCTTGTCGGCGACGCTCATGTCCCACGCCACCAGCGGATCGTAGATCGTATAGCCGGTAAACTGATAGGCGCCGGCGCCACGATCGGGCTGGCCCGTCGTCAAGGGGATGTCGGCCATCGAGATGCCGTAGCGCAGAACGGTTTCAGCATGCGCGGCAACAGTAGAGAGGCCGAGCGCAAGCGCGGTCGCCAGCAAGGACAATTTCATACGCATCAGGGTGAAGCTCCGTGAAAACCGGATCAATTCGACGCGCCAAACCTGCAATCCGGGTGCCAAGCGCCCGCGGAGATCATTTGAGTACAAACGGTTGTGACCACGCGTCGCAGGCGGGTCGTCACGGACACTGCTGGCATAGGCGTTGCATAACGCTGCACAGAATTTAGCCAGCTGATCGGAGATCTTGATCGTGCTTTTGCGTCTTGCGACCTCACTGACGAAGCGCGCGGCCGTTGCGGCCGCGATGATGACGAGCGCCGCCATCCTCATGCTGCCGGCGTCGGCCGGCGCGGAGAGCGCGCTGCGGATCGGCATGACCGCCGCCGACATTCCACGCACGCTCGGCCAGCCCGACCAGGGTTTTGAGGGCAACCGCTTCACCGGTCTCACGATGTACGACGCGCTCACGATGTGGGACCTGTCGTCGGCGGACAAGCCGAGCGTGGTCATTCCCGGCCTCGCCACCGAGTGGAAGGTCGACGAGGCCGACAAGACCAAGTGGACGTTCAAGCTGCGTCCCGGGGTCACCTTTCACGACGGCGCGCCGTTCAATGCCGATGCCGTGGTGTGGAACGTCGAGAAGGTGCTGAAGCAGGATGCGCCGCAATTCGATCCGAGCCAGGTCGGCGTCACCGCCTCGCGCATGCCGACGCTGGCGTCAGCGCGGAAGATCGATGATCTCACCGTCGAGCTGACGACCAAGGAGCCGGACAGCTTCCTGCCGATCAACCTCACCAATCTGTTCATGGCGAGCCCGAGCAAGTGGCAGAAGCTCTACGAGGCCGCGACCGGCGCCGACGACAAGGCGAAGTCGCAGGCGGCCTGGGCCGCGTTCGCCAAGGACGCCTCTGGCACCGGCCCGTGGAAGATGGCGAAGTTCACGCCGCGCGAGCGGCTGGAGCTCGTCAAGAACGAAGCCTATTGGGACAAGGCGCGCGTGCCCAAGGCCGACAAGATGATCCTGCTGCCGATGCCGGAAGCGAACGCGCGCACTGCGGCGCTATTGTCCGGTCAGGTCGATTGGGTCGAGGCGCCGGCGCCGGATGCGCTGCCCGAGATCAAGCAGCGCGGCTTCAAGCTCTATGCCAACGAGCAGCCGCATGTCTGGCCGTGGCAGTTCTCGCGCATCGAAGGCTCGCCGTGGAACGATATCCGCGTCCGCAAGGCCGCCAATCTGTGCATCGATCGCGAGGGCCTGCGTGACGGTCTGCTCGCCGGCCTGATGGTGCCGGCGAGCGGCACGTTCGAGAAGGGCCATCCCTGGCGCGGCAACGTCACCTTCGAGATCAAGTACGACAAGGCGGCTGCGCAGAAGCTGATGCAGGAGGCCGGCTACGGCCCGAACAAGAAGCTCGAGGTGAAGACGCAGACCTCGGCCTCCGGCTCGGGCCAGATGCAGCCGCTGCCGATGAACGAGTATCTGCAGCAGGCACTGGCGGAATGCTATTTCGACGTCAAGCTCGACGTCATCGAGTGGAACACGCTGTTCACCAACTGGCGCCGCGGCGCCAAGGACGCCTCGGCCAACGGCGCCAATGCCACCAATGTCACCTACGCGGCGATGGATCCGTTCTTCGCGCTGGTGCGGTTCCTGCAATCGTCGATGGCCCCTCCGGTCTCCAACAATTGGGGCTTCATCAACAACCCGAAGTTCGACGAGCTCGTGAAGAAGGCGCGCCAGACCTTCGATCCCACCGAGCGCGACAAGGCGCTGGCCGAGCTGCACGCGGCCTCGGTCGACGACGCTGCGTTCCTCTACGTGGCCCACGACGTCGGCCCGCGCGCGATGAGCCCGAAGGTGAAGGGCGTGGTGCAGCCGAAGAGCTGGTTCATCGACTTCTCGCCGATCTCGGTGGAGTAGTAAGGCTCCATCTCCACTCGTCGTCATGGCCGGGCTTGAACCCGGCCATCCATCTTTGACCCGTGGAGGAGACCGCGTGGATGCCCGGGTCAAGCCCGGGCATGACGACCGATAGACCTTCAGAAGGTGACTCGTGCTCTCTTATGCTGCCAGGCGGATGGTCTATGCGATCCCGATCATCATCGGTGTCGCGCTCGTCTGCTTCATGCTCGTTCACATCACGCCGGGTGATCCCCTGGTCGCCGTGCTGCCGGCCGACGCCTCGCAGGAGCTCGCGCAGCAGCTGCGCGTGGCCTATGGCTTCGACAAGCCGCTGCCCGTGCAGTTCGGCCTGTGGCTGTGGCGCGCGGTCAATGGCGATCTGGGCAGCTCGATCGCGACCGGCCGTCCCGTCCTGGCCGAGGTGCTGCGCGCGGTCTCCAACACCGTGACGCTCGCGATCGCGGCGGCCATCATCGGCTTCTCGCTCGGCCTGTTCTTCGGCCTCGTCGCCGGCTATTTCCGCGACACCTGGATCGACAAGGTCGCGACCTCGATCGCGATCGCCGGCGTGTCGCTGCCGCATTACTGGCTCGGCATGGTGCTGGTCATCATCTTCTCGGTCGAGCTGAACTGGCTGCCCGCGGTCGGCGCCGGTCCATCCGGCTCAGGAGCCTGGGCGTGGGACTGGGCACATATCCGCTTTCTCATTCTGCCGGCGATCACGACATCCGTCATTCCGATGGGCATCATCACCCGCACCGTGCGCGCGCTGACCGGCGACATCCTGAGTCAGGACTTCGTCGAGGCGTTGCGTGCAAAAGGCCTGCGCGAAACGCAGGTGTTCCGCCACGTGCTGAAGAACGCCGCGCCGACAGCGCTTGCCGTCATGGGCCTGCAGCTCGGCTACATGCTCGGCGGATCGATCCTGATCGAGACGGTGTTCTCGTGGCCCGGCTCGGGCCTGCTCCTGAACTCCGCGATATTTCAGCGCGACCTGCCGCTGCTGCAGGGCACGATCCTGGTGCTGGCGATGTTCTTCGTCATCCTCAACCTCGTGGTCGACATCGCGCAGGCCGCGATCGATCCGCGCATCAAGCGGGGCTAGCGATGAGCATCACGTCCCCGAGCGCGGTGAACGAGCAGTCCCTGCAGGCCGCGCCGGCCGCCAAGGCGCGCGGCTATTGGGCGACCGTCGGTCGCCGCATCGTCAGGGACAAGGTCAGCATGGTCTGCGTCGCGATCCTGCTGCTGATCTTCCTCTCGGCGCTCCTGGCGCCGTATCTGCATCTCGCTGATCCCTACCAAGGCTCGATGATCCGCCGCCTGCGCCATATCGGCACGCCGAACTATCCGCTCGGGACCGACGAGCTCGGCCGCGACATGCTGGCGCGGCTGATCTATGGCGGGCGGCTGTCGCTCTTAATCGGCATCACGCCGGTCATCCTCGCCTTCGGCATCGGCACCATGCTTGGCCTCGTCGCCGGCTATGCCGGCGGCTGGGTCAATACGATGATCATGCGCACCATCGACGTGTTCTACGCCTTCCCCTCGGTGCTGCTGGCGATCGCGATCTCCGGCGCGCTTGGCGCCGGCATCACCAACTCCATCGTGTCGCTGACCATCGTGTTCGTGCCGCAGATCACCCGCGTCGCCGAGAGCGTTACGACAGGCGTACGCAATCGTGACTTCGTTGAGGCTGCGCGGGCCTCGGGTGCGAACGCCTTTACGATCATGCGGGCGCACATGCTCGGCAATGTGCTCGGGCCGATCTTCGTCTACGCGACCGGGCTCATATCCGTGTCGATGATCCTCGCCGCCGGCCTGTCCTTCCTCGGCCTCGGCACCAAGCCGCCGGAGCCGGAATGGGGGTTGATGCTCAACACGCTGCGCACGGCGATCTACGTCAATCCCTGGGTGGCGGCATTGCCGGGCGTGATGATCTTTGCGGTGTCGATCTGCTTCAACCTGCTCAGTGATGGCCTGCGCAGCGCGATGGATATCCGGAGTTGATGATGGTGAGTTTGACGAGCGGTCGGGCGTCATCGGCAGTGCACCTCGCCCCGCTCTCGTCCGCCGTAGCTCGAAGAGCGAAGGCGGATGCGGGGGCGCGACGAGCTTCGCTCGCGCTGAGAGGTCGGATTGCATCGAAAGATGCAATCCGGGTGAGGGGGGACAGGTCTCACCGCGAACACCACTCGCGCGGCTGCCCCTCGCCCCAGCCCTCTCCCCGTAAGAACGGGGAGAGGGAGCGCAGCGCGTCTGCGGCGGCATCGGGGGCATCATCATGAGCGAAGCAACGGCCGGCACCGGCCTCGCCCCCATCGAAGACCTCGGCGGCAAGGCGCAGCCGCTTCTGCGCGTCGATGGCCTGACAAAACACTTCCCCGTGCGCGGCGGGCTGTTCGGCGCCCGTAAGACGGTGCGGGCGGTCGATGACGTCTCGTTCAACATCGGCAAGGGCGAGACGGTCGGCATCGTCGGCGAGTCCGGTTGCGGCAAGTCGACGACGGCGCGGCTGCTCATGCATCTGATGGACCGTGACGCGGGCGAGATCATCTTCGACGGCCGCCAGGTCGGCCATGAGATCTCGTTGCGCGAGCTGCGGCGCGGCATGCAGATGGTGTTCCAGGACTCCTATGCCTCGCTCAATCCGCGGCTGACGATCGAGGAGTCGATCGCCTTCGGGCCGAAGGTGCACGGCATGGCTGACACTGCTGCGCGCGCGCTCGCGCGCGAACTGCTCGGCAAGGTCGGCCTGCGGCCCGAAACCTTCGCCAACCGCTACCCGCACGAGATCTCCGGCGGCCAGCGCCAGCGCGTCAACATCGCTCGCGCATTGGCGCTGTCGCCGCGGCTCGTCATTCTCGACGAGGCGGTCTCGGCGCTCGATAAGTCGGTCGAGGCGCAGGTGCTCAATCTGCTGATGGACCTCAAGCGCGAGTTCGGCTTGACCTATCTGTTCATCAGCCACGACCTCAACGTCATCAACTACATCTCCGACCGCGTGCTGGTGATGTATCTCGGCGAGGTCGTCGAGCTCGGGCCCGTCGAGTTGGTCTGGGCCAAGCCGGCGCATCCGTATACGCGCGCGCTGCTGGCGGCGATGCCGTCCTCAGACCCCGACAGGCGCACCGAGACGCCGCCGCTGTCCGGCGATCCGCCGAACCCGATCGACCCGCCTTCCGGCTGCCGCTTCCACACCCGCTGTCCGTTCGCCGAGGCGCCATGCGCGAATGTCGCGCCAAGATTGACGGAGCTGGATACAATGGGTCATCAGGCCGCCTGCCACATGGCGATCCCCGGTTCGGGACACAGCCGCGCGCCGGCCGCCTGACGGTAGGACATCAGCAGCGAGAAGCGGAATGACCAGACCCACGCCCCAGCAAGTCAGTGCCATCGCGGAGGCCTCCGGCCTGCCGGTCGACAAGGAGGTTGCAACCCGGATCGCCGACTCGATCGGACCGGCGTTCGACAATTTCGCCGCTGTCGCCGGCACGCTCCCATTCGACCTGGAACCCGCGAGCTACGTCCTGGCCCAGACGCTGAAGGTGGGCCGATGAGCACCGAACCCGCACTGATGACACTGACCGAGGTCGCCAAGGCGATCGCCGACAAGAAGCTCTCGTCGGTCGAGGTGACGCGCTCCTGCCTGCACCGCATCGCGCAGTGGCAGCCGAAGCTGAACGCCTTCATGGCGATCGAGTCCGAGCCGGCGCTGAAGGCGGCCGCCGAGGCGGATGCTGCACTTGCAAAGGACGGCGCGAAGGGCGCGCTGCACGGCGTGCCGCTGGCGCACAAGGACATGTACTACGAGGCCGGTCACATCTCGACCTGCGGTTCGCTGATCCGCCGCGATTTCGTCGCGACGACGACGTCGACTGCGCTGCAGCGGCTGAAGGATGCTGGTTCGATCCGGCTCGGCACCCTGCAGATGGCCGAGTTCGCCTACGGCCCGACCGGCCACAACGCGCATTACGGCGCCGTGCACAATCCCTGGAAGCTCGGCTATGTCACCGGCGGCTCGTCGTCCGGCTCGGGCTCGGCCGTCGGCGCGCGCCTCACATTTGCGGCGCTCGGCTCCGACACCGGCGGCTCGATCCGCATGCCCGCGAATTTCTGCGGCGTCACCGGCCTGAAGGTCACCTGGGGCCGCGTCAGCCGCGCCGGCGCGATGCCGCTGTCGCAGTCGCTCGACACCGTCGGTCCGCTGGCGCAGACGGCGGAGGACTGCGCGCTGCTCCTGGGCCTGATGGCCGGTCCCGATCCCGAGGATCCGACCGCCAGCGCAGTGCCGGTGCAGGACTATGTCGCGGCGACGCAAGCCTCGATCAAGGGCCTCAGGATCGGCGTGCCCAAGGCGTTCTATGTCGACGATCTCGATCCGGAGGTGGCGCGCTGCCTCGATGCGACGATCGCGGTGCTGAAGACCGAGGGGGCCGATGTCGTCCAGGTCGAGCTGCCCGACCAGCGCCAGCTCACCGCGGCCTGCCAGCTCGTGCTCGCGGTCGAGGCGGCCGCCTTCCACAAGCGCTGGATGATCGAGCGGCCGCAGGACTACGGCCCGCAGGTGCTGATGCGATTGCAGAACGCGCTTGCGGTGTCCGGCGTCGCCTATCTCGAGGCGCTGCGCTGGCGCGGCGCCGCGCTGGCCGCGCATGTCGCGGCCACGTCCGGCGTCGATGCGATCATCGCGCCGGTCTCGCCGCTGGTGTCGCCTTCGATCGCCGACAGCGATGTCGGCGGCGCCCCCGGCGCGGAAGCCGTGATCCAGCGCATCACCCGCTTCACGCGGCCCGTGAACTATCTCGGCCTGCCGTCGCTCGCCATCCCGACGGGCTTCACGTCGACCGGCCTGCCGGTTGGCATGCAGCTGATCGGCCGCTCGTTCGACGAAGCCACGATTCTCACGATCGGCGCAGCGTTCCAGAGGGCGACCGATTTCCACGCCCGGGTGCCGACGCTGCCATGAGGAAGACCAGTGTATCCCGCTCGACGCTCT
>NZ_CAFI01000040.1 GCF_000239775.1 Bradyrhizobium sp. ORS 375
ACCTACATCACGAATTATCAGACGATCTCCAGCCCCAACCAGTTTGGTTCGCCGATCTACCTGCAAGGAGGACAGCTGAGCGCGGTGCCCTCGCTCACGAGCATTGCAAGCGCTATCAGCGTCGACGACAACCAGTCCGGCACGCTGTCGGTCCAGAACGGCGGCTCCGTGACCATCAATCTGGGATGGCTGGGCGCTAACGCGGCGCTTCACTTGGGGTCCGCGAGCGAGCAAGGCACGATCGTGGTCAATTCCATCGCCGCCTTCGCGCAGCCCAGCTTGTATATCGACGGCGGCTATGTGCGGTCCGGATCGATGTCATTCTCCTACGTGCTTGGCAGTTTCGTGAGTACCACGGTGGCCGCAGACGCGGCGCTCGACTTCAATGTCTATGAAGGTCTGGTTCGCAACTTGCAAGGGAGCGGCAATGTCGGGAGCCTCGGCACGCCGATCACCGTGTATGGCGGCAACTTCGCTGGCAGCATCGTCGGCGCAAGCTTACTTACGTTCGAGCGCACCACCACCTGGACCGGGACAGCAGGTTCCATCCATGCCTATCTGGTGGATAGCGGCGCGACCCTGACAACATCGGGCGGCGCGACCATGAGCGCCACGGCTCCGCTCACGGTCGACGGGACATATAATCTGAACACCAGCGAAACAGTCGGCTCGCTTGCCGGGGCAGGTAACGTGGTGATCGCCTCAGGGCAGACGCTGACCGCGGGCGACGACAACACCAGCACCACCTTCTCCGGCGTCATAGACGGTGCGGGCGGCCTGACCAAGAATGGCACCGGAACGCTCATCCTGAGCGGCACCAATATCTATAGCGGCGATACTACGCTGAACGCTGGCACGCTGCAGATGGGCACGGCGAACGCGATCGCCGCCACGCGCGCGCTCACGGTCTGGGGCGGCACTTATGATCTGAACAATTTCGACCAGAGTGTCGGCGGCATCAACGGCAATCCCGGGACCACCGTTGCCCTGGGCACGGCGACGCTGACGCTCGGAGGGGCCAACAACAATACTGGCTATTTCGGCAACATCACCGGCAGCGGCGGCCTGGTCAAGACAGGGACGGGCGTCCAGGATCTTTACGGCATCAACAGCTATTCCGGCGCAACTGTCGCGGACGGGGGCGTTCTGCGCGTCACCAGTAACGGCACCCTGCTGAATACGCCGACGATCGACGTCTACAACAGCGGCACCTTCAGCCTCGGCACCGCAAACGGGCTGTCGAACTCTATCG
Organism: Bradyrhizobium sp. ORS 375; assembly: GCF_000239775.1. Taxonomy (GTDB): domain Bacteria; phylum Pseudomonadota; class Alphaproteobacteria; order Rhizobiales; family Xanthobacteraceae; genus Bradyrhizobium. The sequence goes on from NZ_CAFI01000040.1 coordinate 1,253, forward strand.
GGATCACGCTGCATGATGCCGGCTCGAGTCTAGCGCTCGGCGTCGATCAGACCATCGGGTCCCTGGCCGGTGGCGCCGGATCCTTCGTTCATCTGAGTTCAGGAAGCCTGACTACGGGGACCAACAATGGCAGCGGCGTGTTCGCCGGCGAGATCGACGGCAACGGCGCGCTGACCAAGATCGGCACCGGCGCACTCACGCTTTCCGGGAGCAACAGCTACACCGGTGCGACAAACGTCAGTGCGGGCTCGCTGTATGTCAACGGTTCAATCGCAAATTCCTCGGGCGTTACTGTCGCCGCGGGCGCACTGCTTGGCGGCTCCGGAACGGTGTCGTCGACCGTGGTGAACGGGACGCTGTCGGCCGGCAACTCGCCGGGCACGCTGAGCGTCGCGGGAGATCTCACGCTTCATTCGGGAGCGACCTCGATCTTCGAGCTGAACACCCCGGGCGTGGTCGGTGGCAGCAATCCAGCGACCGGCAACGACCTCGTCAATGTGAGCAACGACCTCACGCTCGGCGGCACCCTCGACGCACGGATCGCCGCCGCCGGCTTCTATCGCCTGTTCACCTATGGCGGCACGCTGTCTGGCGATTTCGCGGCCAAGGTGCTGACGTCGACCACCTCAGGCTTCACGATCGCCACCGCGCAGCTTGAGACCACGATTCCCGGCCAGGTCAATCTGTCAGTGCTCGGCACCGGACAGAATCTGCAGTTCTGGGATGGCGCCGACAGCACCGGCAATGGCACCATCAACGGCGGTGCGGGCAGCTGGAGCGCCACCGGCACCAACTGGACCGGCCCTCCCGGACAGGCGGCGATCAACGGCCTCTGGGGCGGATCGGTCGGCGTGTTCGCCGGCGCGGCTGGCGGCTTGGTGACGGTCGCCGGCACTCAGAGCTTCGACACGCTGCAATTCTCCACCAACGGCTACACGCTGAGCGGCGGCTCGCTGGCAATCGCGCCCGCCAGCAGCAATGCCAGCGTCTTCAATGTCGACAACAACATCTCCGCCACGATCGCATCGACGGTCGTCGATGGCAGCGGCACCGCGTTGAGCAAGGCGGGTGGCGGCAGGCTGGTGCTCGCGGGCAGCAACAGCTACAGCGGCGGTACGTTTCTCACCGGCGGCACCCTGTCGGTCTCGTCGGACACCAATCTGGGCCTTGCCAGCGGCGCATTGACATTCAGCGGCGGAACCTTGCAGGTCACCGGAACGTCGTTTTCGGGGACCTCCCGTGCGATCACGCTCGCAGCCGGCGGCGGCGGGTTCGACATCGCCGACGTGGCGAACACGTTCATGCTCAACCAGGCGCTCTCCGGGGCCGGCGGCCTGACGAAATCCGGCGCAGGCACGCTGGTGCTCGCGGGCGTCAATACTTATCAGGGCGGCACGACCATCAACGGTGGCGTGCTGCGGGTCTCCGCGGACAACAATCTCGGTGCCGCCGGCAGCGCCATCAGCTTCGGCGGTGGCACGCTGAGCACGCTGAGCAGCTTCACCAGCGCGCGCGGCCTGACTTTCACGGGCTCGGGCGCGATCGACACGGCGGCCGGCACGGTCGTCGGTTTCGACGGCGCGATCGGTGGCGGCGGCTCATTGACCAAGAGCGGCGACGGAAGGCTCACACTCGGCGGCGACGGCAGCGGGTTCAGCGGCGCGACCACGGTTACCGCCGGCACGCTGGCGGTGAATGGCGTGCTCGGCGGCACGCTCGCGGTGGACACCGGGGCGCGGCTGCAAGGCAATGGCACGGTCGGACCGGTGACGCTCGCCGCGGGTGCAACCATTGCGCCGGGCAACTCGATCGGTACGCTCAATGCCGCAGGCAGTCTCGTCTTTTCGCCCGGCTCGATCTACGAGGTCGAGGTCAACGCCGGTGGACAACACGACACCATCGTGGCGAGCGGACTGGCGACCTTGTCCGGCGCCCACGTCAATGTCCTCGCCGGAAGCGGCAATTACGGGCTGCACACCAACTACACGATTCTCACCGCAGCGGGCGGGCTCTCCGGCACCTTCGCGGATGTCAGCTCCAACTTGGCCTTCCTGACGCCGAGCCTCAGCTACGATGCGCAGAGCGTGACCCTGACGCTGACCCGCAACAGCACGGATTTTGCTGCTGTCGGCACCACGCCGAACCAGCGCGCCATCGGCGCGGCCATCGACCACCTCGGCAGCGGCAACGCCGTGTGGAGCGCCGTGCTGCAGACGGACGAAGCGACCGCGCGCCACGCCTTCGACCAGTTGTCCGGCGAGATCCATGCCTCGAGCCGCGCCGTGCTGCTGCAGGACAGCCACATCGTGCGCGACGGAGTGATGGACCGCCTGCGTAGCGCGTTCGCGACCGCAGGCGCACCGTCCCTGCCGATGATGGCCTATGCGGCCGCCGACGCCGCGCAGCCGGCGGGTACGCCCACTCATGATGTCGTCGTCTGGGGCCAGGCGCTCGGCGCGTGGGGTCATCTCCACAGTGACGGCAATGCCTCGCGCGTCAGCCGCTCCACCGGCGGCGTGCTCGCGGGCGCCGATGCCCGCGTCGGCAACAGCGACTGGCTCGTCGGATTCGTCGGAGGCTACAGCCAGACGCGACTTGACGTGACAGCGCTCGGAGCCTCGGGCACGAGCGACAACGCTCATGTCGGTCTTTATGCGGGGACCGAATGGAGCGCCCTGGCGCTCCGCGCGGGCGTGGCTAGCAGCTGGCAGAACCTGGCTGCGAGCCGGACCATCGCGCTGACCAACTTCGCTGATCGGCTGACCTCGTCGTACGACACCTGGACCACGCAGGTCTTTGGCGAACTGGGCTATCGCATGCGTGTTGGCCGCTTCGATATCGAGCCTTTCGCCGGTGCCGCCTACGTCAATGTGGCGGGCGATGCTTTCCGTGAGACCGGCGGCGCTGCCGCGCTGACAGGTTATAGTCCAACGACGCAGACGACGTTCACCACGCTCGGCGCACATGCCGCGACCAGCTTCGATCTCGCCGGCGTCTCCACCACCGCCCGTGCGACCGTCGGATGGCGCCACGCGTTCGGCACCATCACACCGATGACGATGGTCAGTTTCGGCGACGCCGTTCCCGTCGCCATCTCTGGAACGCCGCTTGCCCGCAACACCGCCGTGGTCGAGGCCGGGCTCGACGCGCGGATATCGGCGCAGGCGACGGTCAATCTCTCCTACACCACACAGGTGTCGCAGTCTCTCCGCGACCAATCGTTCCGCGCCGGGCTCAATCTGAAGTTCTAGTCGGATGAAGGGTGCGCGGGCTGTTAAAACGTTCGGCGTCAATCAAACGAATCTCCGCGATCTCACCTAGCGCTACGCTTAGTTTGGTCCGGACAGAGTCGCCCTCTCGACCAGCGTAAAATCTGAGCGAGCCTTTGGCATTGCCGGTTCTAATTACAACGTGCTGCTTCTTCTGATCGCGATCGAAGACAATTTCCGCATCGAGGTGCTGAGCGTCGCCGCGCGCAGCGCAGGCGGACAGCACGCGTCGGTTCAGCTTGATCTCGGTATCGGTCAGCAGCCGACGGGCAACGCGCGCGTGCCCGGCATGCCCCGCATGTGCGAACTGCCCGTCGTGCCAGTTTGTGCTGGTTGGCGGTAGGAACCTTCTTCGCGCAGGCGGCCGTCACCGGCTTCGTCGGGGGAGCAGCGAGCGAGAATCGCGGCATCGCCAGCGGCAGCTATCTCGCCTGCTATTTCTTCGGTGGGCTCGCGGGCAGCGCGCTCATCGGCCAGCTGTTCGACCGCCACGGCTGGACCGCCTGCGTCGCTGGAATAGCGCTTGCGCTCGGCGCGGCCGCCGCGCTGGTGTCTTGGCTCAAGGAGTAGCTGGACCTGCGATCCCAGGCTATTCCCGGGTGAGGGACCCCCGCCTCGCATCCTGTGTCGTTCAGGCAGAAGCGGAGGTCCAGGAGTTCGGATCGAGCAGACCTCGCGCGGATGATCTCAGCCGCCGAAGCTCGCCTTGATCTCCGCGGCAACGGTGGCGGCGTTCTCGTCGAGGACGAAGTGGCCGGCATCGAGCCAGACGAGGCGGGCGTCGGGCAGGTCGGCGAGATAGGCCTCGGCACCGGCGGGAACGAAGAACGGATCGTTCTTGCCCCAGACGATCAACGTCTTCGGGCGATGGGCGCGGAAGGCCTGGTGCCAGCTGTCATACAGCGCGACGTTGGTCTTGTAGTTCTCGAGCAGGTTCAGATGCGCCGCATCATGGCCGGGCCGGTCGAGCAGCGCCTGATCATGCGTCCAATTGTCGGGGCTGATGGCGTCCACATTGCGGGCGCCGACCTGATACTGGTACTTCGTCGTCTCGGCGGCAAGCAGCCTGCGGGCGGGGGCCTCGCTGGCCGCATCGCGCTTCTCCCACAGCGGCAGGAATACCTGCGCCGGCATCTCGCCGACGCCTGCCATATAGGCATTGGTGTTCTGGATCACGAAGCCAGTGACGGCCTTGGGGTTGCGCGTGAACAGCCGGAAGCCGACGGGGCCGCCATAGTCCTGCATGTAGAGCATGTAGGAGCTCAGTCCGAGCTGCTCGATCAACCCCGCGACATGTGCGGTCAAATTCTCGAAGCTGTAGTCGAACGCGGCAACCGATGGCGCATCCGACTGGCCGAAGCCGATGTAATCGGGAGCGATCACGTGAAACCTGTCCGCCAACAGCGGAATCAGGTCTCGGAACATGAAGCTGCTGGTGGGAAAGCCGTGCAGCAGGAGGATGGTCGGATGTGTCGGATCGCCGGCTTCGCGATAGAACACCTGGCGATCATGGACGGTGGCGGACTTGTAGAGAGTCACGGGGGAAGCTCCGATGAAGGGGTGACAGGCGCTTGGCGCGTGAGGACAGCCGGGACTGCCCTCACGCGCTTAGGGTTACCCTTGGGGTCAGGCGGCCTTGCTGGCTTCGACGACCGGGAAGTCGATTTCGGTCTTGAACACTTCGTTGAAGAAGTTGGTCCAGCTGTTCAGTGCGACGTGCTGCACGATCTCGATGACCTGGGCATCGGTGTAGCCGGCAAGCTTCACGGCGGCGAAGTCGGCGTCGGTGACATGACCACGATTGTGCGCGACCAGGGCGGCGAAG
>NZ_CAFI01000039.1 GCF_000239775.1 Bradyrhizobium sp. ORS 375
CTCCGTTCAGGACAATGCCTACACGCCGGAGAAGGCCGCGCTCGGCAAGAAGCTGTATTTCGACACGCGTCTTTCGGTCTCGATGGCGCAGTCCTGCGGCAGCTGCCACAGCCCGAGCTTCGGCTGGGGTGATGGGCTCGCGGTCGGCGTCGGCCATGGCATGCACAAGCTCGGCCGCCACTCGCCGACCATCGTGAATGCGGCGTGGGGCGAGATCTTCATGTGGGACGGCCGGCTGGCGACGCTGGAGGAGCAGGCGCTCGGCCCGATCCAGGCCGCCGGAGAGATGAACATGCCGCTGGATCAGCTCATGCAGCGTCTCGGTGGAATCCCGGAATACAAGCCGCTGTTCGAAGCCGCCTTCCCCAAGGAAGGCATGACGCCGAAGACGCTCGCCAAGGCGATCGCCACCTACGAGCGCACCGTCGTGTCGGACCGCGCCCCGTTCGACGCCTGGATCGACGGCGACGAGAAGGCCATCTCCGAGGAGGCCAAGCGCGGCTTCGCGCTGTTCAACGGCAAGGCGCAATGCATGACCTGCCACGAGGGCTGGAACTTCACCAATGACGGCTTCCAGGACATCGGGCTGCCGACCAAGGATGTCGGCCGCGGCGAGTACGCGCCGGGCGTCATCAAGATGCAGCATGCCTTCAAGACGCCGGGGCTGCGCGAGATCACGCGCCGCGCTCCCTTCATGCATGACGGATCACTGGCGACGCTCGAGCAGGTCGTCGATCACTATGACAGCGGCGGTGTCGAGCGGCCGAGCCGTTCGGACCTGATGCGCCCGCTCGGGCTGACCGCTTCCGAGAAGTCGGATCTCGTTGCGTTCCTGAAAACCCTCACCAGCAATCTCACTCCGACGGCCGCCCCGGTGCTGCCGCGCTAGCAATGGAATGACCACCATGTATCGATCCCGAACCATTCTCGCTTGCACCGTCCTCGCCGGCCTGTCCACCGGCGCGGTTGCCGCCACTCAGGTCATCCATCAGCAGGGGCGGCTGTTCTCATCGGAGAGCGTGACCGTGAAGAAGGGCGATGCGCTCACCTTCCTGAACGACGACACCATCCCCCACAACATCATGTCGACGAGCAAGGGCAACGAGTTCAACCTCGGCTCCCAGCAGCCGGGGGCCTCGACCGACGTGACATTCAAGGAGAGCGGAGACGTGACCGTGATCTGCGCGATCCATCCGCGCATGAAGATGAGCGTCAAGGTCGTCGACTAGGCTCTGGAGCACTGACACATGTCGATCCGTTTGAGGATCCTCGCGGTCCTGAGCATCATGCTCGTGCTCGCCGGCGGTCTGGCGCTCTACGGGCTGCGAGGGATCAGCTCAGCGGGCGATCTCGTCGTTCGTCTCTACGATGGACCGCTGATGGCGATCAATCACGCTCGCTCGGTCCATGCCGAGCTTAACGCCGCGATGCTGGTTCTGAACCGCGTCGAGACGGTCGGGACCTCGAAGCAGACTGCCGAGAGGTTCGAGAAGCTCGTCAAGGCGATCTCGGAGGATCTCGGCATCGTTCGCGAGCGCGTGCAGTCGAACAGCGTCAACGCGGCGCGTGAGCAGGCGGCCACGAAGCTGCGCGACTGGTCGGATGCCGCACTCAAGGTTCTCAAGCCGGCGCCGGAAGGCGTCACCGAGATCCCGACGGTCTTTCTGCTCAGCAAGCTCGGCAATGAGGCGCTTGCCGCCGTGGACGATCTGGTCGAGCTGGTGGCGGCCTATGGCTACGAGTACCGCAACGAGGCTGAAGCGCACGTTGCGGATTCGCGCATGATGATGATGGCGGCGTCGGGCGCCACGCTGGTGCTGGGCATCCTGCTGGCGCTCGGCTTCGCATACTCCCTGAGCCGGCCCATCATCTCGCTCGAGAAAGCGATGATCCAGCTCGCGGACGGCCAATTTGACGTCGTCCTGCCGGGCGTGCGGCGCAAGGACGAGATCGGCCACGTGGCGCGTGCGGTCGAGCGCTTCAAGCAGCTCGCGGCTGAGCGCGCGCAGCACGAGGCGGAAGCAAAGATCGAGCAGGACCTGCGCATCGCCGAGCAGCGCAAGGCGGACATGCATCGGCTGGCCGATACGTTCGAGAAGGCGATCGGCGAGATCGTGAGGACGGTCTCGGCGACCTCCGATACGGTGGAGTCATCGGCGACGGCGCTCACCGGCACGGCCGACCGCGGGCGCCAGCTGGCGGAGGTGGTGGCGGGCGCTTCCGAAGAGGCCTCGACGAACGTGCAGTCGGTGGCATCGGCGACCGAGGAGCTGTCGTCCTCGGTCAACGAGATCAGCCGTCAGGTCCAGGAGTCGGCGCGGATGGCGAGCGAGGCGGTCGATCAGGCACGGACCACGACCGAGCGCGTCGGCGAGCTGTCGAAGGCCGCCAATCGCATCGGCGATGTTGTCGAGCTGATCAACGCCATCGCCGGCCAGACCAACCTCCTGGCGCTCAATGCAACCATCGAGGCGGCGCGTGCCGGCGAGGCCGGACGCGGATTTGCGGTCGTTGCCTCCGAGGTGAAGGCGCTGGCGGAGCAGACCGCCAAGGCGACCGGCGAGATCGGCCAGCAGATTGCAGGCATTCAGGCGGCGACCCAGGAATCGGTGAGCGCGATCAGCCAGATCAGCTCGACGATCGAGCGGCTGTCCGAGGTGTCCTCGACCATCGCCTCGGCTGTGGAGGAGCAGGGCGCGGCAACCCAGGAGATCTCGCGCAACATTCAGCACGCCGCTCATGGCACGCAGGAGGTGTCGACCAACATCACCGATGTCAGGCGCGGCGCCGCCGACACCGGCCAGGCCTCGTCCAGCCTGTTGTCTGCGGCACAGTCACTCGCCAATGACAGCAAGCGGCTCCGGACCGAGGTCGACAGATTCCTGGCCACCGTGCGCGCGGCGTGAGTCCAGCTGATGGCGAGCCTTCGGCAAGCGCGGAGATCATCTCCGCGCGTCCGCCTCCGTGGCGCCGGGCTGCGGACGAGTTCGGCATGACGGGCTGCTTCTTAACATCTTAACCATATCTCCCTGCTAGTAGCTCTGCCCAGCTACAATCAATGTGGTGCCTCATGCGCGGACAGCTTCGGAGCCTTTGGCTGGCGGGATTCATCGCGATGGCGCTGTCGGGATCACATCCCGCGGTCGCGTCGCCGCGGATGGTGTCGCTGGTCTTCAACTCCCAGCCGCAGAACCCGCAGCAGATCGGCTCCGACGAGTTCCGCGTCAAGCTGCAGACGCTGGTCGGCAAGCGGCTGATCATCGACGAGCGTGCCGGCAATTCCTTTGGCAGCGAGGCGGCCGTGCTCGCGGCGACCCGGACCGGGGCGGTCGATCTGGCGGTGGTGTCCGGCGGCATCGCCAGCGCGGTCGTTCCAGAGCTCGGCGTATTCGACATTCCATTCCTGTTCCGCGATACCGCCCACGCCAAGGCCGTCGCCACAGGACCGATCGCCGCGACGATCGGCGCCAAGTTCGCCGACAAGGGGCTGGTTCTGCTCGCCCTGGGCAAGCAAGGCTTCCGCAACCTGACAAATTCGAAGCGGGCCGTTCGTACCGTCGAGGACGTCAAGGGGCTGAGGATCCGCGTCATTCCGAATCCCGTCTATCAGTTGACTTTCAAGGCGCTGGGCGCGGATGTGGTGCCGATGGACTTCCCGCTCGTCTACGCGGCCCTCAAGGACGGGCGCCTCGACGGCCAGGAAAATCCTGTCGCCACCATCGCGGCCAATCGCTTCGAGGAGGTGCAGAAATATCTGACGCTGACCGGCCACTTCTTCGCGCCGATCGCCTTCGTCGCCAATCGCGCGACGTTCGAGCAGCTCGACGCGGGTGCGCGCGAAGCGCTGGTCGCGGCGGCGAAGGCGGCGGCAGAGGTGACCTGGAAGGCCGAGCTCGACGCCGAGAAGCTGGTCGATCTGCGCAAGGGCGGCATGGAAGTCACCGAGACGTTCGACCGCAAGACGTTCGTCGATGCGGTCAAGCCGCTCGATCCCGAATTCGAGAAGCGCTTCGGCAAGGAGCTGCTCGCCGCCATCAGGTCCACGCCGTGAACAGCCGGGTCAAACCATGAAATTCTCGTCATTGATGTCGTCGATCGGCGTCCGTCCGCGGATCTTCGGCGGCTTCGCGCTGATCTTGAGCTTCGTGGTGCTGCTCGGCGGCTTTGCCATGATCCAGGTCGGGCGCATCGGCGGCACTGTGGACGAGCTGGTGGCCAGCGCAGCGGGTGATGCGGGCATGTCGCGGGTGCGCGCCGCGCTGCTCACGGCCAACGGTGCTGTGGAGAAATTCATCCGCACCTGGAGCGTAGGCGACAAGGATGCGGCCGCGAAGGCCATCGACTCGGTTGGCGGACTTGCCGACGACGTCGAGAAGCAGTCCGGCAGGTTGAGGGTCATTGGCGATGGCATCGGCGCCGTACGCAGCGAACTGGCGGCCTATCGGTCGTCGTTCGCTGCCGCCGCCGAAGCGGTCGACCGGCTGCGGGCGGCGACGAACAAGACCGAGGCGCTCGGCGCGGTGGCGGGCGTCAATGTCGGCGGCATCCAGGTCGCGCTCGCTAACCGCGCAGGCAGCGAGCCGCTGCTCCATCCGCTGCGTCTCGCCAGCGTGGTCGACGCCGCCCGCGTCGCCGTGATGCGCTACGCCAATACGCTGTCCCCGAACGATGCGGAGGACGCCAAGCTCACCTTCGTCTATGCACGCCTTGCACTTGCCGATTCCGAGGCCGAGCTCGCCGGTGTCGATGATGCCAGGTTGAAGAGCCTCGTTGCGGCCCTGAAAGAGGCCGTCACCGCCGACGCGGCGGCGTTCGAAGACGTAATCAGGATTGCTGCCGAGTTGCGCAGCAAACAGGCCGAGCTGGTCAAGGCGAGCAAGGCGATCGACGACCAAGTTGGTCGCATCAACCAGCAGCTCGGGACGGCACGTGCGGAGCAGGGAGCCAGGACGGCGTTGGCTGTCGAGGACACGCGGCAGACCGTCGTCGCCACGGCGGCCGGCGCCGTGGCGCTCGGAGCCGTGCTGGCCTGGCTGATCGGTGCCAGCGTGTCGCGTCCGATCCGCAGCATGACCGATCGGATGCAGTCGCTGGCGGCCGGCGAGCTCGATCAGCCGATTCCGGGCGGCCAGCGTGGCGACGAGATCGGACGGATGGCGCGCGCGGTCGAGATCTTCCGCGACAATGCGCTGGCCGTTCGTCGCATGGAGCAGGAGGCGGCGTCACAGCGTGAGGCCACCGAGGCCGAACGTGCCCGGATGATGGCCGATCTCGCTCAGCGCTTCGAACAGGGCATGCAGGGCGTGATCTCGGGCGTGGGGGGACGGGCGAGCGACATGGGGCTGAGCGCGAAGGAGCTCTCTGAGGTCGCCGAGCGCGGGCGGGGTCTTGCCGAGGCGGTGGCCAACCGGGCGGAGCAGGCCTCAGCGAACGTGCAGACCGTCGCCTCGGCGACGCAGGAGCTCGCCGCGTCGATCCGCGAGATCTCCGGCCAGGTGCAGCGTTCCGTGTCGGTCTCGACCCGGGCCACCCAGGAGACTCAGCGCACGTCCGAACTGATCAACGGATTGTCGAGCGCGGCCGAGCGCATCGGCACCATCGTGCAGCTCATCCAGGCGATTGCGAGCCAGACGAACCTCCTGGCGCTGAACGCAACGATCGAGGCGGCGCGCGCCGGCGAGGCCGGCCGCGGCTTTGCGATCGTCGCGAGCGAGGTCAAGAGCCTGGCATCGCAGACCGCACAGGCGACCGAGCAGATCTCGGGCCAGATCGCCACGATTCAGAGCGCGACTGGAGAGACGGTCGCGGCCATCGCTCAGTTCGGCTCCACCGTCAGAGAAATCGCGGAGATCTCCAACGCGATCGCCGCTGCGGTCGAGCAGCAGGGCGCGGCGACCGGCGAGATCGCCCGCAACGTGGAGCAGGCGGCCAGCGGCACTGCGGCGGTGACGCGCGAGATCGGCGACGTACGCAGCGTGGCCGGACAGACCGACGCCGGCGCCGAGGCCGCGCTGGCGGCGGCCGCCGCGCTGCAGCAGCAAGCGGCTTCTCTGAAGACCAATGTCGACGATTTCCTGCAGACGATCCGGACCGCGGCTTGAGCGCAGCGCCGCGAGCGACGAGGACGTCGAGACGGCGTTGACCTGAAGGAGGCTCGGCCGCAGACTGGCGTGATGACCGCGTCTCTGCCGCATCCTCTTGTCATTCCGGTCCAGGACACGGCGGTCTCGGCGCTCCTGATCGCGCCGCCCCAGGCGCGCGCGTGCTTCGTGTTCGCCCACGGCGCTGGCGCCGGCATGACGCACCCGTTCATGAGCCAGGCCGCCGAAAGCCTCGCGGTGCATCGCATCGCAACGCTGCGATTCCAATTTCCCTATATGGAGAAGGGCAGCAAGCGGCCCGATCCCCCCGCGGTGGGGCAAGCCACGGTGCGGGCTGCCGTAGCCGAGGCATCGCGGCTCTGCGCAGGACTGCCGCTGATCGCCGGCGGCAAATCGTTCGGGGCGCGGATGACGTCCCAGGCGCAAAGTCTGGCGCCGCTGCCGAATGTCTCCGCGCTGGCCTTCCTCGGCTTCCCGCTGCATCCCGCCGGCAAACCCTCCATTGCGCGTGCCGACCATCTCGACGCAATCGACCTGCCAATGCTGTTCCTGCAGGGCACGCGCGACAAGCTGGCGGAGCTCGAGCTGCTTGAGCCGGTTGTCAGACGGCTGGGACAACGCGCGACGCTGCATCTCCTCGATCAGGCCGACCACGCCTTCCACGTGCCGGCCCGATCGGGCCGCAACGACCACGCCATTATGGAGGAGCTGACGCAGGCATTCGCGTCATGGCTCGAGACCATCGCCGCCCGATAGCAAGCTCGGGCTTCGAGGAGAGTTCGTGCCGGCGACCAAGCCGTCGGGTGCCAGGCCGTGATCTCCTGATAAAATTTGCCGCGACATCCGGTTTAAAATATTGCAACAAGTCTGCGTCACCCGCGGGCGGCGGGCTAGCGGGTGGCCGGGTCTTGGAGAGTTGGATGTTCCGGTACGTGAACCTGGTCGTGAACCTCGTCTTGGCGGGCTTGTTGTGGCTCGGGTTGACCGCTGCGGCACAAGCCGATGACATCAAGCTGCGGATTGGCGTTCTCCGGCTGTCATCGTCAGCACCGGTCTTCATTGCGCTGGATAAGGGCTATTTCCGCGAGGCTGGGCTCGACGTCGAGCTGAAATTCTTCGATGCGGCGCAACCCATCGCGGTCGCGACAGCCACCGGCGATGTCGATGTCGGTGTCACCGCGTTCACTGCTGGCCTCTACAATCTCGCCGGCAAGGGCGCCCTGAAGATCATCGCCGGCATGAGCCGCGACCGGCCCGGCTTTCCGCTGATCGGCTATTTCGCCAGCAACAAGGCCTATGAGGCGGGTCTCAAGTCGCCGAAGGACATCGCCGGCAAACGCGTGGCGATGACGCAGGTGGGATCGAGCTTTCACTACTCGGTCGGTCTGCTCGCAGACAAATACGGCTTCAAGCTCGCGGACGTGAAGATCGTGCCGCTGCAGTCGATGTCCAATATGGCGGCCGCGATCAAGGGAGAGACGGTCGATGCCGCGCTGATGCCGGTGTCGGTTGCCCGCAAGCTGATGGAGGAGGGTGCGGTCAAGCACCTCGGCTGGGTCGGTGACGAGACGCCGTGGCAGGTCAGCGGCGTATTCGCCGGGCCGAAGACCCTGGCAAACAAGGCCGCGGTGGAGAAGCTGCTGGCATCGCTGCAGCGCGCCGAGCGCGAGTATCACGGTGTGGTGCTTGCTTCGGTGAAGGACGGCAACGCCGCGATCAACGAGAAGACGAAGCCGCTGCTCGAGATCATCGGCAAGTACACCAACCTGCCGGTCGAGCAGGTCGTCGGCAACTGCGCCTATATCGACCCGGACGGCAAGCTCGACGTGACGAACATCGACAGCCAGGTGAAGTGGCTGCAGGCGCAAGGTTTCGCGGACCAGGGTTACGATGCGGCCGCCATCATCGCAAAAGACTTCGTGAAGCCGGATTGATTGAACGACCTGGCCGCGGATTGATCTGAGATGGACCTGATCGCCGAGATCATCAGCCACCGTTTCGATGCGCTCGACGTTCTCGAAAACGTGTCGTTCACCGTTGGAGCCGGCGAGGTCGTTGCCATCGTCGGCCCGTCCGGCTGCGGCAAGAGCACGCTGCTGTCGATCCTGGGCGGACTCCTGCAGCCGAGCGCGGGGCAGGCGCTGTTGCGCGGCACGCCGCCGCCCGGCAGCCTCAACCCGCTGACCTTCGTATTCCAGGACTTCGCATTGCTGCCGTGGGCGAGCGTCGCGGACAACGTCGCCTTTCCGCTGCTGCATACACCGCTGTCGGCGCAGCAGCGGGCCGTTGCCGTCGACGATGCGTTGCGGCGCACCGGGCTGCTCGACTTTCGGAGCGCCTTTCCGAAGCAGCTGTCCGGCGGCATGCGCCAGCGCGTCGGCATCGCGCGCGCGCTCGTCGTCCGGCCCGCGATCCTGCTGATGGACGAGCCGCTGTCGGCGCTGGACTCGCAGACGCGCGAGCTACTGATGGAGGACTTCGTCGACCTGCTCGCCGATGGAGCCATGGGCGCAGTCTACGTCACGCACAATCTCGAGGAGGCGGTCCGGCTGGCGGATCGGATCGTCGTGCTGTCGCGCCGTCCTGGGCGTATCCGGAAAGTGGTGACCGTCCCGGCGACGCGGCGCGCTCGCGGTGACGCGGGCATGCGTGCGCAGCTGCTGGATCTCCAGAACGAGTTGTGGGCGCTGATCCGGACCGAGGCCATCGATGCCGAGCGCGAGGTTCAGCATGCTTGAGCGAACGCCAGCCGACGGCCATCGAATCGGCGCTGAAGCCGACACCAAGCCGGTGCGCTTTCGCGGCGCCGGCTTCACGCCGGCGGCGAGCCGCTGGGCGGGCCTGCTCGCACTCATCTCTGTCCTCGGGCTATGGCAACTGATCGGCAGCCTGGCGCTGATCAATCCGCTGTTCCTGCCGACGCCGCTCGGCATCCTGCGGGCCCTGTATCGGCTCGCGGAGAGTGGCGCTCTCTGGCAGCACGTCTCCGCCTCGCTGCTGCGCATCCTCTCCGGCTGGGCGCTCGGCACCGCCACCGGCATCGTTGTCGGTTTCGCGATCGGGCTGTGGCGGATCGCCCGCAGCATCGGCATCACCTTCGTGTCGGCGCTGTTTCCGATTCCCAAGATTGCCGTCCTGCCGCTGCTGATTCTCTGGCTCGGCATTGGCGAGCAGCCGAAGATCGCGACGATCGCGCTCGGCGTGTTTTTCTCGACGACGATCTCGGTCTATAGCGGCGTCGATGCGGTGCCGCGCAACCTGATCCGCATGGCGCAGAGTTTCGACGTGCCGTTCCCGACCATCGTGCGCAAGGTGATCTGGCCTGGCGCGCTCCCCTCTATCCTGGCTGGTTTCCGCATCACCGCGTCGGTGGCGCTGATGCTGGTGGTCTCGGCAGAGATGATCGGCGCCGAGACCGGCATCGGCACTTTCGTGCTGCAGGCCGGCAATCTGATGCAGACCGATCAACTGATGGCCGGCATCCTGATGCTGTCGCTGTTTGGTCTCGCCGTGGGCAAGCTGATCAGCCTGCTCGAAGCGCGGCTGCTGCACTGGCGCTGAGCGCATCAGGCATTGCCGCGGTCCTCGCGGAACAGGTCGAGCTTCTCCTGCACGGGACGATCGGAGAACGAAAACAGCACGGCATCCTCATCCGCCTCGTGGCTGACCCATTGCCAGCTCGGCACCACGAGCAGGTCGCGCGGGCCCCATTCAAAGGTCTGGTCGCCGATGCGGCTGCGTCCCCGGCCTTCGATCGCGGTGAAGACCGTGGCATCGGTGGAGCGGTAGCGCGCGGTCTTGAAGCCTTTGGGCAGCAGCTGGATGAAGGTGCCGATCGTCGGCATGGCGAAGTCGCCGGTCTCCGGATTGGAGAATTTCAGCTTCAGTCCATGGCACGGATCCCATTCCTCGCTTCGCTTGGCGTTCTCCAGCGCCTCGCGCGTGTACGAATAGGGATAGTTGAAGATCGGTGACGTCCGCGATTTGCGCTTGGCGTCGACCGGCAGCAAATTGTGCCCGTAACGGGCAAAACTGTCACCGGCGGGACGCGCGACCTTCTGCTGATCTTCCTGCGCGCCTTGCGCGAACGAGGCGTCGAGGAACTGCACCAGGGGAATGTCAAGGCCGTCGAGCCAGAACATCGGCTCCGAGGTTTCGTTGCCGTGATCGTGCCAGGTCATCGAGGGCGTGATGATGAAGTCGCCGGGCTGCATCAAGGTGCGTTCGCCGTCGACGGTCGTGAACGCGCCCTGGCCCTCCAGGACAAATCGCAGTGCCGACTGGCTGTGCCGATGCGCCGGAGCGATGTCTCCGGGAATGACCATCTGAATGCCGGCATAGAGCGACGTCGTGACCTTGGACTGGCCGCGCAGGCCCGGGTTCTCCAGGATCAGCACGCGGCGCTCGGCTTCCTTGGCCGTGATCAGCTGTCCGGCCTCGATCATGTAGTCGCGGATCGCCGCGAACTGCCACAGATGCGGGCGACACGCGCTCTTCGGCTCGGGCGTGATGAGATCGCTCATCACCGTCCACAGCGCGGTCATGTTCTCGCCGTCGATCTTCTTGTAGAACGCCTCGCGTTCCGGGGTCGAAACTGCGGCCATGTGAGCCTCCCGCGATCAGATGTCGTTATTTATTGACAGTATACTGTCAATTAGTTTATCGTCAATTGCAACCAGAGATGTCATTTCGGGAGGAGTGCCAAGATGAAGCTGCACGGCTATTTCCGCAGCAGCGCGTCCTATCGCGTCAGGATCGCGTTGAACCTCAAGGGTCTCACGGCCGAGCATCTGCCGCATCACCTCCGCAAGGGGGAGCAGCGCGCGCCCGGCTATCTCGCCCTCAATCCGCAAGGCTTCGTTCCGACCCTGGAGGACGACAGCGGCGCAACGCTGATCCAGTCGCTCGCCATCATCGAATGGCTCGACGAGACCCACCCCGAGCCGCCGCTGCTGCCCCGGGATCCCCTCCGCCGTGCCCAGATCCGCGCCTTCGCGCAGGTGCTCGCGTGTGACACCCATCCGGTCCAGAACCTCAAGGTGCTGGCGCGGCTGCGCGAGCTCGGCCTGCCCGAGGACAAGGTCACGGCTTGGGCCGGCTGGGCCAATCGTGAGGGTCTCGCGGCTTGCGAAGCGCTGGTCAAGCATGAGCCCGGCCCGTTCTGCTTCGGCGCTGAGCCGACCTTGGCTGATCTCTGCTTGGTGCCGCAGCTCGGCAACGCCCGCCGCTTCGGCGTCGATGTCGCGGCCTTTCCGCGTCTGCTGCAGGCCGAGGCTGCGGGGAAGGCCATGCCTGCATTTGCTGATGCTGCTCCGGAGCGTCAGCCCGATGCCGAGTAGGTCGCCTGAGATCACAATGGACGCGGTCTACACCAAGCCGGGCTATCTGTTCCGGCGGATGCAGCAGATCGCGGTCTCCATCTTCGTCGAGGAATGCCGCGAGTTCGATCTCACGCCGGTGCAATACGCCGCACTGGTTGCGATCCAGAATCATCCGGGCATCGATGCCACGAGGCTGTCGGCGGTGATCGCTTTCGACCGTTCGACGCTCGGCAGCGTCATCGAACGGCTCGAATCGAAGGGCCATGTCGAGCGCAAGCCTTCGGCCGAGGACAAGCGCGTCAAGCTGCTGTATCTGACCAGGCCGGGCGCCGCGCTGCTGCGGAACATCATGCCGGCCGTCGATCGGGCGCAGGCGCGCATGCTGGCGCCGCTGAAGGCCACCGATCGGAAGATGTTGATGACCCTGCTGTCCCAATTGGTCGATCTCAACAACGAGGTGTCGCGGGTGCCGCTGCGCGCCGAGGACGCGCTGGAGCATCTCGGCAAGGCTGGCTGAGCCCGGATGTCTAGGCATGCTCCGCGGATGGCGCTCGTTCATAACCGCATCACCGCCTGACGGTCGATCTTGCCGGTTCCGGTCTTCGGCAACTCGTCGATGAAGACGATCTCACGCGGATATTTGTAAGGCAGCAGCTTGGCCTTGACGTAGTCCTGCAGCGTCCTGGTCATGGCCGGCTCGTCGTGGAATCCGCCATTGGTCACCACAACCGCCTTCAAGCTCATCCGCCGGTCCGGTAGCTCGTGCGCGAACACCGCGCACTCACGGATGTCCGGGTGCTCGGCAAGGCAGAGCTCGACCTCGAGCGGATACACCCACTGTCCGGAGATCTTGACGAGGTCGTCGGCGCGGCCGCGGAAGAAGTGAAAGCCGTCGACGTCGCGCACGAAGCGATCGCCGGTGTAGATCCAGCCGCCCTCGCGGATCGTCTCCGCGGTCTTGTCCGGCCTGTTCCAATAGAGCGGCGTGTTGGAGTCGCCGCGAACCCAGAGAATGCCTTCTTCACCGGTCGCCACCTCGTGACCGTCCTTGTCCCGCAGCGCGATCTCGTAGCCGGGCACGCGCAGGCCGGCCGCGCCGAGCTTCTTGCGATCCTCACGGTTGGACAGGTAGACGTGCAGCACCTCGGTCGAGCCAAGGCCTTCGACGATCTCGAGACCCGTGAGGCCCTTCCAGCCATTGAAGACGTCAGCCGACAGAACTTCGGCTGCGGAGACCGACAAACGCAGCGACGAAAAGTCGGCCTGCTTCGCGCCGTCGGCCTTGGTCAGCGCCGTGTAGAGCGTCGGCAGGCCGAAGAACACGGTGGGCCGAAAGCGGCTGATCGCATCGAAGACAGCAGCGGGCTTCGGCTGTCCCGGCAGCAGCAACGTCGTTGCCCCGATGGAGAACGGAAAGGTGATCGCGTTGCCGAAGCCGTAGGCGAAGAAGATCTTCGGTACCGAGAAACAGATGTCGTCCGGCGTCAGCCGCAGCACGTTCCTCGCGAACGCCTGCTCGCTATAGGCCATGTCGTGCTGCAGATGGACGATGCCCTTGGGGCGCCCGGTCGAGCCCGACGAGTACATCCAGAATGCCATCTCATTGCGATGCGTCTCGGCTTCAGCCAACTCGGCGGCGAAGGTCGCGAGCCACGGATCGGCAGCGATGGCCGACGGTGCCGCCGTCGACGGCGCCTCGCCGTTGACAACGACGAGGGTCTGGAGCGCCGTCTCTGTGCAGGCCTGCGCGTCGAACCGTCGGGCAAACTCGGCATCCACGACGGCGACCTTGGCGCCGGAATCCGCGAGATAGAATTGCAGAAGGTCCGGCGGCGTCAGCGTGTTGATGAGCAACGGCACGTAGCCCGCGCGCACCGCGCCAAAGAACGCGGCCGGATAGGCCGGCGTATCGTCGAGGAACAGCAGCACGCGATCGCCGCGAGCGAGGCCGAGCGACGCCAAGCCGTTGCCCCAGCGGCAGGCGTCGGCGCACAGTTCGGCATAGCTGCGCTGGCCTGCCGGGCCGATCACCGCGGGCTTGTTGGCGTTGTCCCTGGCGAGGTTGTCGAACAGCACGCGGCTGGCATTGTAGCGCGCCGGGATTGCGAAGCCGATTTCGCGGGCGCCGGCGCTGTCGGAAGGAACCTGATCGGCGATCTCCCTCGTCATGCCCGGCCTCCGGTTTGCGATGCCTCGTAGTGCGCCATGAACTGCGGCGCCATGGCGCGCAGCCTGGTGTCGTCAATCCGGCCGGAGCGCGTGATGTAGCTGTAGGCGAAATCCATCAAGCTGAGCTTCATGTGCGCCGGAAAGGACTCATACCAGTCGGCGCTGGTGCGGGCGGCGGTCACCAGCTTCTTGACGATCGGCTGCCGCTCCGCCTGATAGCGCGCGAGGCCGTCGGAGAGGTCGGCTTCAGCATCGAGCGCCTTGGCGAGCGCGATGGCATCCTCGATCGCGAGCCGTGTTCCCGATCCGATCGAGAAATGCGCCGTATGAAGCGCGTCGCCGATCAGCACCATATTCCGGTGCCACCAATGCTCGTTCCACACCCAGGGGAAATTGCGCCACACCGACCGGTTGGATACCAGCGCATGACCATCGAGCGTGTCGGCGAACACCTGCTCGCAGATGCGCCGGGATTCGTCGACCGACATTTCGGCGAAGCCATAGGCCTGCCAGGTCGCGCGGTCGCACTCGACCAGGAATGTGCTCATGTCCGGCGCGTAGCGGTAGTGATGCGCATTGAAGGTGCCGCGATCGGTCGCGACGAAAGTCTGCGACAGCGTCTTGAACGTCTTGCTGGTGCCGTACCAAGCGAACTTGTTGCTCGAGTAGGACACCGAGAACCCGAAATCGCCCTCGAAGCTGCGACGGACGATCGAGTTCAGCCCGTCGGCGGCAACGATCAGATCGTAGCCCGCGAGCTGATCGAGCGACTGGATCGTCGTGCCGTAGCGGGCGATCACGCCGACGCTGTCGGCGCGTGCCTGCAGGAGCTTCAGCAGCTCGAGCCGGCCGATGGCGGAGAAGCCGACGCCGTCGATCTCGACGCTCTCGCCGTGAAGATTGAGCGTGATGTTGCGCCAGCTCTCCATCCGCGGCGCGATTGCGTCGACCGTGTCGGGATCGTCGGCGCGGAGGAATTCCAGCGCCTGGTCCGAGAACACGACGCCGAAGCCCCAGGTCGCGCCGGCCGGGTTCTGCTCGAACAGATCGACGACGGCGGAGGGGTGCCGCTTCTTCCAGAGATAGGCGAAATACAGCCCGCCAGGGCCGCCGCCGAGCACGGCGATGCGCAAGGGACGCTCTCCCAATTGACAGTATACTGTTTATTTTGGATCGGAGACTAATCTCTCATTTCGGTGGACGCTAGAGAAATCTTGTTGCGGAGCGCTGGGTGCGGACCGGCCGTTCATCCCGATGGACGACCCCCGAAAATCTTGTCCAGCGCGGCGAAATAGGCTCGCTCGACAAGCGCAGGCGCATGCCGGCCGAGCGCTTCCATCTTCACGCCCGAATTGACCTCGAGCACTCGCCATTGGCCGTCGACCATGACGACGTCGACCGAGGCATAGCGAATGTCGATGATACGTGCGGCTTCGCGGGCGAGCGCCGTGCAGGTCTCGCGCACGGGGCCGTCCTGCAGCAGCACCGGCTGGGCTCCGAATTCGAGATTATGCCGCCAGCTCAGCAGACGCTGTTCGCCGGGCGGGACGATCGCATCCAGCGCCGACGCATCGCATTCGTTGGAGAGACGCTGCAGCAGCGCCGCGCGCAACGGGACCGGCTCGAACGCGGCCGCGAGCTCGCGCACCGAATGAACGCCGTCTCCGGTCACGACGGGCCGCTGCTTGCGATAGACGATCAACGGTGCTTCATCGAGAAGGATCACCCTGACCTCGTCTGCGATGTCGAGCAGCGGCGAGATCGCCGCGCTCGCGCCGGTATCCAAGATGCGGGTCAGCGCGGCCTTGAGATCAGCCGAGGTCGTCACGCGCGTCACGGCGCGCCCCGACGTGCCTTCGTTCGGCTTCACGACCAGACCGTTGGGGTGCGCTTCGAGCAATTCCAGAATCGAGGCCCAGTGAGGCTCGCGGACGCCCGTGAGCGCCGGCGCCAGGACAAACGCGTGGCGGACGGCGGGAACCCCGGCCGCCTCCAGCAGGGCTGCCGTGGCGGCCTTGTCGCAGGCAATTCTGTGCGCCACCGCACTGTTCAGGCCGAGATCATAGCCGAAGATCAGGTGACGCTTGGCGGCGCCCCGAAGCACCAGCAGCCAGCCGTCCTCCCGGACATCGAGCGAAATCCCCCGCTCGGCGCAATAGCGGGCGACGGCAGCGAGCTGGCGGTTCGGATGGTTAATCATTGCTCAAGGATTGGGCCAACGATGCGGAATTAAAGTGCTGGAAAATCGCAATCTCGGCAAGTAAATTACCGATATCGTTTGTGTACGAATGAATGGCCGCGAGAAGCGATTTCGCGACTGGCCGGCATGCGTTTGATCGTGATCAATGGTGCATCCATGCGGGTTGATTATTCGCTGTTTTCACGTACATCAGGCGCCGAAAATCGCTTGGATCTATAGGGTTTTTGCGATCCTGCCTCCGTCACGACTTGTTTCTTCCAACTTCATCCCACGTGAAAAAACAAACGACATGAGCGCGTTCTATAAAGAGAAAGTTCTTTCCGTTCACCACTGGACGGACACCCTGTTCTCCTTCCGGGCGACCCGCGATGCGGGCTTCCGTTTCCAGAATGGCCAGTTCGCGATGATCGGCCTCGAGGTCGAGGGCCGCCCGCTGCTGCGCGCCTACAGCATGGCGAGCGCCAATCACGAGGAGGAACTCGAGTTCTTCAGCATCAAGGTGCAGGACGGTCCGCTGACCTCCCGGCTGCAGAAGATCAAGGAAGGCGACACCATCCTGGTCGGCCGCAAGGCGACCGGCACGCTGATCCCCGACAACCTGCTGCCCGGCAGCCGCCTGCTGCTGCTGTCGACCGGCACCGGCCTCGCGCCGTTCGCCAGCCTGATCAAGGACCCGGACGTCTACGAGCGCTTCGAGAGCATCGTCCTGGTGCATGGCTGCCGTCAGGTCGCCGAGCTCGCCTATGGCGAGAGCGTGGTCGCCAAGCTGCGCGAGGACGAGCTGTTCGGGGAGCTGCTGGAAGGCAAGCTGCACTACTATCCGACCGTCACCCGCGAGCCGTTCCGCAACCGGGGCCGCATCACCGACCTGATCTCGTCGCAGCAGCTGTTCAACGACCTCGGGCAGCATGAGCTCGATATCGCCAAGGACCGCATCATGATGTGCGGCAGCCCGGCGATGCTGGAGGAGCTCAAGACCATGTTCGAGTCGCGCGGCTTCCTCGAAGGCAGCGGCAATGAGCCGGGCCATTTCGTGATCGAGAAGGCGTTCGTCGAGCGCTGAGCCGCCGACCTTCCGGTTTGGGAATTCATCAAGGAGCGCCTCGACGCAATCGGGGCGCTCTTTTCGTTGGCAATATCCTCCTTGCGCGCGCCGAAGCGGCTGTGCGACTTTCGCCCGCAAGACCGGACCCGCAGACGTCCGGCGCGACACAGGGAGGGGACTTGGATTGCCCGAGCGGCGGCCATCCCCGCGACAGCAAGGGGAACGGCCATGGATTCCATCGTTCGCAGGCAGACGCTCGGTGATCTCTTGCGGCGGAGCGCGGCGCGCACCCCGGGCAAGACCGCGGTGATCTGCGGCGAGACCAGCTGGACCTACGCCGAATTCAACGCCATCGTCGATCGCCTTGCGGCAGGCCTCGCCAGCCGCGGCGTGGCCAAGGGCGAGCGTGTTGCCATCCTCGCGCGCAACTCGCATGCCTTTGCCGCCCTGCGCTTTGCGCTCGCGCGCCTCGGCGCCGTGCTGGTGCCGATCAACTTCATGCTCAAGCCGGAGGAGGTCGCCTACATCCTCAAACATGCCGGCGCGCGGCTGCTGGCCACCGACAGCGGCTTCGCCGGCGTGGCGCGCGCCGCCAAGGCTCTGGCACCGGCAGTCGAGCAGATGATCTGGCTTCCCTCGGAAAGCCCGAGCGAAAGGCAGGGCGACATGATCGACTTTGCGGAGCTCGCGGCGTCGACCGCGGTGGTGCCTGTCGTCGAGATCGCCGGTAGCGACGTCGCGCAGATCGTCTACACATCCGGCACGGAGTCGCTGCCGAAGGGCGCCATGCTCACCCATGACGCCGTGATCTGGCAGTATGTCAGCTGCATTGTCGACGCCGGCATCGCCGCCGAGGACGTCACATTGCACGCGCTGCCGCTGTATCACTGCGCTCAGCTCGACGTGTTCTTCGGGCCCTCGATTTATGTCGGCGCCACCAACATCATCACCGCGTTTCCGACGCCGGACAATCTGCTGCCGCTGATCGCGAAGTATCGCATCACCTCGTTCTTCGCGCCGCCGACGGTGTGGATCTCGATCCTGCGCTCGCCGCTGTTCGAGACCACGGACGTCTCGACCTTGTGCAAAGGCTATTACGGCGCATCGATCATGCCGGTCGAGGTGCTGCGCGAGCTGGCGCAGCGGCTGCCGAAGGTGCGGCTGTGGAATCTCTACGGCCAGACCGAGATCGCGCCGCTCGCGACGATGCTTGGACCAGAGGACCAACTGCGCAAGCCGGGCTCGTGCGGCCGCGCCGTGCTCAACGTCGAGACCCGGGTGGTCGATGACGACATGAACGATGTGGCGCCGGGACAGGTCGGCGAGGTCGTGCACCGCTCGCCGCATCTGATGCTCGGCTACTTTCATGATGACGACCGCACCGCCGCGGCCTTCCACGGCGACTGGTTTCATTCCGGCGATCTCGCGACCATCGATGAGGAAGGCTACATCACGATCGTCGATCGCAAGAAGGACATGATCAAGACCGGTGGTGAGAACGTCGCCAGCCGCGAGGTCGAGGAGGCGCTCTATCAGATTCCCGAAGTCTCGGAGGTTGCCGTCGTCGGCCTGCCGCATCCGCGCTGGGTCGAAGCTGTCGTGGCGATGGTCGTCGTGAAGTCCGGCTGTGAGCTGACCGAGGAGGCGCTGCTGAAGCAGGCGTCGAGCCGGCTGGCCTCGTTCAAGACGCCGAAGCGCGTGGTATTCGTTGATGCGCTGCCGAAGAACCCCAGCGGCAAGCTGCTGAAGCGGCAGCTGCGCGAAGCGCATTCCGGCTTGTTCGCGGACGGCTGACGCATAGCGGAGCGGCCCCGTCAAGTGCTCACCTTGGTAGGCTTGTAGGGGCGGCCGATGCGCTACAATGAGACGTCGCGGTCGCGCGCCGGGCTCATGGATATCAGACTCTTGGATATCAGACGCTTGGATATCGGGTTCATGGACCTCTCGGCATCCGGGTCGATAGCCACAGGCTATCGACGATGTGATACCGTCGATGGCCAATCGCGCGCGGCTGTGTAACGATTGTTTCGTGATGCGCGTAGTACCGTCATCGCTGACCGTCCACGATCCGCCCCGGGGCCTTCCATGGATACGCTGCTGCTTCCGTTCTCGCCACGCTACATCGTGCTGACGATCTGCGCCACGGCGACCGCCCTGCTGCTCATCCTCGGCATCTACGACCGCAAGATCTTCGATCTCGTGCTGATCCCGCTCTTGATCTTCGCCGCGCTGACGGCGCTCGGCGTCCGTGACCTCCTGCAGAAGAGCCATGCGGTCCTGCGCAACTATCCGATCTCCGCGCATCTGCGCTTCATTCTCGAGGAGATCCGGCCGGAGATGCGGCAGTATTTCTTCGAGAGCGAGAAGGACGGCATGCCGTTCTCGCGCGACACCCGGGCGGTCGTCTATCAGCGCGCCAAGATGGTGCTCGACAAGCGCCCGTTCGGCACCCAGGAGGACGTCTACCGCGAAGGCTATGAGTGGATGCACCATTCGGTGTCGCCCAAGCCGCACGCGGAGGAGAAATTCCGGATCCAGATCGGCGGCCCGGACTGCGCCAAGCCGTATTCGGCCTCTGTGTTCAACATCTCGGCGATGAGCTTCGGTGCGCTGAGCCCGAACGCCGTCCGTGCGCTCAATGGCGGCGCCAAGCGCGGCGGCTTCGCCCATGATACCGGCGAAGGCGGCTTCAGCCCGTATCATGCCGAGATGGGCGGGGACATCATCTGGGAGATCGGCTCCGGCTATTTCGGCTGCCGCCACCGTGACGGCACGTTCGATCCCGATGCCTTCGCGCGCGTGGCGGCGACCGAACAGATCAAGATGGTCGAGCTCAAGGTCAGCCAGGGCGCCAAGCCTGGGCACGGCGGCGTGCTGCCGGCGGCCAAGGTGTCGGAGGAAATTTCCAAGATCCGCGGCGTCGCGATGGGTGAGGACTGCATCTCGCCGCCGGCGCATCGCGCGTTCTCGACACCCATCGGGATGATGCAGTTCATCGGCGAGATGCGGCGGCTGTCGGGCGGCAAGCCGGCCGGCTTCAAGCTGTGCATCGGCCATCCCTGGGAATTCCTGGCGATCTGCAAGGCCATGCTGGAGACCGGCATCTATCCCGACTTCATCGTCGTCGACGGCAATGAGGGCGGCACCGGCGCGGCGCCGCTGGAGTTCATGGACCATTTGGGCATGCCGATGCGCGAGGGCGTCAACTTCGTGCACAATGCGCTGATCGGGCTGGGTATCCGCGATCGCATCAAGATCGGCGCCTCCGGCAAGGTCGCTACTGCCTTCGACATGGCGCGCGCGATGTCGATCGGCGCCGACTGGTGCAATTCCGCGCGCGGCTTCATGTTCGCGCTCGGATGCATCCAGTCGCTCAGCTGCCACACCGACCGCTGCCCGACCGGCGTCGCGACGCAGGATCCGACCCGCGCCCGCGCGCTTGTCGTCCCGCACAAAATCGACCGCGTCTACAATTACCATCACGCGACCCTGCATGCCCTGGCCGAGCTCCTGGCCGCCGCCGGGCTCGAACATCCGCAGGACCTGCGTCCGATCCACTTCTCACAGCGGACGTCGACCACCGAGGTCTCCTCCTTCGCAAAGCTCTATCCGTCGCTGCGGCCGGGGGAACTGCTCGAGGGCACCCAGGACGTCCGTTTTCGGGACCCCTGGGCGATGGCGCGGCCCGATACGTTTGCCGCGGTGCAGTGAGACTCCTTGCCCAATCTTTTTTGGGAACCTCGGCGCCCGAATTCCATCTAAGCCAATTGTGCTCAGTTGGGATGATCGAACATGTCTTCCACCATGTCTTGGACCATAGCTGCAACGGCTTCCGTTCCGACCACCGGCGAGGATGATCTGATCCAGCGGGCGAAAGCTCGCGACGAGGCCGCGATCCGCGCCATTCTGCAGGCCAACAACCGCCGCCTGTTCCGGATCGCCCGCGGCATCCTGCGCAACGATAGCGAGGCCGAGGACGTGGTCCAGGAGACCTATGTCCGCGCGCTCACACGGCTCGACGAGTTTCGTGGCCAGTCCAGCCTCTCGACGTGGCTGGTCCGGATCGCGATGAACGAGGCGTTGGGACGATTGCGTGGGCAGCGGCCGACCCTGCACCTGGATATGGAACGGGAGGACAAGCCACGCGCGGAGGTGATTCAATTTCCTGCCATATCGAGTGATCCGGAGACGTCTGTGGCGCAGCGTCAGATTCAGGCCGTCGTCGAACGAGCCATCGATGAACTGTCCGAACCGTTCCGCCTCGTCTTCATCGCCCGCGTCATCGAGGAGATGAGCATCGACGAGACCGCGGACCTGCTCGGATTGAAGCCCGAGACCGTGAAGACGCGGCTGCATCGCGCCCGCGCCATGCTGCGGGAGAATGTCGAGAAGGAGATCGGTCCCGTCCTGCTGGACGCGTTTCCCTTCGCCGGACGTCGCTGCAAGCGGCTGACGGACGCGGTGCTCGCGCGTCTCGGATTCCCGGCCTGAAGATTCTCGGGAACGTTCGCCGCTCTTTTTCATCCAATCCCTGTGCAGCCATTCATGCGCCGGCAATGAGCTCCGGCGACACAGGAGATTGAAGTCATGTTCAAGCATATCACTGCGACGGCCATCGTGCTCTGCCTCACGGGCGGCGTCGCGCTGTCCCAAGGCGCCAAGCTCAGCGATCCGCAGATCGCTCATATCGCCTACACGGCCGGCGAAATCGACATCAAGGCGGCGAAGCAGGCGCTGGACAAGTCCAGCAACAAGGAGGTCAAGGAGTTCGCGCAAGGAATGGTGCGCGACCACGAGGCGGTCAACAAGCAGGCGCTGGCCCTCGTGAAGAAGCTGAAGGTCACGCCCGAGGACAACGACACCAGCCGCGCGTTGTCGAAGCAGGCGAGCGAGAAGCTCACCGAGCTCGGCAAGCTCAAGGGGGCTGATTTCGACAAGGCCTATATCGCCAACGAGGTCGCCTACCACAAGACGGTGAACGGCGCGCTGGAAACGCAGCTCATTCCGTCGGCGAGCAATCCGGAGCTGAAGGAGCTGCTGCAGACCGGCCTGAAGCTGTTCCAGGGGCACGAGCAGCACGCCGAGCACGTCGCGGCGGATCTGAAGTAGGAGCAGTCCATGCAGCCGGGACGTCTTGCTTTCGTGAGCCTGCTTGCGCTCGTTGCGGTGAGCGTTCCGGCGCGTGCCGCCACGATCCGGATTACCATCGACAAGCTTGCGTTCTCGCCGGCCTCGGTCGCGGCCAAGGTCGGCGACACCGTCGAGTGGGTCAACAAGGACGCGCTGGCGCATACGGCCACGGCGCGCAATGGCGACTTCGATGTCACCCTGCCGCCGAGCAAGACGGTCAGCTCGGTGCTCAACAAGGCGGGCACGGTCGACTACTACTGCCGCTTTCATCCCAATATGAAAGCGAGTCTGACTATCGCGCCGTGACGCCGGACGGCTAATGCGGGTTCTCCAGGCTGAAGGTCTCGGACTGCTCGTCGTAGGAGAACAGCTCGGCGTAGCGGCCCCAGGAGACGATGGTCTGCAGGGTCTCGTCGGCATATTGCTCGGACATGTAGTCCTCGAGCTCGATGCGGAAGCGCGCGGCCGGTGCGGCGTGGGAGGGGCGGTCGTCGAGCACGCGGCGGATCAGGCCCATCAGCGGCACGTTCTCCATCAGGTGTGCGGCAAACAGCTTCTTGCGGTCGTCGGTCTCGAGGTCGGCGAAGCGGCGGCCAGCCTCGGTCAGGGTCAGGTCGCCCTCGCTGAGATGGGCGAAGCGGAGCAACTGCAGCGCCTCCGCCAAGGGGAAGATCTCGTCGACCTCGAGCTGCAGGTGGCCGGCCAGCACCGGCAGGTCGGCGTGCCCCTTGTACGGCTCGCCGGCCAGGGCCTCGATGAGGCCGGAGATCGAGTTGGAGGAGACGTGGCTGAGCACCATGCCGACGCCGGCGCTGGCGGTGCTCGGCAGCTTCGGCTCCGGCCGCTGCGTCATCCGCGCATACAGGCTGTCGACGAGCTGGCGGAACGCCGGGTCGAGCCGGTTGCGCGGATGTGGCAGGTCGATCTTGAACTCGGCGGCGACGCGGCCAGGATTGGACGAGAACACCAGGACGCGGTCGCACATCAGCACGGCCTCCTCGATGTTGTGCGTCACCATCAGCACCGATTTGATCGGCAGCCGGCCATCGGTCCAGAGGTCGACGAGGTCGGTGCGCAGCGTCTCGGCTGTCAGCACGTCGAGCGCCGAGAACGGCTCGTCCATCAGCAGCAGGTCGGGATGCACCACCAGCGCGCGGGCGAAGCCGACGCGCTGGCGCATGCCGCCGGACAGCTCCTTGGGAAACGCGGATTCGAAGCCGTCGAGGCCGATCAGGTCGATCGCGGCCAGCGCGCGCTTGCGCCGCTCGGCGCTGTCGATGCCGAGCGCCTCCAGGCCGAGCTCGACGTTCTGCAACACGGTGAGCCAGGGGAATAGCGCGAAGGACTGGAACACCATCGCGACGCCAACAGGCGGGCCGGCGATGATCTCGCCGCGGCACTTGGCTTCGCCCGATGACGGCGCCACCAGGCCTGCGATGATCCGCAGCAAGGTCGACTTGCCCGAGCCGGAGCGTCCCAGCAGCCCGACGATCTCGCCGGCGCGGATGGTGAGGTCGACCTTCTCGAGCACGACGAGATCGTCGCCGCTGCCCTTGGGAAACGTCCGGCTGACGCTCTTGATCTCGATCAGCGAGGTGTCCTTGACCTGGTCGCGCATGATGATCTCTCCCGGTCAGCCGAGCCGCAGCCGGCGTTCTCCGAAGGCATAGAGCGGCCGCCACAGCAGCCGGTTGAACAGAGTGACGAGAATGCACATCACGGCGATGCCGAGCACCACGCGTGGAAAGTCGCCGCGCTCGGTCGCTGATGCGATGTAGGCGCCGAGGCCCGAGGCGGTCAGATGCGTATCGCCCCAGCTCGCGACCTCGGCGACGATCGCGGCATTCCACGAGCCGCCGGAGGCGGTGATCGCGCCGGTGATGTAATAGGGGAAGACGCCGGGCAGCACGACCTTGAACCACCAGCGCCAACCGGTGAGATGCAGGCTCGCCGCCGCCTCGCGCAGGTCGGTCGGGAAGGCGCTGGCGCCGGCGATGACGTTGAACAGGATGTACCACTGCGTGCCCAGGATCATCAGAGGGCTCAGCCACACATCGGCGTCGAGCCCGTAGCGCACGATCAGTACGACGAAGACCGGGAAGGCGAGGTTGGCCGGGAAGGCGGCGAGGAATTGCGCCAGCGGCTGGATGCGCTCGGCGAGTTTTGGCCGCAGCCCGATCCAGACGCCGACCGGCACCCAGATCAGCGACGCCAGCGCAATCAGCACAACGACGCGGACCAGCGTGATCAGGCCGTAGCCGATCGCGCTGAGAACGTCCGATGGCGCCAGAGTCGCTGAGAGATAGATACAGGTCTTCCAGCCGGCATAGGCGCAGCCGAGGATCACGATGGCGAGCCAGAGTCCGTCGACGAACTGCGATGGCGGCGCATGGCGCACCGGGCCGCCCCAGGCCTGCGGCCAGTTGAGCCGCAGGTTGGAGAACGAGCGGTTGATCGCCGCGAACGGGATCGACAGCGAGCGCAGCGCGCGGGTGCGCCGGAACAGGTCGAGCATCCACGAGGAGGGCGGCTCGC
Source organism: Bradyrhizobium sp. ORS 375 (assembly GCF_000239775.1). Classification (GTDB taxonomy): domain Bacteria; phylum Pseudomonadota; class Alphaproteobacteria; order Rhizobiales; family Xanthobacteraceae; genus Bradyrhizobium. Next base: position 24,502 of record NZ_CAFI01000039.1, read on the forward strand.
CCGATGCGGTCTGCTCGAAGCGGAACTTGTCGGCCCAGGCGACGATCGGCCGGAACAGCAGCTGGTCATAGGCGGTGATGACGAGCAGCATCGTCAGCAGCGCGGCGCCAATGGCCGCGAGGTCCTTCTGCTGAATCGCCAGCGCGACATAGGAGCCGATGCCGGGCAGGGTCACCGTGGTATTGCCGACCGTGATCGCCTCCGATGCCACGACGAAGAACCAGCCGCCGGACATCGACATCATCGCGTTCCAGATCAGGCCGGGCATCGCATAGGGCACGTCGAGCCGCCAGAAGCGCTGCCAGCCGGACAAATGGAAGCTGCGCGTCACCTCGTCGAGATCCTTCGGCACGTTACGCATCGACTGGTACATGCTGAAGGTCATGTTCCAGGCCTGGCTGGTGAAGATCGCGAACACGCAGGCGAGCTCGGCGCCCAGCACCTTGCCCGGGAACAGGTTCATGAAGAACACGACGGTGAAGGTGAGGAAGCCGAGGATCGGGACGGACTGCAGGATGTCGAGCAGTGGGATCAGCACGATCTCGGCGCGCCGGCTCTTTGCCGCCAGCGCGGCGTAGACGAAGGTGAACAGCAGCGAGCAGATGATCGCGAGCAGCATGCGCAAGGTGGTGCGCAGCGCGTAGAGCGGCAGGTTGGACGGATCGAGCGACACCGGGGCGGTGTCGAGCGCCGACAGCGGCAGCGTGGTCTGCTCGCCGCCATAGACGATCAGCACCATCGCGCCGACGACGATGATCAGCGCAACGACGTCCCAGATGTTGGGGCGCACGGCCTCGCGCAGCACGGTGGTCCGGAGATCCTGAAGCAGCATCGGCGTGTCTCGTCTCGTCGGCCGCAGCTTTGGCTGCGGACGGGTCCTCGTCATGGGCTGGAGGGTTGGTCGCGCCGGCGGGGCTGCCGGCCGAATCCGCACCCTAAGTGCCCTCTGTGATGGTTTGATTTCAAGCGGCGATCGCCGGTGATCCGGCCTCGTGGCCCGGCCTATCAAAGGATCCGCCGCGCGCGTCTTCACGTTCCCGCGACATCTTCTGTCCGGGGTCTGTCCGTCGGTCGCCCTCATGAATGTGAGGGCGCAGGGAGAGCCGGACCTCGACTGAGGCCCGTGGCCCGCCTGCGAAAAAAGATGCAGGCGGCAGGTACCACAGGTTCAGCCGGACAGACCCGGCCCTCCCTGCGCGATCGGTTTTAACGGCTTATACGTGCTCTCCCCGGTGCGCCGGCCTTCTGGCCACCGTGGCGACGACGCGCGTCACGCGCGCTGCCGCGGACCTCAGCGTCGGGAGGTCAGGACCACACGATTTCGCCGTCCGTGATGCCGGCGCTCGTCCAGCGCCGTCGTCACGTCCATCGCATTGCCGGCCCAACGTTCGTGACGACGCGTACGCCCCTCATCAGGACCGGAATGGCGGCAGGATAGAACAGAAATTATGATTTTCGGAAGCGATTTATTTTGCGCGAGGGACCTTGAAAGGACGCTTCATGTTGAGCGCGTTGAGGAAATGCGTGTTTCGGCGCAGACTGTCGGACTGGCGTATCTGCCGCCTGCTGGCGTGTAGGAGATCGGCACTCCGCTCGACGGCCGAATCAGCCATGAGTTGTTGGTGAACGCGGCGTGCGGCGCGCT
>NZ_CAFI01000038.1 GCF_000239775.1 Bradyrhizobium sp. ORS 375
GCCGATAGTCCGACAGGAACGTGTAGTCGGACAACAGGATGCCGTCCCAGCCGACCACCCATTTATCGTTGAGTGCGAACTGGCCCTTGGTGTCGATGCCGCCGCGGAACTGGCGATCGCCCGGCTGGCCGGCGAACGCGTTGCGGTTCAGCTGGTCGATGCCGTAGAGGCGCACCTGATAGCCGCCATTGCTGAGGCGCTGGCGGAACTCGGTCTGCACCAGCACGCCCTGCCGCGAGGTGATGCGCGGCGTGAACGTCGCGTCATAATCCGGCGCGATCGCCCAGTAGTAGGGAATGTCGACGCCGAAACCGTAGCCAGCCGTCTGGGAGAAGCCAGGCATCAGGAAGCCGCTCTTGCGCTTCACCGTCGGGTCGGGCGTCGAGAAGTAGGGGATGTAGGCGAGCGGAACGCCGAAAAATTCGAGCTGGGCGTTCTCGAAATACAGCATCTTCTCGGTCTGGTCGTGGATGATGCGCGCACCCTTGACCTGCCACAGCGGCGGCTTCTTCGGATCGTCCTTGCACGGCGCGCACGCCGTATAAACACCGTTCTCGAACACGGTGTAATTGCCTTTGGACCGGTCGGCGCGCGTCGCCGCCATCCGGGTCTGGTCCTCGGTCTCGACGCGCAGCGAATCGACAAAGCCGTCGCGATAGTCGTCCGAAAGGTCGAGGCTGTTGGCGTAGGTGATCTTGCCGTCAGCGTCGGTCATGCGGATGTTGCCTTCCGCATGCAGGCGCTTGGTCTTCTGGTCGTAGATCACCCGGTCGGCTTCGACCGAAGTGCCGTTGTAGAACAGCTGGACGTTGCCGACCGCAGAGACGCGCGAGTTGTTGTAGTCGTAGTCGACCTCGGTCGCCTGCACCAGCATCTGGTTGTCGTTGGCAACGCGCGGCGGCGGCGCCTTCGGCGGGCGCGGATTGTAGGTGAAGCTCTGGGCAGCAGCAGGCGACAGCGTCGCATCGACCGCGGCGGCAAGCACGAGGCCGAGCGTCAGCGCGAACGCGGCTGCGAGTACGGCAGACCCGGCGCAACGGGCGCGCGCGCAAACGCGGCGCGCAACGGCATGCAGCCGGAGCGCGGCGAGCGCGGTCTGACGGACGGCAACGAACGACACTAGCCGTCCTCCTGGTAGAGCAAGGCCATAAAACCGGTGAGGCCGCCGACGAACACCGGCAGCCACGCCGCAGCGATCGGATTCATCAACGCAGCCTTGCTCAAATCTTCCGTTACTTTCGACAGCACGTAGAGCAGAAAGCCGGCGCCCACGCCACTCAAAACCATTTTCTGAACGCCACCCATACGGAAGAACCTGAGGGACACGGACGCAGCCAGCATGACCATCGCAGCCAGCAAAAATGGCTGTGCGATCAGCTTATGATACTGCAGTCGGTACCCCGCGGTCGCGAAGCCCGAGCTCTCCGACGAACGGATGTAGCTCGGCAGTTGCCAAAACGACACAGTTTCGGGGGTGGAGAAGCTGTTGCGGACCTGCGCCGGCGTCAGGGTTGTGGGCAAGATGAACGTCGGTTCGTCGACGGGTGGGGCATCGAGCGAGAATCGGCGAACCGATTTGAACAGCCACTGACCGTCCTCGAGCGTCGCCTCGCGCGCTTCGATTCGGTCCTTGAAGCGATTCTGCGTATCAAAACGGAACAGGGTCAGGCCGGTGAGACGAACGCCCTGCTGCTCGCTGCGCGCGGCGTTGATGATCACCGAGCCGTCGGGATTGAGCTGGTTCAGCCAGAAGCCGGACGCATCCTGCACGCCGCCGCCCGGCGCCGATCCGAACAGCTCGGCTTCCATCCGCTTGGACAGCTCGCGCAGATTGGCGGACATCGGGTTGTACAGCGTCGTCGCCATCAGTCCGAGCATGATCGCGCTGGCCAGCGCCGGCGCGATGAACTGCCAGGCGGACACGCCGGCGGCGCGCGCCACCACCAGCTCGAGCCGGCGCGACAGTGCCAGATAGCAGGTCATGGCGCCGATCAGCACGCAGAACGGCATCATCTTCTCGAGCAGCTGCGGCACACGAAACAGCGACGTCTCGGCGACCATCAGCGCCGAGGCCGAGGCCAGCCCCGACGTCCTGCGCACCATCTCGATGTAATCGACCAGCACCAGCAGCAGGAAGATGCTCGCGAACACGCCGACCGCCGAGACCAGGAAACGGCCGGCGAAGTAGCGCCCGAGCGTGTTGGTGATCATGCTCATGCGGTGGCGGGCCTTCTGAACAGCCGCGCGATCCGCGCATTGGACCGGTTGATCGCCTCCATGAGGCGGGCCGGCGGCTCGACCACCACGCCGCCGACGATGATCCAGATGCTCAGCCCGAGCACGCCGAACAGCATCAGATACTGGATCAGCGCCGCGATCGGCGTCTTCACGGTCATCACGGAGCAGGCGAATCCGGCCATGCGCACGCCGAACACGGCAAGGATGGCGCTGCCGAACGAGAAGTTGCGGCTCTGGCGCGTGGTGCGCGGCGCGCCCAGAAACGCGAAGGTGAGGGCGGCGAAGGCGAACGGATAGATCGGGGCCAGGAAGCGGTCGTGCAGTTCCTGCCGGAATTGTCCGGGGATCTGCTTGTAGATCGGGTCATCCTCGGCCGGCGCCATCAGCTCCCATACATAGCGCTCGCGGATTCCGAGCGTCACGTCGCGGCCTTGATTCGAGAACTTCGACATGTCGAAGGCGTAGCGCGCGAACGCGACCATCGCCGGCTCGCGCTTGCCGATCTCGAACCGCTCGAGATTGCCGTCCTCCAGCACCAGGAACGAGCCGTCGGCGTTCTTCACCACGGTGCCCTTCTCGGCGATGATCGTGATCCGCTCCTTGGGGTCGCGGCGGTCGTCGATCAGGATGCTCTTCAGCTCGCCGCCGGGCTGCCGCTCGCCGATCCTGATCGTCAGGTTCTGATCGAGCTGCGCGAAACGTCCGGGCTGCAGGATGTTGGTGAGCACGTCGGCGGTGATCTCGGCATCCCACTGCTTGATCCGGCGCAGGCCGTCGGGCGCGATAAAGGACGCCAGGACTGTGACCAGCAGGGCGACCACGCAAGTGGCGTAGGCGAACGGCACGAACAGCCGGATCGGCGACATGCCGGCGGCGTTCATCACGATGATTTCCGAATCGGTCGCGAGCTTGTTCAGCGTATGCGAAACCGCGATCATCAGCGCGATCGGCGCGATGACGCCGAGCAGCGAGGGGATCACGAGGCCGGTGATGCCGAGGAAGGTTAGGATGGTCTGGCCCTGACTGGTCATCAGGTCGATGCCGCGCAGCGCCTGCGTAATCCAGATCACGCCGGTGAGGCTGACCAGCACCAACGCGAACGACGCGAGCGTCGTGCGAAAGATGTACCTGTCGATGGACCCCATCGTGTGCGCTCGATCCCACATCAGCAGTCCCGGAACGAGCGCTGCGGCCACCCTTGAAACGGGTCCCCAGCAAGCCTAGCGCCGTCGCGTTCCAAGAGCGGTGAATATCTCTACCATCCCTTTGATCCGTCGACAAAATGGCTGTGGCGTGGCGCCACGAAAATGTGGTCGAAATTTCACCGTTGTGGCCGCCCCGCCACGGGAAGACTTGGCAGCTCCGGTCCAGGCAGGCCATACTGCTGCCAAGTTGGGTTCCGAACTGCCGCCAACCCCGTCCGTCCGCTCGGATTTTGACCCGGTCACGGCGGCTCTCACGTCGAAAATCTGGAGGATTGCTTGATGTCCGACACCCTCAAGGTCGGCTTCGTCCCGCTGTCGACCGCCCCGCGCGGTATCGTTGTGGCGTTTTGTGACGATTCACTGCGGCTAGGAGTCGCGACCGACAAGGCGCTCGGGGGAGCCGCGGACCTGATCAAGCGCGCGGCCGGGGCGGCGCGGTTCAAGGGCAAGGATGGCGCGGTGCTCGACCTGCTGGCACCCGAAGGAATCAAGATTCAGCGCTTGATCGTGATCGGGACGGGCAAGGGCGGCGATCACAAGGAAAAGGATTTTCTCAAGTACGGCGGGACCTTAACGGGAAAGCTGAATGCCGGAGCTGAAGCCGTGACGGTGCTCGCCGAGCTGCCGTCCGCTCCGATGACGCCGGACCAGGTATCGTCGCTGGCCGCCGGCATCAGGCTGCGGGCATATCGATTCGATCGCTACAAGACCAAGAAGAAGGACGAGGACGGCAGTGTCAGCGCGACCGTCTCGGTCGCTGTGGCCGATGTGGCCGCGGCCAAGAAGGCGTTCGCGCCCCGCGCGCACGTCACCGATGGGGTGATTCTCGCCCGTGACCTCGTCAACGAGCCGCCGAACGTGCTTTACCCCGAGGAGTTCGCCAAGCGCGCCGCCGCGCTGCGCAAGCTCGGCGTGACCGTCGAGATCCTCGACGTGCCGGCGATGAAGAAGCTCGGCATGGGCGCGCTGCTCGGCGTCGGCCAGGGCTCGGCGCGGCCGAGCCGCACCGTGGTGATGCGCTACAATGGCGGCAAGAAGGGCGACCAGCCGGCCGCCTTCATCGGCAAGGGCGTGTGCTTCGACACCGGCGGCATCTCGATCAAGCCGGCCGGCTCGATGGAGGACATGAAGGGCGACATGGGCGGCGCCGCCTGCGTCGTCGGCCTGATGCATGCGCTGGCGGCCCGCAAGGCAAAAGCGAATGTGATCGGCGCGATCGGCCTGGTCGAAAACATGCCGGACGGCAACGCGCAGCGTCCGGGTGACATCGTCACCTCGATGTCCGGCCAGACCATCGAGATCATCAACACCGACGCGGAAGGGCGGCTGGTTCTCGCCGACGTGCTCTGGTACGTCGCGACCAAGTACAAGCCGAAATTCATGATCGACTTGGCCACGCTGACCGGCGCGATCATGGTCGCGCTCGGCACCGAGCATGCCGGCCTGTTCGCCAACAATGATGATCTGGCCGACAAGTTGCTGAAAGCAGGGCAGGAGACCGGCGAGAAGGTCTGGCGCATGCCGCTGGGCTCCGAATACGACAAGCTGATCGACTCGCAGTTCGCCGACATGAAGAACACCGGCGGTCGCCATGGCGGCTCGATCACAGCCGCGCAATTCCTGCAGCGCTTCGTCAACGACACGCCATGGGCGCATCTCGACATCGCCGGCACCGCGATGGGCGCTCCGAAATCGGAGATCAACCAGAGCTGGGGATCCGGCTACGGGGTTCGCCTGCTCGATCGACTTGTCTGGGATTCCTACGAGGCCAAAGCCTAAGGGACGCCTGCGCGCATGACCGAGGTCCTGTTCTATCATCTGCAGAACATGACGGTGGAAGGCGTGCTGCCGCCGCTGCTCGAGAAATCGCTCGAGCGCGGCTGGCGGGTGGTGGTGCAGTCGACCTCGGAGGAACGTGCAGATGCGCTCGATGCGCATCTGTGGACCTATCGTGACGACTCGTTTCTGCCACACGCCACCTGGCGGGTGGCCGACGTGGCCGAGCAGCCGATCGTGCTGGCGATCGAGGACAGCAACCCCAACGGCGCCAAAGTCAGGTTTCTGGTCGACAACGCGCCGCTGCCATCCGATTCGCACAGCTATGAACGCATGGTGCTGGTGTTCAACGGCGACGATGCCGACGCTCTCGCTGCAGCGCGGTCAGCCTGGACCGATTGCAAAAGCCGTGGATTCGAGGTCACCTATTGGCAGGCTGACGAGCGCGGGCGTTGGCAACGTCGGCAATGATGGCGTAAGCCGTGGCGATGTGCTCGGGGCCAAGATGGCCGCGCCGGGGGATTAATGATAAACTGGCGATTTGCCGGCGACAGCGTTGGCAAAGTCACGAACGTGCCGCAAAGTGATGGTGGGACAACACCTTAGAGTGTCCACAGGTTGCAATTCAGCAAGGTTCATCGTGCGAGACCATAACAAACAACTGACGCGCGTTCTGCCGTTCCTTTTGCTTGCAACGGTCGTGTCCGGATGTTCGAGCACGCCCGATTTCCTGTCCAAGGACGCCGAATGGTTCAACCGGCCACAGCGCCTGTTCATCAGGAACATCTCGATCGACGCCCCGCCGCTCTCGCCTGACAAGCCCGTCAGCCCCGAGGATCTCGTCAGCGCCGACGGGGGTTGTCCCGGCATGGCGCCGGCTGCCGGTGCGGCTGGCGCGAATGCGTTGAGCAACGATGCGGCCGCTGCGCCGCCGCCGGCTGCGGGCGGCACCGTCGCGCTCGGTCACACTGAATGTGACGTGGTGCGCGGCATCGGGGCGCCGGACAGTGTCAACATCGGCAACAACGGCGGCGATCGCGTCGCCACCGTGACATGGCTGCGGGGTCCGCGTTCGGGCGTCTACACCTTCACCGCGGGCCGCCTGTCATCGGTGGAGCGGGCGCCTGATCCCGGTCCGGCTCCGAAGATCGCCAAGCCGAGCAAGACGAAGAAGCGCGCGACCTGATCGAGTTCTGATCGTGTTGGGCGACGGGTTCAGCTGACGAATTCAGGTTCGTCAGCCGGTCGCCTCATCATACAGCGAGCTGGCCTCCAGCCACTGCTCTTCAGCGCGCGCCAGCGCGTCAGCGGCATTGGCGCGCGCTTTGGACAGCTGTGCCGCCTGCTTCGGATCGCGGGTGAAGATGTCCGGCAGCGACAGCGCGCCGTCGATCTTGGCGATGATGTCTGTGATGCGCGCAATCTCGGCTTCGGCGGCGGTGATCTTCTGCTTCAGCGCGCCACGCTTGTTGTCGCCGCGCGGCCGCTCCGTCTTCTCGCTCGGCTGCGGGCGTTCCGTCTCGCGCGTCGATGCGCCGCTGCGCGACGACAGGATCATGCGCCGGTAGTCGTCGAGATCGCCGTCATAGGTCTTCACGGTGCGGTCGGCAACGACCCACAGCCGGTCGGCGCAGGCCTCGATCAGATAGCGGTCGTGCGACACCATGATCACCGCGCCGGGAAATTCGTTGATCGCTTCGGCGAGTGCGGCGCGGCTGTCGATGTCGAGATGATTGGTCGGCTCGTCCAGGATGATCATGTTAGGGCCGTAGAAGGTCGCGAGCCCGAGCAGCAGCCGCGCCTTCTCGCCGCCAGAGAGACTCCTCACCGAGGTGTCCGCCGCCTTGCCGGAGAAGCCGATCGCGCCTGCGCGCGCCCGCACCTTCGATTCCGGCGCATCGCCCATCAGCTTGCGGACATGGCTGTAGGGCGAGCCGTCCTCGTCGAGCTCGTCGAGCTGATGCTGGGCGAAGTAGGCGATCGACAGCTTGTCGGCGCGGGTGAGCTTGCCGGAGAATGGCGCGAGCCGGCCGGCGAGCAGCTTCACGAGCGTCGACTTGCCGTTGCCGTTGGCGCCGAGCAGCGCGACCCGATCATCATTGTCGATGCGCAAGGTGACGCGGTTGAGCACCGGCTGCGCCGGGTCGTAGCCGACCGAGGCATTGTCGACGGCGATGATCGGCGGCGACAGCAGCTTCTCCGGAGCGGGAAACGTGATCTCGTGCACGTCCTGAGTGACGAGTGCGGTGATCGGCTTCATCCGCTCCAGCATCTTGACGCGGGATTGCGCCTGGCGCGCCTTCGATGCCTTGGCCTTGAAGCGTTCGACGAACGCCTGCAGCCGCGCGCGCTCCGCCTCCTGGCGCTTCACCGCCTTGGCGTCGAGCATCTCGCGTGTCGCGCGCTGCTCCTCGAACGAGGAGTAGCCGCCGCGATAGAGCGTCAGCTTGCCCCGGTCGAGATGCAGGATCTGATCGACCGAGGTCTCCAGCAGATCGCGGTCATGGCTGATCACGATCACCGTGCGCGGGTAATGCGCGAGATGGTCCTCGAGCCACAGCGTGCCTTCGAGGTCGAGATAGTTGGTCGGCTCGTCGAGCAGCAGCAGGTCGGGCGCCGCGAACAAGGTGGCGGCGAGCGCCACGCGCATGCGCCAGCCGCCGGAGAATTCCGAGCACGCGCGGGCCTGGTCGGCGGCGGAGAAGCCGAGGCCACTGAGGATGGCGGCGGCGCGCGCCGGCGCCGAATGTGCGTCGATGTCGACCAGCCGGGTCTGGATCTCGGCGATGCGATGGGGATCTTCGGCCGTCTCGGCTTCGCGGAGCAGCGCATCGCGCTCGAGGTCAGCCCGGAGAACGACCTCGATCAGGCTCTCGGGCCCGCTCGGGGCCTCCTGGGCCAGACTGCCGACCCGCCAGCGCGGCGGCAGGCTGATGCTACCGTTCTCCAGCGACAGTTCGCCGCGGATCGCCTTGAACAGGGTCGACTTGCCGGTGCCGTTACGACCGACCAGGCCGACGCGCGCGCCAGGTGGGATCTGCACCGAGCTCTGGTCGATCAGAAGCCGTCCGGCGAGACGGATGGAGATGTCGGTGATGGAAAGCATGCGCGCCTTGTCACCGCGCGCGCGGCCAAACGCAACCGCTTTGTGGCGGTCTCAGTCGTCCGGCAGGGTCAATCGAAGCGCGCGAGCGGCTCGTCCCTCTTGCGCAGTTCGTTCATCAGATGCGCCAGCGGATCGGGCAGATGGGATCCCTCGGGCGGCAGGCTGCGCTGCAGCCGTTCGCCCACGGCGTCACAGATCGATCGGCTGGTCTTGCGATCGAGCTGCTCGCTGAAGTCGGCGGTGCGGCCAGTCATGACGGAGTTCCACGGGCAGTTGCAATATGATGCCGTGACAAGTCCTGGCCGGCGGAATTGTTTCCGGCCGCGGCCGGAATGCGTCGGATTTAGTTGAAAATGCATGAAAAAAGCCCCGGCGTGGGGGAGACGCCGGGGCAATGCGAGTTCGGAGCGGCGGGGGGCGGATGCCGTCCTAGGCTCGTATCAAAGCTCGTATCAGTAGCAGCGGTTGATCCAGCGCCAGCGCGGTCCCCAGGGGGTCGGAACCACGCGGCGGACGTAGCAGCCGCCATAGCCGTAGCTGTAGGCCGGGCCACCGACGAACACGCGGGGCCCATAGAACGGGCGGTGCCAGCCGTAGCCGCCGTGCCAACCATGGTGCCAACCGCCGCCATGCCAGCCACCGTGCCAATGGGCCGAGGCGGCGGTCGGGGCGAGGGCGGCTGCGCCCAGGGACACGGCGGCCGCCACGGTAAGGAAGAGTTTGCGCAACATGGTCGTCTCCTGGATGACAGCGCTGGTGGCGCCGAAATGGTCCGAGGGATGAGGCTGGGAAAAGGCGGCCACCGGAACGTTGCTGGCTCGTCTTCGCCCGATAGAGAGCAAGTTAATACGCCGGAGCTGAACGACGGTCGCACGGTCCCTTCAGACTATGTTCAGAATCGTGAAATTGTCGTAAGGCGTCGCGCCTCGGGCACGGGTCCGGTCGCTTGCCGTCGGCCAATCGCGTCGATATAAGCCCGCAACTCACCCAAAACCCGCATCTGCAAGGACGATATCCATGGCGATTGAGCGCACCTTTTCGATCATCAAGCCCGACGCGACCGAGCGTAACCTGACCGGCGCGATCAATGCGCTGATCGAGAAGGCCGGCCTGCGGATCGTGGCCCAGAAGCGCATCCGGATGACCCGCGACCAGGCAGAGACCTTCTATGCCGTGCACAAGGCGCGGCCGTTCTTCGGCGAGCTCGTCGACTTCATGATCTCGGGCCCGGTCGTGGTCCAGGTGCTCGAAGGCGAGGGCGCCATCCTGAAGTACCGCGACGTGATGGGCGCCACCGATCCGTCCAAGGCCGCCGAGGGCACCATCCGAAAGGCGCATGCGAAGTCGATCGGCGAGAACTCCGTGCACGGCTCGGACGCACCGGAAACGGCTGCGATCGAGATCGCGCAGTTCTTCTCGGGCAACGAGATCGTCGGCTGACGATGATCACGGCGGCGGGGCCTGGCTCCGCCGCCTGTTTTCCGATCGGGCAATTCCCGTCGAACGCATCTGGAAGGTCTGGCCGTGAACTGGCTGTCGCAGCTCGCTGATCCCGCCACTTACGGCCATCTCCTCGCGCAATTCGAAGCCGATCTGCAAAGCCCCGGATTCTGGCTCGCGCTCGGCAAGATCATCTGGATCAACGTGCTGTTGTCGGGCGACAACGCACTGGTCATCGCGCTGGCCTGTCGCGGCCTGCATGGCAGGCACCGCTTCTGGGGCATGGTGGCCGGCTCCGGCATCGCGGTCGCGTTGCGTATCGCCTTCACCGGCATCGTCGCCACCTTGATGGCGCTGCCCTATCTGAAGCTGATCGGCGGCCTCGCATTGCTCGTGATCGCCGCCAAGCTGCTGGTTCCCGAGGACGAGAACGACGACATCGCGGCCGGCACCACGCTGTGGCATGCGGTGCGTATCGTCGCGCTCGCCGATCTCGTGATGAGCCTCGACAACGTGATTGCAGTAGCCGCTGCTGCGAATGGCCAGGCGTCGCTGCTGATCATCGGTCTCGCCATGAGCATCCCGCTGATCATCGCGGGCGCCGCACTGATCATGCTGGTGCTCGACCGTTTCCCGATCCTGGTCTGGCTCGGTGCCATGCTGCTCGGCTGGGTGGCCGGCGAGGTGATCGCAACCGACCCCGCGATCGAGCCGCTGCTGCATCATCTGCTCGACGGCACTGTCCACATCAGCATCGATGCGGCCTCCGGCCTGTTCGGCGGCAAGACCAATCTCGCCAGCCATATCGACGTCATGGAGACGCTGATGTCGCTGCTCGGCGCCGCCGTGGTGCTGGTCGCCGGCTCGATCTGGCGGGGTCGCGCCCTGCAGCATCAGGCCAAGGCCGAGCTGGATGCAGTGCCGGCCCGCGGTGTCAATCTGCCGTAGCCAAGCACCGTCTTGATGCGCGCCGTCGCACAGGTCCGCGGAAGCGCTCCTGTGGAGCGTCGCGCTGTTGCGGTCAGCCCAACTTCGCACCGGTCGTGATCATCAAGCCGACGTCGTGCCCGCGCAGTGCCGATCTCTATCAACAGCAGACCGGCACGGCTGCGATCGATCACGCTCCCACCGGCCTTGATCGCTGTGGGATGTCGGGCACGATGCGGAAATCAGCTGCCGTTCCGCCGTCGCGATCGGTTGGGCCCCGGTCGCGAGCGCTCAGAAGCTGCTCGAGCTCGGCCGTCGCGGTTGTCGTGAGAACATCGTTCTTCGGCTGTCGGCAAGGCCGGTGCAGCATGGCATCGATGTCCAGGAAGTGTTCATGCTGCACGCAGCTTCATCGCGCGGCGCTGCTCAATCAGCATGCATGACTGCTCGGCTACCGGCGAGCGCCCGTCGCGTGATCGTGGCCTTGGGATGAGATGTCGATACGCTGCGGCACGGTGTCGCGCCTCGGACGAATACCGTATGGCGTGGTCGACTGGGTCGTAGTCTTGAACCCGATCGTTCCGCGGCGACACCACCCGTCGGAGTTCAACCGATCGCACCACAAGATCAGACCTATTTGAAGCTTTGGATTTGGGAATGCTGACCGCAGACGAGATCGGCCATGTCAGGTCGTCGTTCGACATGGTGTTTGCCCGGGCCACGGAGATGACCACGACGTTCTACAATCGCCTCTTCGAGCTCGCGCCGGAATGCCGCTCGATGTTTCCGGCCGACATGGACGTGCTCAAGCGCGACTTCATCGCGACGCTGGCGGTGCTGGTCGGCAGTCTCGACCAGATGACAGGCCTGCTGGCGAGCACCGACATTCTCGGCCGCAACCACGCACGTTACGGCGTCCAGCCGGCGCACTATCCGGTGGTCGGCGAGGCGCTGCTCTGGACACTCGCGAAAAGCCTCGGCCCGCATTGGACCCACGAGGTTGAGCAAGCCTGGCGCAAGGTCTACGACATCATCGCCCAGCGCATGATCGCCATTCCGGCCGGCGCGCCGCGCCCCTGATCCGGCTCAAGCCAGAGGGACGCTCGTCGGATCGGTCTCTCGGGCACGGCCGTGCTCGGCGACGCCGCCATCGGCGGCCACCGGCTCACCCGGCGCCACGGCCGTGATTCGGACCGGTACCGACTTGGCGGCCGGCGTGTTGCTGCGTTCGTCGCGATGGGCGAGGGGAAGCAGGCCGTTGGTCTCCGGGTAATAGGCTGCGCAGCAGCCTGGCGGGATGTCGAAGGCGACCACGCGGAAGCCACCGAGGCGGCGGTCGATGTCATCGTGCCACACGGTCGCGAACTCGATCATCGCGCCCTCCTGCAGGCCCAGCGCAGAGATGTCGCGCGCATTCATGAACACCACCATGCGCTCGCCGCGGACGCCGCGGTAGCGGTCGTCATTGGAGTAGACGGTGGTGTTGAACTGGTCGTGGCTGCGCAGCGTGATCAGCTGCAGATGCGGTGCCTCCGGTGCATCGTCGTCGGCATCGATCAGGCCGTCCTTGAACAGGAAGTTGGCCCTGCCGGTCGGTGTGTCCCATTTTCGCTCGCGGGCACCGTTGGGCAGGCGGAAGCCGCCGGGCTGGGCGATGCGGGCGTTGTAGTTGTTGAACTGATCGGGAAACACCGCCTCGATCTTGTCGCGGATCAGGCTGTAGTCGTTGACGAACGCATCCCAGTCGATCGCGGCTCGGTCCGCAACGGCCGCCCTGGCAAGTCCGCAGACGATGTCGATCTCGGATCTGAGATGCGGACGGGCCGGCTCCAGCAGTCCGACCGAGCCGTGCACCATCGAGAAGCTGTCCTCGATCGTGATGGTCTGCACCTGTCCGTTTTGGACGTCACGCTCTGTGCGCCCGAGACAGGGCAGCAGCCATGACGACAATCCGTGCGTCATGTGCGAGAGGTTCGGCTTGGTTGCGACATAGACGGTCAGGCGCAGCCGCGGCACCTCGGCCGCGACGCGGGCATTGTCGGGAATGGCGCGGAAGAAATTGCCGCCCATGGAGATGAAGGCGTCGACCTCGTGGCGGAGAATCGCCTCGCAGCATTGCGCGACATCATGCCCCGGCTCGCGCGAAGAGTTGAAACCGAACACGTCGTCCATCCTCCGCAGGAACGGCTCCTTCGGCTTCTGGTAGATGCCGACGGTGCGGTCGCCCTGCACGTTGGAATGGCCGCGGATCGGGCAGGCGCCGGCGCCCTTGCGGCCGACATTGCCGCGCAGGAACAACAAATTCATGATCTGCTGCATGGCATCGCCGCCGCGGCGGTGCTGCGTGATCCCCATGCCCCAGCAGGCGATGACGCGCTCGGCCTTCATGTAGATGTCGGCCGCCGTCTCCATGTCGGCGCGGCACAGCCCGCTGTAGTGCTCGAGCCGCTCCCACGGCAGGTTGCGCAGGTAGGTCGCGAACGCCTGGAAGCCGTGCGTATGCTGCGCGATGAATGCCTCGTCGAGAATGCGCTTGCTCCCGGTCGAGGACTCGGCTGCTGCCAGCACCGCCTTGCAGATGCCCTGAACGGCGGCGATGTCGCCGCCGACGCGCAGCTGAAAATATTGCGACGAGATCTTCTGTCCGCCGCCGGTCAGCATCTCCACGGCATTCTGCGGGTTGGCGAAGGCGATGAGACCGCGCTCCTTCAGCGGATTGAAGGTGACGATCGGCACACCGCGCTTGGCCATGTCGTGGAGATAGCCGAGCATGCGCGGGCTGTTGGTGCCGGGGTTCTGGCCGAAGATGAAGATGGCATCGCAGTCTTCGAAATCGTCGAGGTCGACCGTGCCCTTGCCGACGCCGATGCTCTCGGGCAGCGCCACGGTCGTGGTCTCGTGGCACATGTTCGAGCAGTCGGGAAAATTGTTGGTGCCGAGCAGGCGGCCGAACGTCTGATACAGGAACGCCGCTTCGTTGGAAGTGCGCCCGGAGGTATAGAGCTCGATACGCCGGGGATCGAGCGCGCGCAGCTCGGCGCCGATGGCCGCAAAGGCCTCGCCCCAGCTGGCACGCTCGTATTTGTCGGTCGCCGAATTGTAGCGCATCGGCTCGGTCAGCCGTCCCACGTCCTCGATCGCGTGATCGGTCCAGCCGCTGAGTTCGGTGACGGTGTGTGCGGCGAAGAACTCCGGCGTCGCGCGCTTGCGCGTGGCTTCCCAGGCCACCGCCTTGGCGCCGTTCTCACAATATTCGAAGGTGTGCGGCTTGCGCGGGTCGGGCCAGGCGCAGCTCGGACAGTCGAAGCCGCCGGGCTTGTTCATCGACAGCAGCGCGCGATTGCCGCGCACGAGAATCTCCTGGCGCGCGAGATGCGCCTCGGTGGCATTCAGCGCGCCCCAGCCGCCGGCCGGGCTGTTGACGATGCTTTTGCGGGTCTCGGCCAAGTCGGCTCTCCACACGGATGCACGGAGCTTGGCCAACGTGAGATCGAGAGCGCCGTTCCAATGGCGAGACGGCGTCCGCTTAGCTCAGCACGACGGAGCCGGAGCGGCCGAGCAGGCGGGCGAGCTGCTTGAAGCGCCCGCCGACGCGGTCGGCGACGAGATCGACCAGATGATGCTCGAACACCAGCATCAGCTTGCGGTCCTGGGTGCGGAAATGCGTGGCGGACAGAACGCCGGGCCTGGCCGCGGAGATCAGATGCGCGACGCGGAACGCCGTGCCGAGCAGGCGCGCGCGATCGATCTGGGCCGGGCTCAGCTGCTCGGTGAGGGCAGGGGCAGGCGCCTCGTCGCGCAGGCCCTCATAGCGGAAGAACACCGACAGCGCCACGAAGATGCGGCCCTCATGACTGATCGAGCCGAAATTGCCGTTGAGGATGATGCCGTAGGTCTGCTCGCCGCGATGATCCGGATGCATGCGCCAGCCGATGTCGGACATCAGGCATGCGGCGTGGCGCAGCCTGCGCTCCTCCTCGGTTTCGCGGATGTGCACGACGCGGAACAGGCGGTCGGTCCAGTCGATCAGTTCGCGCGCGTGCTGCGCCGAGCGGGACAGCAGCTCGTTCAACCCTTGCGCGGCGCAGAGCAGGCCATCCTTGGCGCGCTCGGGATCAGGCAGCTTGGAGTAGAGCAGGCCCTCACGCACCCCAAAGGTCGAGAACACGACCGTACTCGGCTTGGCCACGCGAATGATGTATTCCAGCACGAGCGCGGCATAGGCGAGCAGGGGCCGGCGCGCTTCGGCGATTGCCTCGATGTCGGCCAGCATGTCCGCCGCAACGAGCCGGCGCAGCCGGCGCACGAAGGCCAGCGCGTCTGCCGCGGGAATCGCGTAGCCGTGCATGACGCCGAGCGGATAACCGCTCTGGATGATGTGGATGCGCGCCAGCGCGCGCCAGGTGCCGCCGACGGCATAGAAGGTGCGGCCCTGGCCGGCCAGCAGTTGCGGCAGGTCGGTCAGCGCTTCGCTGGCGATCCGCTGCGCCTTCTTCAGGGATTTCTCGGCGAGGTCCTGCAGCGCCAGGCTGCCGAGCGGCAGGGTCACGCCGCTGCGGACCTGGTGGCCGCGCACGTCGATCAGCTCCAGCGAGCCGCCGCCGAGATCGCCGACGATGCCGTCGGGCTTGTGGATACCGGAGATGACCCCGAGCGCCGAATAGCGCGCCTCCTCGGGGCCGGAGAGAATCTGGATCGGCGCGCCGCAGATCTTCTCCGCTTTGGCGATGAAGTCGGGCCCATTCGAGGCGTCACGGCAGGCCGCCGTCGCGATCGCGTGGACCTCGCCGACCTTCTGCACCTTGCAGAGCGCACGGAACCGCTTCAGTGCCGTCAGCGCCTTCTCGACGGCATCGGCGGCGAGCAGACCGGTCGTCTGCACCTCGCGGCCTAACCCGCACAGCGCCTTCTCGTTGAACACGGTGACGAGGCTGCGTTCCAGCGCCTGGTAGACGACGAGACGGACCGAGTTCGAGCCGATGTCAATAACGCCGACGCTCGCGGCGCTGGGCGCGGGCCGCTTCACCGCGTCGTTCCCCTGGAAAGCGGGTCGCTAGGACGAGTTGCGTTCGTTCCGGCGCGTGAGCCGGCGCGGTGATGATTCCTTGAGCGACTTTCCACGGCCGGACAGACTCGGATTCGTCATGAAGTAATTATGCAGGTTGAACGGCTCCTCGCCCTTCGCGGCCTTCATACGCGTTGACGACCCGTCCGGCAACAATTGCCAGCTCTGCTCGGTATCCTTCAGGTTTGCGACCATGATCTGCTCCAGCACCTGCTGGTGCACGGTCGGATTCTGCAGGGGGCACAGCACCTCGACGCGGCGATCGAGATTGCGCGGCATCATGTCTGCGGAGGAGATGTAGACCGCGGCCTTGGCGCTCGGCAGGCCCTGACCCATACCAAAGCAGTAGATGCGGCCATGTTCGAGGAAGCGGCCGATCACCGATTTGACGCGGATGTTGTCGGAGAGGCCGGGAATGCCCGGACGCAGGCAGCAGATGCCGCGTACGATCAGGTCGATCGAGACGCCGGCCTGCGAAGCTTCGTACAGCGCGTCGA
The DNA here is from genome assembly GCF_000239775.1 of Bradyrhizobium sp. ORS 375. Taxonomy (GTDB): domain Bacteria; phylum Pseudomonadota; class Alphaproteobacteria; order Rhizobiales; family Xanthobacteraceae; genus Bradyrhizobium. The sequence goes on from NZ_CAFI01000038.1 coordinate 16,255, forward strand.
TGATATCGGGGTCGACCAGCGAGTTCATCTTCATCCAGATCACGGCCGGCTTGCCCTGCCGGGCGAAGCTGGTCTCGCCATGGATGTGCTCGATCATGCGCTTGCGAAGCGTGAGCGGCGAGACCGCCATCTTCTCGATGTCGATCGGCTCGGCGTAGCCGGTGATGTAGTTGAACACCCGCGTGACATCGCGGCCGATGACCGGGTCCGAGGTGAAGTAGGAGAGGTCGGTGTAGATGCGCGCCGTCACCGGATGATAGTTGCCGGTGCCCGTGTGCACGTAGGTCGTGAGGCTGCCGCCCTCGCGGCGCACCACCATCGACAGCTTCGCATGCGTCTTCAGTTGCAGGAAACCGTAGACCACCTGCACGCCGGCGCGCTCGAGATCGCGCGCCCAGCGGATGTTGGCCTCCTCGTCGAACCGCGCCTTCAGCTCGACCAGCGCGGTGACCGACTTGCCGGCTTCGGCCGCTTCCACCAGCGTGCGCACGATCGGCGAGTTGTTCGACGTGCGGTACAGCGTCTGCTTGATGGCGACGACGTCGGGATCGCGCGCCGCTTGCTGCAAGAACTGCACGACGACGTCGAACGACTCGTAGGGATGATGGACGATCAGGTCCTTCTGCCGGATCGCCGCAAAGATGTCGCCGCCGTGGTCGCGGACGCGCTCGGGATGGCGCGGCACGTAGGGCGCGAATTCGAGATCGGGCCGGTCGACCCGGGTCAGCTGCGACAGCTCGTTCATCGCCAGCACGCCGTCGACCACGAACACCTCGTCGTCGGTGGTCGCGAGCGCATCCTGCACGAATGCCCGCAGCTCCTCGGGCATGTTGGCCTCGATCTCGAGCCGGATCACCGAGCCGCGGCGGCGCCGCTTCAGCGCGGTCTCGAACAGCCGCACCAGGTCCTCTGCCTCTTCCTCGATCTCGATCTCGCTGTCACGGATGATGCGGAACGCGCCCTGGCCCTTGACGGTGTAGCCGGGGAACAGGCGGCCGATGAACAGGCTCGTCGCCTGTTCGAGCGTGATCAGGCGGATCACGCCATCCTTGGCGCCGGGGAAGCGGATGAAGCGGTCGATCTTGCCGGGCATGCGGATCAGCGCGTTCATCGGCCGGCCGTCCGCAGTGCGGATCAGCTGCAGCGCCACGGTGAAGCCGAGGCTCGGGATGAACGGGAACGGATGCGCCGGGTCGATCGCCAGCGGCGTCAGCAGCGGAAAGATGTTGGCGAGGAAATGATCCTCGATCCAGGCGCGCTCGCTCTTGGTGACGTCCTGGCCGTCGACCAGCACGATGCCGAGCTCGGCGAGAAACTTGCGCAGGTCGCGCCAGATCGCCTGCTGGTCGATCGCGAGCTGCGACACGGTCTCGTTGATTAGCTTGAGCTGCTCGATCGGGGTGAGCCCGTCGGGGCTGCGTTCGGCGATGCCCTCGCGCACCTGGGCGCGGATGCCGGCGACGCGGACCATGAAGAATTCATCGAGGTTGTTGGCCGAAATCGACAGGAACCGCACCCGCTCCAGCGCGGGATGGCGCGGATTGACCGATTCCTCGAGCACGCGGCGGTTGAAATGCAGCCAGGACAGTTCCCGGTTGATGAAGCGCTCGGGGCTGGAGGCAATCTCGAGCTTGGCCGCCGCAACCGGCTCTTTGGCTACGATTTCAGTAACTTGCTCAGTATCCATCAGAAATTCGATCCATATCCGATCACGGCATCAATCAGGGCACTCAGGCCGACCGTAGCCCAATCTCCGCGACGGGGAGATGACGTTCCCGGCACCATTGAGGTTCCGCCGCCGGCCGCCGTCAAGATGCCTCACCGTCACGTGGGATCAGCCGTCGCGCAGCAACTCCGCCGCGAGCGCACGGGTGACCGGCCGTCCCAGCCGCAGGGATTCCCCATCGAGCAGGGCCACGGTCTGGCGCGCCGCCGCATAGGATCGCTCGATCCGGGTCGCGAGGTAGCTGACGACCGTCTCGTCGATCGCCAGCTGCCGGTCCGCGGCGAGCTTGACGATCAGAGCCCGGAACAGCTGGTCATCGGGCGGTAGCAGCGTGATCACCGGGACGGCGCGCAGCCGCGACCGGAGGTCGGCGAGCACAATCGGCAGCGCCACCGGGGCCTCGCGCGCGGTGATCAGGATGTAGGCCTCGTCCTGCCGCGCCAGGTTGAGGAGATGGAACAGCGCCCGCTCGTCGAGATCGGCCGCCGTGAGATCCTCGAGCACCAGCGCGCCGGTGGCGAGCGCGCCGGGCACGGCGCCAGCTTCGAGCGCATGGGCGGACAGCGAGCGGGCGCCCGCGCGCTCGGCCCAGATCGCCGCCAGATGGCTCTTGCCGGATCCGTCGGGGCCGACCAGGAACATGG
>NZ_CAFI01000037.1 GCF_000239775.1 Bradyrhizobium sp. ORS 375
CAGACCGCCAGCGATCAACCGCTCCGGCGCGCCGGCTTGCACGACCTTGTTGCAGGCTCGGCAGGCGTATTTGGGTCTGGTTGTGCGCACGACGCGAAGCTGCGCCGGGACCCAATCGAGCATCTCGCTGACGCTCTCACCAATCAGATGGAGAGCGCCGCCACAGCAGCTGCAGACCCGATCTTGCACCTCGAGCAGAACGTCTTCGCGTGGCAGATGATCGGGCAGCGGACGGCGTCGCGGCGAAGAGTTGGCTTCCGGTGTGACCTTCGGTTGCGCTTCTTCGACGCGGCGAATGTCGCTGTCGAGATCCTCCAGACCGAGTGCAAGCTGGTCGGGATCGATGCGCTCGGAGCTGCGGCCGAACTGCATCCGCTGCAGCCGTTTGATGATGGACTTGAGACGATCGATCTCGGTGTCGCGATGGTCGATTGCAGCAGCAATGTCGCGCACGAGGCGCTGCAGAAGCTCTGGATCGGAGGGGAGATTGGTGAGATCGAGCTGCATGTCCGATGGTACTCGAACACGCTGATTCGTAGAAGAATCGCAACTCAGTTCAGCACCTGTTTTTGCAGATCATCCTGCAATCGCCGGCTTCCATACGCGTTCTGGCGCGCGCCAGTCGATACCTTCGATCAGCATCGCGAGCTGCGCCGGCGTCAGCGTGATCGAGCCATCATAGCCCGCCATCACTGGCCACACGAAGCCGCCCTGATCGATGCGTTTCGTGAACAGACAAAGCCCGTTTCCGTCCCAGAACAGGACCTTCAGGATCGATGCCTTTCTGCCGCGGAAGGCAAACAGATGACCAGAGAACGGATCCTTCTTCAGCGTGTCCTGCACCAGCATTGCAAGGCCGTCCATGCCCTTGCGCATGTCGGTGTAGCCGAGCGCCAGGTGCACCTTCACGCCTGCAGGGACGAACATCATGGCGCTGCATCTCCGCTTTCAATCTGCGCCCGCACCGTATCCGGATCGCTGCCGGCGGGAGCGAAGACACGCCGTCCATCATGGAGGTCGACGGCCATCATGCCCTCCGGTGGACGCACGAGATCGCGCAGGGCGCGTGCGGCGGGCATGTCGTCGGGCAGCACAACACGGGCGAGCTTGGAGCGCTTCTTTTGCGCGATGCCGAACTGCGCGCGCCAGCGGAACAGCAGCCCGGTGACAATCCCATGCTTGCGCGCGACGGCAGAGACTTTGGCGCCTGGTAGTTCGGTTTCCCTGGCAATTGCGAGCTTCTCCTCGTCGCTGAAGAAGCGCCTGACCGGCACCTTGGGCGTGGCCGGATCGCCAATTTCGGCGGCTGTCAAGCGGCGTTCGGGCTGTGAGTTCCTAGCACTAGTGCTAACGGCGGGACGGGCGGAGGGATGAAGATGGGCGCGCCAGTCGATCGTGACCTCGCCGGCGGCCAGTCGGTCGCGCCATTTGCGCAGCGAATGCGGCGACAGCTGCATCGCCGCGGCGTAGGCGCGGAGCTCCATTCCGCTCCAGTTCAGCGCCTCGACATGCATCGCCCAGAACGCCTGAGACGCTCGATTGCGTACATCCGAGGTGATCGTAAACCTGCGCTGCTTCTGCTTTCGAAGCGCCTTTTCTCGCTCTTCCCGGGCGCGCTCGCGGCGCAATTCCGTCTGATATTTCTCGAGCTTAAGCGCAGTCTCGTTGCCGGCCCGCCGCTTCAGCCAACGCCGCAGAGTGTTCTCGGTCAGACGTTGTTGCTGGCAGTATTTGCCGATCCCGAGACCGCTGCGACGCCACGCTTCGATGTGCAGCGATCACCATTCGCGGCGCGCTCTGTTCTCGAAATGTTTGGATCCCACCGGAGATTCTCCACAGCAGCAGAGAACTCGAAATGGAACGACAACACACGAGGGGGAAGGTGTGCAGAGACCGGACGGTTACCCGGCCGATTAAAGCGGCAAGATAAAAGCGGCTCGCCGGTTGAACAGCAAGCCATTGACATGGCTTGCGTTCAACCGTGCCGTTCGGTCGGAGCGTGTGCTGCGCTTGCAGTTTCTCGAACTGAATCAAAGCCATCTGTGGCACCAATCGTAGTGCAGCGGGCTCAAGCGTAGAGTATCGAAAGTCTCTTGAATCCCTCGCTTGAAAAGACCAAGCGTGATCAGGACCTGTTTGCAACTCGTATTCTCGTGCGAGTTTCTCCGCCCTCTTGGAAGGCTCTTTGTTGTGCGAAGACAGTTCTCTGTTTCTTTGCGAGCGATCGAGCGCCAGCCGCCGTTCCGCTCAGCCACGATTCGAAAATCGTTCGAACGCTGTCAGGCGCTGCAGCCGGGGTTCGACGTCGCAGAGATAGACCTCCTCTCTGAGAAAGGCGATCTCGGCTTCGATGGCGGATTGCTGGATGTCGATATACCAGGACTTCGGCCGGCCATCGGTGCCGTCGGCCCACCGGTACCCGCGCTTCTTCAGGGTATCCTTGAGGCCGAAGGGAGACTGCTCCGCCCACACTCTCATGATCGGCTTGCGCGCCGTCTGGAGCAGGGCAGCCAATGCCGGGGCCCCCGTCGTCGGCAGGACGAAATCCAGGACCTCGAGCAGAGCGTGGCAGTCGTCAACGGCGCGATGGGCCTGGTGGAAGAATCCGGCGCCGTGCAGAAGATATCCCAGCTGCGCGCCGGCGAAACCGTGTGAGCGCCAGTCGACCTCGGTCGCGCTGCAGCCCCAGGCCTTACGTTCGAAAATCGGCCAGTAGCGCTCGGCGAACCGACGGTCGAAGGCCGCGTTGTGGGCGATGACGATGGCCGCGCCCGCGACGAACGCCGATACCGCGTCCGGATCGATACGCTGTCCGGCGACCATCTCGTCGGTGATGCCGGTGAGCGCCGTCACCTCGGCGGAGATGGGGCGGCTGGGTTCGTGGAAGGCGGAGAAGACGCTCCTGACGCCGACGATGCGACCTTCCCGGGTGTAGTCGAATGACAGCATGCCGAGTTCGATGATCTCGTCCCGGGAGTGGTCGAGGCCGGTGGTCTCGGTGTCCAGCAGGACGGCCGTCCTGACCTCCTCTCCGATGGCGGCAGGGGAGGAGGCTCGGGGAACAAGCCTGCGCAGCACCCGGTAATCGGGCGATTGCGCGAGGGCATCTGCCATGGCCGCCAAGCCGGCAGCCTCGTCAAAATGGTGTCGGTGGATTCGCGGCGCGGCAGTCATGACGCGCCACCATACCCAAGCAAATGACCGCCAGGTATCGGAGAGTCAGGCGATTCACGGCCATTTTCGGCCCACCTGCCGACGCAAGGGCTGTGCGAAGAGGATCGCCTGATCTGCCGATTTTGATCGCCGCCATGTCGGAACCCGGCGCTGTCATTCGTCTTGAATCTGGACCATTGAAACCGGAGTTCCGCGTACATGGCCCCCCGCGCCAATTGGAAAGGCTTCCTGCGCCTGTCGCTCGTCACCTGCCCGGTGGCCCTCTACCCGGCCACGTCCGAGTCCGAGAAGATCAGCTTCAACCAGCTAAACCGGACGACGGGTCACCGGATCAAGTACGTCAAGGTCGATGCCGACACCGGTGAGGAGGTCCCCAACGAGGACATCGTCAAGGGCTATGAGCTCGAGAAGGGCCAGTACATCGAGGTCTCGAAGGAAGAGCTCGAGGAGATCGCCCTGGAGTCCACGCGCACGATCGAGATCGACGAGTTCGTCGACAAGACCGACATCGACCCGCGCTACCTGATCCGCCCCTACTATCTGCGCCCGGATGGCAAGGTCGGCCATGACGCCTTCGCGGTGATCCGTGAGACCATCCGTGAGATGAACAAGGTCGCGATTGGCCGGATCGTGCTCACGAACCGCGAGCACATCATCGCGCTGGAGCCGATGGACAAGGGCCTGGTCGGCACTCTGCTGCGATACCCTTATGAGGTGCGGTCGGAGCAGGAGTATTTCGAAGAGATTCAGGACGTGAAGATCACGAAGGACATGCTCGACCTCGCCCGGCACATCGTGAACCAGAAGGCCGGGACGTTCACGCCGAAGAAGTTCGAGGACCACTATGAAACCGCGCTGGTTGACCTGATCAACCAGAAGCGTGCGGGCAAGACGATCCGCCCGAAGGACCGGCCGAAGGGGGAGAACGTGGTCGATCTGATGGAGGCGCTGCGCCGCTCGGTCGGGCAGCAAGCGCAGCCTTCGGAGGCGGCCAAGCCCGCGAAGAAGTCGAAGAAAGCTGCTGCCGGCCAGAAGGAGATGTTGATGCCGATCGCCGGCAAGAAGGCTGCCGCCAAGGAGACACCGGCGAAAAAGCCAGCCTCCGGCCGCCAGCGGAAATCCGCTTGAAGCATCCCGTAACTCCGGACGGGCGCTACTTCGTGGTCCGAGGGCGCCTTTGGCGAATGGCCGATCCGAGGCTTGGAGAGACCGAGCGCTCCGTCCTGACCAAGCAGCTGATGTCTGCCAGGCGCGCCGTTCGAGCCGCCAAGGAGGCGGAGGATCCGGAAGCCGAAGCCGCGGCGCACCGCGCTGTGGACCAGGCTAAGAGAGCGCTCGGGGAGCGGGGGCCGGTCTGGTGGACGGACGGCTCGCCCGATCTGAACCGACACATGGCGAAGAACACGCCCTACGCCACATGGTACGCTGAAGTTTCCCTGTCGCGCAGGTAAACTCCCGTGCCGCGTAAACTGAAGACCTATCAGACCTCGCTCGGATTCTACGATCTCGCGATCGCCGCGCCGTCCATGAAGGCGGCATTGGAGGCGTGGGGCGCCGGCAAGGGCGGGCCAAGCGGTACGTCAACTCATCGATGCGCCGCCGAAAGCAGGTAATAACACTTTCCTGATCACCCACAAGACGAACATAGCCGATGCTTTCGGCAAGGAGGCCGCGGACGTTCAAGAAGGCGAGGCTTTCATCTACAAGCCCGGCGGCTCTGGACCAGCCGCTTTCGCAGGACGCATTAAGGTCGCGGATTGGATTGGCGAAGTTGGCAAGTGACAGAATTTCCAGTGTGCGACGTAGGCGGTGCGCAACTTGCTGCTGGGCTACGGTCCCGAATGCGACAAAATACCGGGACACGTGACGACGTCAGAACGCCGATCATTACTGGTTTAGCTTGGCGTCATCACGCTCGCATTCGGCTGGCTCGTCCGTCGGTGCTGGCGGAGATATCCACTCGGGTGGTTGCAAGAGACAATTGAATACGAGCCGTTCCGGCTAACCATCCGGTGAGCGTCACCGCTGCAAAGGTGCTTTTGATCGCTTGCCGAAGTGAGCCGGTCAGTCGGCGTACGTGCTGCCATTGAGCGCTTCTGAAGCGAATTCAAAGGATCATTCGGCACGGATCGTAGTGTGCGGAGCCGCAGTGAAGTTTCGGATCGACTTCCGGGTCGAGCGACCGCCCGTCCTCCAAGTCCCAAGTGGAAGAGCATGCTTGCCGTCGCCGTAGTTGGATGACGTCCAAATCGGGTGATCGAGAAAAAAACCACAGAAAGATCCAATCAGTTCCGAACACGGTCCCTTAGCGTGGCGAGCGCACAGCAGGGCTTGCATGCGGCAGTTCACCTGGAGGGGACATGGACCGATTGTCAGGGAAGATCGCGCTCGTCACCGGCGGAACCAGCGGCATAGGATTGGCCACCGCAAAGCTGTTTGCGGAGGAAGGCGCATTTGTCTTCATTTCTGGGAGACGGCCTGCAGAACTCGAGGCGGCCGTCGCCGCGATCGGGCCGAGCGCGAGGGGAATTCAAGGCGACATTGCCAATCTTGGCGATCTCGATCGACTGTTCGAGGAGATCAAGCGAAGCAAAGGGCGGCTGGATGTTCTGTTCGCGAATGCCGGCCTCGGCGAATTCGCTCCTCTTGGGTCGATCACGGAGGCCCATTTCGACAAGACCTTCGACGTCAACGTCCGTGGGACCCTGTTCACCGTACAGAAGGCGCTGCCGCTCATGGGCGAAGGTTCCTCGATCGTGCTGAATGCGTCGATCGCCGCCATCAAAGGCATTCCCGCATTCAGTGTCTACGCGGCGACGAAGGCCGCTGTCAGGTCGTTCGCCCGCGGCTGGAGCGTCGATCTGAGAGATCGAAAGATCCGGGTGAACGTCGTGAGCCCTGGCACGGTACCGACGCCTGCCTACGACAAATTCGGCATGACGGACGACCAGATGGCCGAGTTTCTGAAGGGCCACAACGACGTGGCGCCGATCGGGCGGGTTGGACGGCCGATCGAGATCGCGGAGGCGGTCCTCTTCCTGGCGTCCGACAGAAGCTCCTTCGTCAACGGCGCCGAACTGTTCGTCGACGGCGGCGCCGCCCAGGTCTGATCGTCTTCACCAGATTCGAGATCGTCGCAGCGGAATACTTCACGGAGACGACTTTCGTTTGAGACACGTCGCCCGGTCCAGGACCAGGCGCAGCGGGTCTCGACCCGCTCCGGAATAAGAAAGGACGATGGTATGTCGGAGCGAAGCGTAAGCGAAGTCGCCTGGAATCGAAGAAGAGTCCTCGTGGCCGCGACGACGGGCGTCGTTGGCAGCGCGGTCGCGGGATCTGCGTCGGCAGAATCGCTTGCGGACGTGCCTGCTCGCGAACCGGGTGCCGATTTGGGCGCGCTCAGTGCGCGGTCGAAATACGTGCAGATCGGGCGCATCCCGGAGGCGGGACCAGGGCGCCGCAACGTCAATCCCGCCGACGCCATCAACTCGAAAGCTCCGTTGCAGAAGCTCGTCGGCGCAATCACGCCGTCGGACCTGCATTACGAGCGAAGTCATGCTGGCGCTCCCGACCTTGACCCGTCCAAGCACAGGCTGCTCGTGCACGGCATGGTTCGCAAACAACTGGTCTTGTCCGTCGAGGATTTGAAGGCAATGCCGGCGGTCTCCCGCATCGCCTTCCTCGAGTGCACTGGCAACGGATGGGAAAACTGGAAGAAGGCCGACGGTGATCTGACCGTTCAGAACACGCATGGGCTGGTCAGCACCAGCGAATGGACCGGCGTGCCACTGAGGTTCATTCTTGGTCTTGTGGAGAAGGAGACGGCTGCCACCTGGATGCTCGCCGAGGGTGGAGACGCAGCCGCCGTGGCTCGCAGCATTCCGCTCACCCAGGAGATCGTCGATGAGGCGATCATCGCCTATGGGCAGAACGGGGAACCGATCAGACCCGCGCACGGCTTTCCGATCCGACTGATCCTCCCCGGGATGGAGGGCAATCTGAACATTAAATGGCTACGTCGCCTGAAATTTGGCGACCAGCCATGGATGACCCGGTGGGAGACGGCACGTTACACGCAGCTTCTCGCGAATGGGAAGGCCAGGCAATTCCAACTGCGAATGGAAACCAACTCAGTCATTACGCAGCCCTCCGGCACCATGCAGATTCGGCCGGGATACAATCGCATCTCGGGACTGGCCTGGAGCGGCCACGGCAAGATCGCCAGGGTGGAGATCAGCACCGACGGCGCGAAGAGCTGGCAGGAAGCTCAATTGAACCTTCCGGCTCTGCCCAAGGCTCAGACGCGCTTCCAGATGGATTGGAACTGGGACGGCAAGCCGACGAAAATCGTCAGCCGCTCAATCGACGACAAGGGCAACGTGCAGCCCGATCGGGACTCCTTCATCGCCAAGATGGGGACGAACGCCCTGTTTCATTACAACGCCCAGCAGACCTGGAGCATCGACCAAGCGGGAAGGGTTCAAAATGTCCTGTCGTAGAATGATGCTGCTGTCGAGCGCCATGGTGTTCGTGCTTGTCTCTTCCGCAGTGGCGGCCGAATTCGGCCGCCTTGCGACCCCGGACGAAATCGCGCTGTGGGACATCGACGTTCGGCCCGACGGCAAAGGTCTGCCGCAAGGAGTTGGCACGGTGGCCAGAGGCAAGGATGTTTTCGCTGAAAACTGCGCGGCATGCCATGGCGAAAACGGCGTTGGCGGCACCAAGGATCGGCTCGCCGGCGGGCAAGGGACGCTGGCGTCGGCCATGCCCGTGAAGACGGTGGGAAGCTTCTGGCCGTACGCCACGACGCTGTTCGACTACATCCACCGGGCCATGCCCTATCAGGCGCCTGGATCGCTCGGCGTCGACGATACCTACGCGGTTGCCGCCTACATTCTCAGCCTGAACGGGATCCTGCCTCCAGACGGCAGGCTCGACAACCACTCGCTGCCTGACATTCGGATGCCCAACCGTGACGGCTTCATCCCGGAACAGGAATTCAGCAAGGGCAGCAAATAGGTTCTCCATGACGAGCGCCGTAGATCCGCGATTTCGCCGCTTGCGACGCCTGTTGCTCGCAGCAAACATTGTCTCATTTTACGTCTGCTTCTCAGGAGTAAATGCCATGGCTGCAGAAGGATTGATCAGTCTGCAGATCCACCACCAGCCCAAGGAGACCATGGAACGGGTCGAGTCCGCCGTGTCCAGGCGAGGTCTGACGATTTTTGCGCGCATCGATCACGCCGCCGGTGCGGCCCAGGTCGATCAGTCTCTGCGCCCGACCGAACTTCTGATCTTCGGGAACGCGAAGGGCGGAACACCGGTGATGAAGGCGGCCCAGACCGCCGGCATCGATCTGCCTTTGAAGGCCCTGGTTTGGCAGGATGCAAACGGCGTCACATGGCTATCGTATAATGATCCGGCCTGGATCGCCGCCCGGCACGCCGCGGGGCCTGACGCCAAGGCGGCTATCGACGCGATGACGAAGCTGCTCCAGGGCATTGCTGCCGAGGTCGCGTCGGAGAAATAGCGGAGGCGTTTGCGCCGCGGACGTCCTCTGTCGCTCGAGACACGCTCGGTGCGTCTAGAGGTGGGACAGGTATAGCACCAGTGCTATCCCCATCACACTGAGGAGTCCGCCCAGCACGATGTCCATGCGCGAGCCAGGAATCTGGCGTTCCTCTTCGCTGTCGATCATGGCCGCGCTACGCAGAAAGCGAATGGTTGCGAGGACAAACAGCAGCGTTGCCATGGCGATCGTTGAGAGTCCCACGATATTTGCGAGCTGGCGAGCAGGCCCGCGCGGAGCGGCGGCATCCGTGGCCAGGCCGGCGGCACTCAGCATCAGATCGAATCTCTCGATCAAGAACCCGAACGCCATGACAGCGATGGACGTCCTTATCCAAGCCAGGAACGTGCGCTCGTTCGCGGCATGATCCCGAAAGTTGCGTATCATTGGCTTTCGCCGTTTGTCTCGACGGGCGACTGAGCAGCGGACTGTCCCTCCGTCGTGATGAATACCGCAGGCTCGTCATAGCCGCTGCGGCTGCTGTAGAATACTAGGCCCATCAGCCCGAACCCTACGACCAACGAGAAGACCACACCCAGAGCCATCGAGACGTAGCCTGCGGTCGGCTCCTCGGCGCCGCTTCCGAGTGTCCAACCGAGGTAGGCGACGAAGCCTGATGCTGCCAGAAGCGCGATCAAGACCACGATAATGGTCCAGGATCCCAGGCCAAGCCGATTACTTGCCGTCGAGGTCCCCGCGGTAGTCAACGTGTCCTTTTCGGGGTCGCTCATCTTGATGCTCCCTGTGACGGATTCATCCGGCTCAGGAGCTCATGCGTGCTCCTGAGCCGATGATTTGTCACTAACCGTTATCCAAGCCTGTGTCGGCTCGCGCGAAGTCCCTGCGACACTCAGTTGCTGGCCGTCGGCCTAGACACCCTCATAGACCAGCTTGGTGAAAAAGGCCGGCGTGATGACGAACTGGCCCCACTTGCCGTCGAAGGCCGCCGTCGGCTTGGCAGCGACGACCGCTTCGAGCGTCGTCTCCTGCTTCTTCAGCTTCGCGACGTTGTCGCGGATGGCGACGAGCATGTCGCGATATTGTTTTAGCTCAGCGCGATTGCTGACCGGGAAACCATGTCCCGGGATCACGATCGTCTTTTCACTGGCCTTCGCCAGATTCGCGTCCGCTGCGCGGATCATCCCATCGATGCTTCCCCCGGTGGAGTAGTCGATGAACGGGTAGACTCCGTTCCAGAAGGTGTCCGCTGCATGCAGAATATCCGCTTCCATGAAGTGCACGGATATGTCGCTGTCGGTGTGAGCAGGCCCATAGTACTGCAATTCGATCGTGGACCGGTTCACCGTCAGCTGTTTCCTCCCGGAAAAGACCTCGGTGGGAATGGCGCTAGGAGCCAAGGCCGGAAAATTGAAGTCCCAGTCCTCGACGCGCTGCATGGTCTTCAAGTGTTTTCGTGTGTTCTCGTGGGCCGTAATGGTCGCGCCTTGGGCATGAACCCACTCGTTGCCGTCAGCGTGGTCGAAATGCCAATGCGTGTTGACGAGATGCCGTATGGGCTCGGCTCCAAGGCTGGCCAGCGCGTCCAGCATTCTCGGCTTCGACGCCGTAATTCCGGCGTCGATCATAACCTTGCCGTCCGGCCCGCTGAGCACGCCGATGTTGCCGCCCGATCCCTCGAGGACACTGACGCCGCCACGCAGCTTGTGGACCTTGATGGCCGCCGTAGCCGCGTCGGCGCGCATCATGTCCACGATGCTTTTGGCTTCGGCATACGCGGCCCGAGGAGTTAGCCACCCTCCACCTGAAGCAAGCGTAGCCGATGCTACGCAACACAGACAAAAGTGCCGTCTTGTCAATTGTGACACCTGGCTCATCTGGGCCTCCAATGATCAGCAGGGTTAGGACGGATATCTGGGGCGAACTCGATGGCCGGTACTTGAATGAAACTCCTTGGCTTTGTACGTTTCGCTCGCTCACAGACGAAAACCATGCAAAAATGCCCGCGCAGCGCGCGGCAAGGGAGGTTCGTCCCGTTCGGGCAATACGCGAGCGATCGCTTGCAAGATGCCGCGGGTCATATGAGTAAGATCGACCTGTGATCGTCTGTGTCGTTGGTTTTGACAAGCAGATTTCTCAAAAATGGCCGTTGGTGCCTTAGCGGGATATGCCGAATGATTCCTCAGGACTCCTCGCAGGGGGATGAAGTGTCGTTCGGCTCGTTTTCACTCCGGGTGAGAGAGCGAGTCTTAAGAAAAGGTACGACGCCGGTTCATCTGCCGCCGCGTGCGCTGGATATTCTCGTTGTGCTCCTGCAGCAGGCGGGCAGCGTCGTCGACAAGAATGATCTGATAGCACGCGTCTGGCCGGACGTGACCATCGATGCTGGCAGCCTGCGATTCCATATCGGCGTGTTGCGCAAGGTCCTGGGCGATGGAGAAGCCGGCGCCAGATTTGTCGCAACGGTGCCGGGTAAAGGGTACAGTTTCGTCTGTCCTGTATCCTATCGAATGATCGAAGAGGCAGACGATCGCAGTCGGGCTGACGAGTCGAAATATGGCCTGCCACCGCGTCTCAGCCGGATGATCGGTCGCGACGAAGTGGTCGAAAAGATCTGCGGGATGCTCCTAGAGCATCGCTTCGTCACCATTGTTGGACCAGGCGGGATCGGTAAGACGACGGTGGCTATAGCTGCCGCGCATCAGAGGAGCCGGCAGGCCGTCGGCGCCGTGGCCTTCTTCGACTTGGGGCCCCTGAACGATGCCATGCTTGTGCCAACGGCCGTGGCGTCGACGCTGGGTCTCATGGTTCAATCCGACGATCCAACGCCGGCAATCATCAGCTTTATCCGCGACAAAAGCATGTTGCTGATACTCGATAGCTGCGAGCACGTCATCGCCTCGGCGGCGGCACTTGCCGAGCACGTCTTTCGGCACGCACCGAACGTGCGAATTCTCGCGACGAGTCGCGAGGCGCTGAGGGTGGAGGGAGAACATGTCTTCCAACTGCCCTCGTTGGAGAACCCGCCCCTTTATGCGCAGACAGTCTCGGACGTGCTTGGGTTTCCGGCGGCGCAATTGTTCCTGGACCGCGTTCTCGCGAGCGGGTCATCATTTGAACTGAACGATGCGGATGCTCCGATCGTTGGAGAAATCTGCCGGCGATTGGATGGAATAGCACTGGCGATTGAAATCGCTGCAAGCCGCGTGATCGCCTTCGGGGTCAAAGGCACGGCTGCTCTGCTCGATGACCGGTTTAGGCTGCTGGGCCAGGGGCGGCGCACTGCTCTGCAGCGTCACCAGACGCTGACAGCTGCGCTGGATTGGAGTTACGGTCTGCTCTCCGATAACGAATCGCTTGTGCTTAGGAGGTCATCTGTTTTTGTCGGATTCTTCTCCATGCGAGCCGCTGTTGCCGTGGTCGGGCCGGATGATCTCAGCGAGGAACTCGCGTTCGAGGCCCTCGCAAGCCTCGTCGACAAGTCTCTGATAGCGGTCGCTTCAGGGACATCGGAGACGCGCTATCGTCTGCTCGACACCACTCGCGCATATGCTTTGTCGAAGCTCATCGATTGTGACGACGAGAACGGCGTCTTTCGACGACATGCCATGTTTTATTTGAGGTGGGCAGAACAGCACGAAAATGTTCGGCTGACCGAGGATAGTCTTGACGGGGCCTCCAGTTACTACCCTCACCTTGGCAACATACGTGCGGCATTGGAGTGGAGCTTCCTTCAGACCGACAAGTCGGTAGCTGTTGCACTGACGTCTGCCGCCGCTCCGCTGCTTCTTGAGGCGTCGTTGGTCACAGAATGTCGCCGCTGGACGGAGCTGGCGATCCTCAATCTGGATGAGTCGAGCCGGGGGACGTCTCGAGAGGTGGCCCTGCAGGCGGCCCTCGGCCTCTCGCTCATGTTTTCTCAGGGCAATAGCGAGGAGGCCAGGACATCACTCGAAAGGGGACTTGAAGTTGCCGAGAGCTTGGGCGATCTGCCAAGTCAATTGCAACTGATCGGTCGCCTGCATCTGTTTCACTACAGAACTGGAGGTTTTCGCGAGGCTCTCAATTTCGCCGAACGCAGCGAGTCAGTTGCACTGAAGATGGACGACCCCGGGGCGTTAGCGGCTGCAAGCTCCCTTCTGGGTGTCTCGCATCATCTAATGGAGGATCTTGAGAAGGCGCGCGGGTACCTGGAATCGGCTGTCGGGCATATCCCCGCCTCAAAGCATGTCGACTCGCTCCGTCTTGGTCTTGACTATCGAAACCGCGCTGGAATCTGTCTGGCGCGCACGCTCTGGCTTCTTGGATACGCTGACCGGGCGACCGAATTGGCTCGGCAAGTCTCGATAGAGGCCGGCAAGTTAAATCATCCTCTGACGCTCTGCATCGCACTTATTTGGGCTGTTTCAGTCTATCTCTGGAACGGGGATTGGGAGAGCGCAGAGCAGAGCATAGAGCGACTGGTCGATCACGCGCGCAACCGCGCAATAGTCGCCTATGAGGCGGCGGGAATTGGCGTACGAGGCTATCTCGCCGTCATGCGAGGTGACCATCAAGCGGGGCTGCCGATGCTGAGATACGCCCTCGTCGAGACGCGAGCGCATCGTTATGAACTGATGACGACGGCCTTCAAGAGTGCGTTGGCGGAAGGACTGTTGATGGCCGGGCAAGCGAGAGAAGCGCTTGACGCGGCGGACGACGCCCTTGCTACGGTGGCTCGAAACGGAGACATGTTCAATGCCGCCGAGCTTCTTCGCATCAAAGGTCACGTGCTCTTGGCCGAAACGGTGAAAGACATGCCCAGGGCGGAGGAGCTCTTCATTCAATCCCTCGAAGCCGCGAAGGCATGCGGAGCCCGTGCGTGGGAATTACGAACGGCGACGAGCCTGGCCAGCCTGTGGCGCTCGCAGGGAGGATTCAGGGCTTCCGTGGAACTGTTGGAGGACGTCTTGAAAAGCCGCACCGAAGGCTTCGACTGCCCTGATGTCATCAACGCTAGGAAATTGCTCAGTGATTGCGCCAGGCGCGCTGCTGCAGGTTGACGGGAACCGGGGCGCTCGGCCGTCCCGAAAGAGACCTCTCACATAATCTAACACCCGTCTTCGAGCATTCTAACAGGCCTCTCGGATGTTCTAACCCCCGGACTTGCTCAGGGACTGTACCTTGCAAGCGCCGAGCGACCACACGAGAGTGTCCAAATATGCAGGAGTTCAAGAATCCCCAGAGGGGTGAGCTTGCCAGTTTTCAAGCTGGCGACTGCACTTACAGCGACCGCTTTGGCATCGCTGCATCAAGCGGACCTGAGCGCGCATCCAGATCGCTGTCCCCATCGATTCGGGGAGCCTGATGTGAGCGTCCTCGATCAGACCGCCGCCGCAAGTTCAGGTTGGCCGGCGCACGCGTTTGAATCGGCCAGGATGCGCCGCACGCCTGCGACTCGTGCAGGCGCCGTAATAGCCCAGACGTCCTTGGCCCGCGTTGACCTCTTCAGACAACTGGTCGTTCCGGCCGGCGAGGACGAGGTGGTGATCTCACACATTTCAAGACGCCTGGCCGGACACGGCGTTACCGAATCGCAAGCCAGGAAAGCTGGCTTTGCGGTCTGCGTCCACCTGGACGAGCTTGCGTCATACGACTTGTGGAGCGAGGAGAGGCCCTGCGCCAGTCCTTCGCTCCCAGCCGGCACAGTCCACATCAGCGACATGCGGCACACCTGGCGGGCAGATATTCAGAGTTCGTTCCAGGTCGTCAATTTCTATCTACCGCAGTCGGCTCTCGACGAGATCGCAGATGGCCAGGGCTTGCGGGTTACGGGCGGGCTCCATTGTCCCATCGCAGAAAGGAAAGCGGACTCTGTCGTGACCAGCGTTGCGATGGCGCTCCTGCCAGCGCTGATCCGCCCCGAAGAGGCGAGCAAGCTCTTCCTGGACCACGCGTGGCGCGCGCTGACGGCACATTTGCTCAATACTTATGGGTCACCTGATGCGCGCCTTCCAGTCGCCCGGGGCGGCCTTGCCCCATGGCAAGAGCGTCGGGCCAAGGAAATGTTGCTCGCAGCCTTGAATGGCAACGTGGCGTTGGCGGATCTCGCGCAAGCGTGTCGCCTGTCATGCAGTCACTTCAGTCAAGCATTTCGACGAACGGTCGGCTGTCCGCCGCATCAATGGCTGCTATCTCAACGGATCGAACGATCGAAGGAGTTGATGCTCAACAGCGATCAACCGCTCAGCGAAGTTGCGCTAAACGCCGGGTTTGCCGATCAGAGCCATTTCACGCGCGTATTCTCTCGTATCGTCAGGATAAGTCCCGCTGCCTGGAAGCGCGCGCAGCAAAGGTAAGTGCGTCATCCTTGGCGCAAAGGAATTCTTTCGTCACAAAGAGCAGAGAATAGGAAAAGAAGCGGTCGCTCGTTCGCTCAATAATGAATCCGTTGTACGGCAACTCGGACAGCGGCGGACAGAACTCAACAGGAGTGGGTGCAAATGAGCACGATCACGACGAAGGACGGTACGACGATCTACTACAACGATTGGGGCTCGGGCCGGCCGATCGTGTTCAGTCACGGGTGGCCGCTGAGCGCGGACGCCTTCGAAGACCAGATGTTCTTCCTCGCTTCGCGTGGCTATCGGTGCATTGCCCTCGACCGGCGGGGACATGGCCGTTCGAGCCAGCCTTGGCAGGGCAACGACCTCAGCACATATGCTGACGATTTGGCGACGCTCGTCGAGAAGCTGGATCTGAAGCATGTGATCCATGTCGGGCATTCCACCGGTGGCGGCGAAGTGACCCGATACATCGGGCGGCACGGGACGGGCCGGGTGGCGAAGGCCGTTCTGATTGGCGCCATTCCGCCGCTGATGCTCAAGACCGAAGCGAACCCCGGTGGCCTGCCGATCGCCGTGTTCGACGAGCTCCGCGCAAACGTCGCCGCCGACCGCTCGAAGTTCTTTCACGATCTGAGCCTGCCATTCTACGGCTACAACCGTTCCGGAGCGAAGATCTCGGAGGGAGTCCGGGAGTCTTTCTGGCTGCAGGGCATGATGGCCGGCTTCCCGGCGTCCTACTTCTGCATCAAGGCGTTCTCGGAAACGGACTTGACGGAGGACCTGAAGCGGTTCGACGTGCCCACTCTCGTCCTGCACGGGGACGACGACCAGATTGTCCCGATCGGCGCCTCGGCCCTGCTGTCGTCCAAGATCATCAAGGACGCGAAGCTCGTCGTCTACGAGGGCGCACCCCATGGAATGTGCACAACCCTCAAAGATCGCGTCAACGCCGAGCTGCTCTCGTTCATTCAGGGCTAGCTGCTGATGCGCCGGCGCCCGACGGGCGCCGGTCAGTCGTCAGTTCAGTGAACAGGAATAGCGACGATGTCACTGCGGGAGAAGTCATGATGACAAAGAACTCGGAATGGTCACGGACGAGGCGCGATGTTCTCGGCGGCGCGGCCGCATTGACCGCCGCCTCGCTGCTGAACGTGAAAGCGTCCGCGGCCGATGACGGCCGCAAGTCTCAACCGTCTCCAGGCATCATGGGCCGTACCCGGTCAGGCCGCTTCAAGACCAAAGACGGTACCGAGATCTATTTCAACGATTGGGGCGCCGGTCCTGCGATCGTTTTCAGCCACGGCTGGCCACTCAGTGCTGACGCCTTTGAAGACCAGATGTTCTTCTTGGCGTCTCGCGGATACCGCTGCATCGCGCACGATCGTCGGGGACACGGCAGGTCCAGTCAGCCGTGGCGCGGCAACGATATGGACACATATGCCGACGACTTGGCCGAGTTGATGCACGAGCTGGACGTGCGGAAAGCGGTGATCATCGGGCACTCCTCCGGTGGTGGCGAAGTTGCACGCTACATCGGCCGCCATGGTACGGAGCGGTTGCGCAAGGCGGTACTCATCAGTGCGATTCCGCCCGTCATGTTGCGATCCGATACCAATCCAGCTGGAACTCCGTTGATGGCATTCGATGACGTCCGCGCCAAGGTGAGCGCGGATCGTTCCCAGTTCTTCAAGGACGTCAGCCTGCCGTTCTATGGCTACAACAGACCAGGCGCCGTAGTGTCGGAGGGCGTTCGATCGTCTTTCTGGCTGCAGGGAATGATGGCTGGATTTCCAGCCGCATACTTTTCCATCGCGGCATTCTCAGAGACCGATTTCACCGCCGATCTGAAAAAGTTCGACATCCCGACGCTCGTTCTTCATGGCGAGTTCGACCAGATGGTGCCGATCTCGGATTCGGCCTTGCTGTCGTCGAAGATCATTCCCGATGCACGTCTCATCGTTGTCGAAGGAGCCCCGCACGGGCTCTGCACGACGCACAAGGATCGCGTCAATGCGGAGCTCCTCGCCTTCATTGGGTAGTTGGAAGATCGGCGGAACGACGATGGGACATGCGATGAATAGGGCAGCAAGGCTCGTTAGTTTGGTTGCGGCGGCTGCGTGCCCCGTCGTCCTGCCCTCCAGCCCGGCCCCCGGGGAGCTTGCGCTGTCGCCGATCTTTGGCGTTGGAATTCCGCCCGATTACCGGCAATGGGAGTTGGTCGGGGTGGCGCACGAAACCGGGTTGGACGAGCTTCGGGGCATTGTCGGTAACGCGACGGCGATCGAGGCCTATCGGGCCGGAACGCTGCCGTTTCCGGAGGGGTCGATCCTGGTCAAGCTGGCGTGGAAGCACGTTCAGTCGACGGAGTTCGAGCCTGCGTTCGTTCCCGGACCTGCCACAACAGTCCAGGTCATGGTCAAGGACTCGAAGCGATATCGCTCGACCGGTGGCTGGGGCTTCGGACGCTTCATCGATGGCCGGCCGGTCGATGAGGCTCAACATCAAACCTGCTTTGGCTGCCACGCCGTGGGGGTCAAAGACCACGACTTCGTCTTCACGCGACTTGCGCCTTGAGACTCGATCGCCCCTTAGGGCGTCGCCGGCGTTCTCGGAATGATCCTGAGCTATCCAGATTTTCGTCCAGTTCGTTGGTGTGACGAGCATCAATTTCGGGCCCGTTGAGCTCACCTCAAGCGTTGCGCGCATCATCCGAACAGCTCGCCGTCGCACGGACGGTAAGAATAGACAACCGGAAAGAGTCGCAGGCAAGAGTAGATCGGTCATCGCGGGTAGTCTCTCCGGCATCGCCTGCAAGTGCAAATGGCGCGACAGACGCGCTGTCCGTCGGCGGTCGTACAGGCGCAACACCCCATAGGAGCAGACATGACCAGACTGGCACGCTATCTGAAGATCGCGGCACTCGCCGCGAGCGTAGCGGCGCTTTCGCCGATCCCGACGACGGTGTCCGGACCGGCGCAGGCCGCGGAGAATACCCCGATTCCGGTTACCCACTATCGGACGGCAAAGATCGACGATATCGACATCTTCTATCGCGAAGCCGGGCCTGCGGATGCTCCGGTCATCTTGCTTCTTCACGGATTTCCAACGTCGTCACACATGTTCCGCAACCTGATCCCTCAGCTGGCGTCCCGCTATCGTGTGATCGCACCGGACTATCCGGGCTTCGGCCAGAGCGCGGCTCCCGACCACAAGACGTTCGCCTATACATTCGCTCACTTCGCCGATCTGATGGACGCTCTGCTGGGCAAACTCGAGGTGAAGCGCTACGCGATGTACGTGATGGACTATGGCGCCCCGGTCGGCTACCGGCTGGCGCTGAAGCATCCGGAACGGGTCAGCGCGCTGATCATCCAGAACGGCAATGCCTACGAGGAGGGGCTCAAGAAGTTCTGGGATCCGATCAAGGCCTATTGGGCCGACGGATCACCGGCTCACCGCAAAGCGCTTGAAGTCCTGATGAAGCCGGAGACCACGAAATTCCAGTACACCGACGGAATGAGCGACGTCAGCCGGATCGATCCGGACAATATACTGCACGACCAGACCTTGCTGGATCGACCGGGCAACATGGATATCCAACTCGACCTGTTCCTTGACTACGGGTCGAACGTTCCGCTCTATCCGCAATTCCAGGCGTACTTCCGGGAGCGCAAGCCGCCCACCTTGATCGTCTGGGGGAAGAACGACTTCATCTTCCCGGCAGATGGCGCGGGTCCGTATCTACGTGACCTGCCAGATGCCGAGCTGCATCTGATCGATAGCGGCCACTTCGCACTCGAGGACAAGGCCGACGAAATAGTTCCGTTGATCCGCAGCTTCCTCGAACGGAAACTGCCGGCGTCCTGACGAAGGCATGTGTGTCAGTCCATCGGAGGCGCAGCGCCAAGTCGGGACTGCGCCTGCTGATGCCGACGTAGGCGGCCGTTCGGCGCGCTGGATCAATTCAAATGACGCAAGGAAGCCCAACATGGACGACTCTTTCGACACGGAGGTCAGGGCCGCCGGCAGCGTGCCGCGGGTTACGCGCAGTGCCGCAACGGCCCGCGATGTTCGCGGTCCGTCGGCTCTGCTTGGCTTCGATGATGAACCGCCTCCCAGGCTGATCGTGGATCCACCGCTTGCCGAACCTCTCGCAGCGGGAAAGGTATTCATCCAATATAGAACCGAGAATATGCGTGTGCTGCCTGTTTTCGGCACCGGGGCCTTGGACGTGTCGCCGAGGGTCGGACACGTGCACATCACGGTGGACGACGCGACCTGGCACTTCATCGACGCATCCGGTGAAACAGTTGTCGTCGTAGGGCTCGCGCCCGGCCCGCACCGGATCCTGTTCGAATTGGCCGACCCGACCCACCGCGTGATCGACAGTCAAACGGTGCGGTTCACCGTACCGGGGTGAGATCGCCCAAGGCATCGGACGACCTTGCTCCCTTTAAGCGTGAATTCAAGATGGTGGCGGCAGGTCGATCCAGGAACGCGTCGATGCGATGACTTTGAAACGCACCCGCCTGCCTATTGCATGCAGCGTCGAGATCAGCCCTTGTCGGGGGCGCCGTTCGGAGGCGAAGCAGCGATTCGGCAGACGGTCGCTAGTTGTAGAGCCGGCACAGCGCCTTGATGGCCTCTCTTTGCTCGTCGATTTTCTTCTGAATCGCCTCGCGCAGTTCTTTGGATCGCAGTCTGTTGCTATCGCGCTCGACGTCATCGAGTGCCGACAGGGCGTCGGCCAGGATCTTCATCGTCATCTCGATACCAGGCCATTCGCCTCGGATTCCGAACGACAGCTGTTCGGCTGACGCCGCACTTTCCGGCAATGGAGAGATTGCGCCTTGACGTAGCTCAAGTATTCCGCGCCGGCCTTGAGAAACTGATGCGAATGTTCGCGGGCGGCGACCATTGTGGCATCACCCGGCCAGGCATGGACCAGCATCATGGGCAGCCGAACCGTATGGTTGCTCTCCGGCCCCGACGCTAGTCCTCGCTCGAAACGGCCGTCGAGTTGGCCCGAATGTGCCGAAATTGCTGCGGCCTGCTGCGCGATGTCCGTCGAAGCGATTTCCTCAAAGCGTGACCGCCGCGACTGACATCACCGATCCGGAAGACCGTTCTATGCATGAGCGCTCTTGCGCGCACAGGTGACGCCCATGCCCCCGGCCGGCCACCGATCGATCGTTACAACACAGTTGGGAGCCGCCGCGGACCATCGGCCGGACCTGCGAGCCGTCAGCAGGAAACGCAGACCGGACCCGGAGATCACCGTCCCGGAATTGAGAGCCGCATGGCCGGGCCGCGGCCACTACAGATCGAGCACGATGTCCCCCTTGGGATGGGCGCAGCAGATCAGCACGTTCCCCTCCGTCGGTGCATCAACGGGAGCCGGCTGATAGCCGAGCGCCCCGGCCACCAGTCCGGTCTCGCAGGTGTGGCACACGCCGGCTCGACATGACCACCGCACAGGCACGTCACAGGCCTCCGCGAGCTCCAGCAACGTCCTGAAGCGGGGGTCCCAGTGAACATCGAGACCGCTCCGGGCGAACGACACCATGGGACCGGTGCCGGCCGGTCCTGCCGGCAGGTGCGGCGCGTTGCGCGGCGATGCTGCAATGCCCGGTGAAATCGACGAGCCGGCGCCGAACAGCTCGGTGTGAATGCGCTCCGGCGATACGCCGAGTGCCGCGAGGCCTGCCGTCAAGTCGCGCATGAAGGTCGACGGACCGCAGATGTAGAAGTCGCCGTCCCGGGGAATGCCGATCTCGGCGAGGGCCTGCGTGGTCAGCCGTCCTTCGGCGTCGAAATCCGATTTGAGGCGATCCCCGGTTTCGGGCGCGCTGTAGCAGATATAACTGTGATGATGCGCAAGCGTCGCGAGCAACTCCCGGCTCTCGGCAGCAAACGCATGCTCGCGGCCGTTTCGAGTTCCGTGCAACCACCAGACGTCTCGTGTCGAAGCTTCGGCCGACAGCGCGTGGAGCATAGCCAGCACCGGCGTCACACCAATTCCGGCACTGAGGAGAACGACGGGCGCGTCACCCGGGCGCAGCGTGAAACTTCCGCGCGCTGCGCTTGCCTGCACGAGGTCGCCGGCACGGAGGTGCTTGTCGATGTAGGTGCCGGCCGCACCGTGCGGCTCTCGCTTGACGCTGACGCGATAGAATGCGGCGCTCGGCTGTCCCGACAGCGAATAGCTGCGCGAGAGTGCGGTCTCGGGCGACGTTCCGAGGCGCAATACCACGAACTGTCCCGGAAGGGCGGTGGCGACAGGCCGACCATCTGCGGGCGCGAGCAGCAGCGAGGTCACGTTGTCGCTTTCGTACACTTTGCGGTCCACGCGGAAGGACCGAAACCCCGACCAGGCCGGGGATGGGCCGGATGCCGGACCCAGCCCGGCGTTTCCCGATGCTGGACCACGCTCGTCCTCCTGGAGGAGCAATGCCTCGAAGGAACGGCGCCAGCCGATGCTCAGCGCCGGAATGCGCAGCGCGCGCTGCAATTCGTCGCGGGGGTGGCCGGGCAGATAAAGCAGCGCATCGATCTCGGATACGCTCATGCGCTCGGGCCCCGAAGCAATCAGTGCGATCTCGTCACCGGCTTCGACGTTCCCTTCCTCCAGAACACGAAGGTAGAAGCCGGGCCTGCCGTGCTTCACCAGCAGTGCGGCCATGTCCGGCTCGTTCATGCGGATGCCGACCCGGTAACACGTCACCCGAGGCTGCGTCACCTCGAACAGAGCGCTTCCGATCCGGTAGCGGTCTCCAATGCACACCTCAGCGTCCGGCAAGCCATCGATAGTGAGGTTCTCTCCGAACTGTCCGTAAGTGAAGTCGGCGCGACCCAGCTGCTCCTGCCAGTATTGGTAGGACTCATGCTGATACACCAGCACGGCCCGGTGCTCGCCGCCGTGGCCCGCCAGGTCTCCCTGTCCATCGCCATCGATGTTGAGGCGGCGGACCTTGCGCGGTCCGCTCACCGGCGCCTTCCAAATGCCGGTGTGGACCGTCTTGCCTTGCCAGGGGATGTCGCGTGGCAAGCCGACATTCACCGAAAGCACGCGTCCCATGAGCTTCTCTCCGGAGTCAATTACGTTCATCCGAACAACAGCGGCGGACCGAACTGGATCAGCGCCAGGAGAATAGTGACGGCCAGTATCGCAATCACGATCGTTCTGCGCATGGCTTCGCCTGTCCCTTTTGCTCGCGCACCAACCTTTTGCGCCGGTTACACACCGGCGGCGACGTCGATGATCGCATCGGCAAAGGCCTTGGGAGCCTCCTGCGGCAGGTTATGGCCGATGCCGCCCTTGACGGTGCGGTGCGCGTATTTCCCCGAGAACATCTTCGCATAGGCGGACGGCTCGGGATGAGGCGCGCCGTTGGCGTCGCCTTCCATGGTGATCGTGGGCACGCCGATCACGGGGGCTTGCGCCAGCCGCCGCTCGTGGTCATCGTATTTCGCTTCGCCCTCGACGAGGCCGAGGCGCCAACGATAATTGTGGATCACGATCGCGACGTGATCCGGATTGTCCAAGGCTGCTGCGCTGCGCTCGAAGGTCGCATCATCGAAGTGCCACTGCGGTGAGGCCAGCTGCCAGATCAGCTTCGAGAACTCGCGCCGGTACCTGTCATAGCCGTCGCGGCCGCGTTCGGTCGCGAAATAGAACTGATACCACCACTGAAGTTCCGCCTTCGGTGGCAACGGCATCTTCCCGGCTTGCTGGCTGCCGATGAGATAACCGCTGACTGAGACCATGGCCTTGCAGCGCTCGGGCCACAGCGCCGCCATGATGTTGGCAGTTCGCGCGCCCCAGTCGAAGCCGGCGACCGTCGCCTTGTCGATCTTGAGAGCATCCATCAGGGCGATGATGTCGGTCGCGATGGCCGACGGCTGTCCGTTCCGGAGGGTCGCCTCGGATAGGAAACGCGTCGTGCCGTAGCCCCGCAAATAGGGCACGATCACGCGATAACCGGCCGAGGCAAGGATGGGCGCGACATCAACGAAGCTGTAAATATCATAGGGCCAACCGTGCAGGAGAATGACGGGCGGTCCATCGGCCGGGCCAGCCTCGGCGTAGCCGATGTCGAGAAGACCGGCGTTGATCTGCTTCAGCGATGCAAATGATGTATTGCTTCCCGGCTTGACGGTTATACCGGCTTTGGCGGACTCACCGGTCCCGGCAGTGACGGTCGTGCTGAGCGAAAGCTGTGCCGCCGCGAGCGTCATGAGTGCGCTGCCAAAGAAGCGACGTCGACCGTGATCGAGTTTGTCAGACATGGCATTCTCCTGTCTTCGTTGTTTCGCGCAAGTCCTGGAGAAGGAGACGTCACTCCTTGTGGCCATCCATCCGCCCAAAAATCGCGGACCCTTGCAGCGCGGCTTGCACCAAGTTTGCACCGAAGCCGGGCCGTTGGCTCGTTATGTCCTGTTAGACGTTGAGAGCAGGCCTCCTGAGCTCGTGTCTCGCGGCCGCTATTCGAACGACGCGTCGAAGATCTCGACGTCGATCAGGACTGGCTTGGCGTTTACGGTTCCATCGGGTTGACGCGGCTGCGAGCGACGAAGGGTCGGCACCACGACGCCTCCGAAGCTCTCATGGGCCCAGGAGTAGTGGGCGACCTTCATGCCGAAAAGGTCGTGATCTGTCCGGCGCTGCAGGGCATTCTCGTCGAAGTAAAAGATCTGCTCGCCCGCGAAGGTGATGAGATTGGGCGGCAGTTGTGCGCGCAGGCGCCGCCAGGTCTCGACGCCTTCGTTCCACGATGGCAGTTCCTCGACAACAACGTCGGGACGGGCGAGAAGAAAGGGCGTGGTCAGATAGCTCCAAATCGTGACGCCGCAGAAGAAGATGAGATGCAGTTCGTCTGCGAGAACCTGCGGGCCGGTGTCAAATACGAGCTCGGGGGCGCACCAGGTCCGCAAGACCTCGCCATCGACGGTTTCGATCGTGATCGCGTCCGGCTGGAACGAGCCGGATCGCTCACCGCCGGTGATCCCGGTGAAACGGACCGATTGTGTTCGTGTCGATCCCTCCGCAATGACATCCTTGAATTCGCGGGCATGTCCTGCGCTCGAGAACAGCGTCCCTGCAGCGGAAAGATGCAGTGTGAACCGGCTCAGGCTGTTCCAGCGTGCGATGCCGCCATTCGCGTCGATTACATCGTCAAGAAGAGCCATGTCTTGTCGTATCCACCTGCGAGCGGATTCACCATGGCGGGGCGCGGACAGCTTGGCGTGTTAGAAATTGTTAGGAGTTGCAAGGGGCTCGCCGCGGGCGATGGCTCACGATGATGCGTTCAACCGACGCCGCCGAGAAAATCTCGCGCTCGGACCAGATCGCGGCTCGCGATCCCTTCCTGATATTGCGCCACGAGCGGGGCCAACATGCGGCTTGCCTCGCCGGCGCGTCCGGTCCGCTGCCAGATGCGGCCAAGGCTTATCGCTCCGCGTAGTTCCCAGGCGAGGGCGCATTGCCGGCGCGACAGGGCGAGTGAGCTCGCGAGGCAGGTCTCGGCCTCCGCGTCGCGTCCCAATTGGGCGAGGATGTCCGCCCGGACCCGCAGCATCTCCGGCATGTCGAAGGACTCGCCGTGGTCGCCGATCTGGGCAATGGCCTCGTCGACCGTGCCCAGAGCGTCTTCGGGCCTGTTTTGCGACGCCAGACCCTCCGCGAGCGCCGTCGCGAAGACGGTGGTCATGATCCGGTGCCGCGTCGCATACAAGATGGCCTGGCTGCGGCGCAGGTGCTCAATGCCGCCGTCGACGTCGCCGCGCTGCAGGAGAAGCAGTCCCTTCTGACCAATGCCTACCGCGTGGTAAGGGCCGAGGAAATGCCGCGCGGCATGGTCGATCAGCCGCTCGATCATGCTCTGGGCGCTAGCGCAGTCGCCGACCCACAGAAACACGTAGATCGTCCAGATCAGCGCAATGCCCAGCGTCAGGGGCTGTTCGAGCTGCTCGGCCTCGCGAACCGTGTAGCGGGCCGCCTCAATGGCGCGATCCGGCCGGCCGGTGAGCCAAAGGCCGCGCGCGAGCGCGACCAGCGCGACGATGCGGTCGTCATAGCCGAGATGCCCAATGTTCAGGCGCTGCGCGTTCGAGTTGTGAACCATCGCGCTTTCACAAAACTGAACGGCCTTGTCCTGATTGCCGATCAGGTGATGCGCCACGCCAAGCATCCATTCGACGTTCAGCGTGCTCGTCGGGTCGTTCAGTCTGCTTGCGACGCTCTCGCCCTGCTCGCCGATTCGGAGCGCTCCGTGAAAATCTCCGACGCGTGTCAGGTAGATGTGCAATCCGCGCAACAGCCATAGCTGCCAGTGCAGGTCGTCGAGCTCCCTGGCGAGCTGCAGGCTTCGTGCGAAGGCCGACTGGACCGCTTCGGTATTGCCCTGCGTGAACATCACGGAGACGCCGAGCGCGGCCTGCAGCGTCATCTCCAGCCGCGCGTCGGCAGAGGTCGTGGCGTGCGACGCGAGCGCCTGCTGAGTCCAACGGTAGCATTCCGTCAGCAGCGTCAGCTCGAGAAAGAACTGCGCCGCCGAAGCGGCCAGATCGATACCGATGACGCGGTCACCTTCCTCTGAGAAGCTCCAGGCCAGCGCGGCCCGCACGTTGGACAGGTGATCTGCGTAGGGCAGAAATCCACCTGCGCTCTGCAAGCCGTTCGACTTCAGGGAGATATCGCGCAGGAAGCTGCGGAAATACTCGGCGTGAGCGCGTGCGACCCGCGGCGCTTCCCCGCTCTCCACGAGCTTTTCCGCCACGAAGGCGCGGGTGGTATCGAGCAGTCGATAGCGGAGCGTCCGCTGGGCAGGAGAGGTCGCGATCAGGGATTTGGAGAGCAGGTTCGAAATCGCCTCCATCGCCTCCGGCTCGCTGATGCCCTGGCATGATGCGACGGCAAGCGCGGCCTCGAGCGTGAACGGGCCGACGAATACCGACATGCCGCGCAGCATGGCGCTTTCGCTCGCCGGCAACAGGTCGTAGCTCCAGCCGAGCGCCGCGCTCAGTGTCTGATGCCGGGGGATCGCGGTGCGTCGCCCGCGCCACGACAGCGAGAAGCGGCTGTCGAGAAGCTCGGCTGTTCCGGCAATTCCGTAGGCGTTGACCCGACCCGCGGCGAGTTCGATCGCCAGGGCAATGCCGTCGAGACGCCGGCATATCTCGGCAACGAGAGGCGCATCGTCATGGCTCAGCTCGAATTCGCTAAGGCTCTCGGCAATTCGCTCGACAAAGAGCTGGCTCGCGGGATAGGCGAGAATATCGGCGACGCCAAGTCCGTCTCGTTCAGGCGGACAATCCAGCGGGAACAGCCGATAGACGCGCTCGCCCTCCGATCGGAGGGATTCCCGGCTCGTTGCCATGACGTGCAGGTTCGGTGCCTCGCGAACCAAGCGCTCGGTCAATGGCGCGAGCTCGTCGAGGAGGTGCTCGCAGCTGTCGAACACCAGCAGCATTGGCCGGCTGCGCAGGAACATCACCAGTCCCGGTATCGGATCCTCGGAATTGACGGTCAGGCCAAGCGCGCTGACGATGCTGCCGGCCACCAGGCTCGCATCACTCACCGCGCCGAAATCGACGAAGCTGACTTGGCCATCGAATGCAGCAAGCTGGCGATGCGCGACGGCCAGAGCGACCGAGGTCTTGCCGATGCCGCCCGGACCGACGATTGTGACGAACCGATGAAGGGAGAGCTCGGACGTGATCTTTTCAACCGCATCGTCCCGCCCAATCATCCTGGCGAGGGGCGCCGGAAGAAG
Source organism: Bradyrhizobium sp. ORS 375 (assembly GCF_000239775.1). Taxonomy (GTDB): domain Bacteria; phylum Pseudomonadota; class Alphaproteobacteria; order Rhizobiales; family Xanthobacteraceae; genus Bradyrhizobium. The sequence goes on from NZ_CAFI01000037.1 coordinate 26,802, forward strand.
GCGGAGCGACGAGGCCATCTCGCTCGGTCCCTCCGGGAGCGCAAGCCGCGACAGTGGCACAGCTAAGCAATAGCCGCGTCCAGGCACGTTGACGACGTAGCGGGAGCCTTCATTGCCCGCCCCAAGCGCCTTGCGCAGAGCGGCGATATGAAACCGCAGGCTGCCCTCGTCGACATTCACGTTGGCCCACACCCGCTTGACGAGCTCGCGCTTGTCAACGACTTCACCGGCCCGTTCGGCAAGACAGACCAGAATGTCGAGCGCGCGGCCGCCTAGGTGAAGCGGGGCGCCGTCCTTCTCCAGCAGCCGCGATTTCGGAAACAGCCGGAATGGCCCGAAAGCGACGGCCGAATCCTGGTTGTCACTATCTGCCACGCACTTTTCGTCCGTCGAATGTCTTGTTCATTTGCGTATTGTTTTTCCAACTGGACCATCAGTCCAGCAGCCTTCCCAGCCTACGGCGTCGCCGTCGCTGCAACAAGCATAACAAAATCTTGCAACGTCTAACGAGCAAATATCGCAGGTCTCCGCCATTGTGACGCCAGGCCCATCATCAGCGGGGAGGCTGCGATGCCCGGCATTGGAACTCGTCCGAACGACGATATCATTCAATCTGGTCTGGCCGCCAATTTCGGCGACCAGGCCGACTGGGACTTGGTGCTGCGGGAATCGCATCACCGAATGAAGAACACGCTGACGCTGCTCGGTGCGTCAGTCCGCCGCGATCTGACGCGGGCGAGGCCCGGCGAAGTGTCGGCTGCCGTGGACCGGTTCGAGCGGCGCCTCGTCGCCTTCGGCAGGCTCTATCAATTCTTGTCGAATGACGAGCGTCTTCCGGCCGTCAACGTTGCGACTTTCTTCGAGGCACTTTGCGGGGCAGTGTCCGAGGCAATTCTGGAGCCTGCGGGGATCCGTTGTGAAGCCGCCATTGAGGACGGCATGCTGCCCGCATCACAATGTCACCGGCTCGCTCTGATGCTGACCGAGCTGATCACCAATGCAGCCAAGCATGCCTTTCCGACCAGGAATGATGCCCTGATCCGCATCGACGTGCTCCAGCGCGACGGCTGCTGGCTCTGTACGGTGACCGACAACGGGATCGGTGCGACCGGCCCGCTTCAGGGCACCGGGAGCCGCATTCTTGAAGGCCTGGCGCGAAGCATCCAGGCTCGGATGCACGGCGAGACCGGACAAGACGGCACGCGCGTGACCATTGCGATGTCAGCCCTCGCCGATTAACGTCGGTGTGCTGGATTTTTGCGGACGGCGGGGCTGGTTGCCTCGGACTCCATCACGACAAAGCAGCGAGCAGCCGCTTTGCGGCAAGCAGATCGACAGTATCAAATCCCTCGTCAAACCTGTCAAACACCGGCCGGAGCATCTGGTGCGCGGCCCTCCGCTGACCTTTGCCGGCCAACACCACCGCAAGATCATGCGCTGCGCGCAATTCCCAGCCTCGCGCACCCTGACTGTGACTCAGCGCCAGGGACTCCTCGAGACAGGCTTGGCCCGCCTCAACGCGCGGCTGGACCATCGACAGAAGCAATCCTGCCTTCACCCGAAGCAATTCCGGCTTGTAGCAGGTGTCGCCAGAACGACCAACACGCAGGATCGTCTCATCGAGGTGCGCGATCGCCGCGTCGATTCGGCCTGTCGCTGCGAGGCCTTGTGCCAGCGAGATGTCGAACTCGGTGGTAATGAGCTCGTAGCGCACGGCGTGGATAACTGCGAGGGATGCACGCAGGCTCGCAACGCCCTCCACGGCGTCGCCTTTCCGAATGGCAAGCTGCGCCTTGCGCGCACGCCCGACAGCTGCGAGCGGACCGAGCGAGTTCGACTCGGCCATGGTGATCGAGGCATCGATGTGCCGTTCGGCATTGCGCAGGTCTCCGGTCCACAGGAAGATCGATGCGGACCACGCGAGCAGGACGGTCACAGAGGCCGGATGATCCATCTGCCGCGCCCCATCGACGAACTCATGGACGCGTTGCTCGGCCTGGGCCGGATGGCCCTGTAGCCACAGCGTGCGGGCTAAGGCGATGCCGGCCCGGTAATGCCTGTCATGGACAAGATAGATGGTGCTGCTCTGTTGGGACGGCGACCAGTTCTTGAACAGCTCTTCGAGTTCTTCGCGCGCGCCACTCAGGTCTCCCATCATCAGCAGGGATCGGCCCAGGATGGAATGTGCGAGCGCAAGGGCTGCCGGGTCGTCGACATCTTCGGCAACCGTGCGGCACCGCCGCGCAAAGGATAGCGCAACGTTGAAGTTGCCGCCCCGGAAGTGGAACATGTGGAGCATGCCGAGTAGACCTGCTTCATTGGGGCCGTCATGCTCTTCCTGCGCGATCGCTAGGCTACGGTTCAGGGCAGCATGTGCGTGCTCGTTCTCCCCGTAAAGATGCATGGACGAAATGCCGAGGCCAGCCTGCAGATGCATCTGCTCCGATCGGCTGGCCGCCTGGCCGGCGGCCAAGGCCCGTGTCGTCCAATGATGGCACTCAGGCAGCAATGACATGGCCAGCAGGACCGGCACGGCGGCGGCCGCGAGTTCGACGCCGGTTCGCCGGTCGCCGTTCGGCCCGAAGCACCATTCCAGCGCGGAGCGAACATTGCTGACGGCGGCAAGATAAGGAGCCCGTTCTGCCCCAGACATGAGGCTGGACCATTCGGAGCCGGCTCGCTTGAGCCAGTCCCTATGATAGCAGGCATGGCGAACCGCCAGCTCCGAGGCCTCGGGGTCGTCGGCCGCCCGGTCGAGCGCGTAGGTGCGCGTGGTGTCAAGCAGGCGATATCGCATGACGGCGCCGAGCGGACGGGTCGCAACCATCGATTTGGCGACGAGGCCGTCGATCGCCGCGAACACGTCGGCCTGATCGAGTCCGTCGCCGGTCGCGACGGCCAGTGCGGCGTCTAGCGTGAAGTGCCCAACGAAGATTGCAAGCCGGCGAAGCACCATACGCTCGTTTTCGGAGAGCAGGCCGTAGCTCCAGTCGAGTGTCGCCTGGAGCGTCCGCTGCCGTCGTGGCGCCGTACGGGGGCCCGACCACACTTGCGACAGCTGCTCATCGAGAAGGGCCTCCGTCGCGTTCAAGCCGTAGACATCGACGCGGCGTGCGGCGAGCTCGATCGCAAGCGCGACCCCTTCGAGCTTGCGGCAGATGCGTGCGATGATGGCAGCATCGGAATCGTTCAACGTCAGATCAGCGCCGCTGGCCGCCGCGCGTTCGACGAACAGCCGGGTGGCCGGAAACGTCCGGAACGTGTCGGCCGACAGGATTTCCCGGTCGTCGACAGGAAAGGCAAGCGGGTCCAGCCGGTAGACATGCTCGCCCTCGACGCGGAGCGCTTCACGGCTGGTTGCGAGAATGTGGACCTGCGGCGCATTGTTGAAGATCGCCGCAGCGAGCATTGCGACCGCTGCGATCAGGTGCTCGCAGGTATCGAGAACGAGCAGAAGAGACTTGTCCTTGAGATGGGCAACCAGGCTGGACATGACGTTCTGGCTTTGTACGGCCATGCCGAGCGTGGAGGCGACGCTGGTGGCGACGAGATTGGGATCGCTCAGCATTCCCAGATCGACGAAGAGGACTGCGCCGTTGAAGGCGGCGCGGAGTTGATGAGCAGTTGCCAACGCGACGGTGGTCTTGCCAATGCCGCCAGAGCCTATGATGGTCACAAACCGCTTGGCGTAGAGCTGGCTCGACAGCCTTTCGACGTCCTCCTCGCGATCGACCATCGTGCTCAGCCGGTTGGGCAGATCGTACTGAACAAACGCCGGCGAACCGTCGGAGAGGGCGTGAGGCTGTTTGCTAGCCGGACGGGGCGTCCGCGCGACCGCTGCGACAAAGCTGTAGCCTCGCCCGGGTGTCGTCGAGATGTAGCGCGCGCCGTTCTTTCCGTCGCCGAGCACCTTGCGCAGGGCCGCGACGTGAACGCGCAGGCTTCCCTCTTCGACCGCGATGCCGGGCCAGACCTTTGCTATCAGCTCGGCCTTATCGATGATCTCGTTGGGACGCGACAGCAGCGTCACCAAGATCTCAAAGGCCCGCGCCCCGAGTTCCAGCCGGACTCCGTGTCTGGTCAGCTGCCTCTCGCTGACGATCAGTTCAAACGAACCGAACGAAATCGTGTCCTGCCTCTGCGCCGGCGGCAGCATTGTTGCGTGGCCCTTCTTCGCGCTTTTGGAACTGGTTTGAACTTTAGGCCGGAACCCGCGTCGGCGCCAGATGTGCCGCGGTCGGGACAGGCCTTCCAAAGCTGCTCGCAACAGCTAACGCTCTCTAACAAGCCATAACGCGCAAGACGTCCCGGATTGCGCGACGGTTGTCGTGCGATTGTGAATTGGAACCACAACAACCAGAGAGGCCGCCATGACCACGACCGAGATGAGCCGGCAAGCCAGCGTGAAGCCCTCGACGTCGCGCGGAGTTGATCTGAAGCTCGAGGTCATCGTCATCCCCGTCTCCGACGTCGATCTCGCCAAGTCCTTCTACGCGGGGCTGGGCTGGAGACTGGACGCCGATTTTGCGTCCGGCCCCGACTATCGCGTGGTCCAGTTCACCCCGCCAGGCTCGGCCTGCGCGGTGATCTTCGGCACGAACGTGACGTCAGCGGCGCCCGGTTCGGCGCAAGGCTTGTACCTCATCGTCTCGGATCTCGCAGCCGCCCGCAAGGAGCTGCTCGGCCGCGGTGTCAAAGTCAGTGAGCCATTTCACGACGCTGGCGGCAATTTCACCGGACCTGATGAGCCATACCTCTTCGGCAGCCGTCGCGTCGACGGTGTGGACCCCGAGCGCCGCAGCTATCGTTCGTTCGCCTCCTTCAGTGATCCAGACGGCAATGGCTGGCTCTTGCAGGAGGTGACCGAAAGACTTCCTGGACGTGTGGAGCCTGCCGGCACGTGTTTCACGTCGTTGTTTGAACTTGCCGCAGCGCTACGGCGCGCGGCGTCAGCGCATGGCGAACACGAGAAACGTGGCGGAGGGCACGATGATCATTGGGCGGACTGGTACGCCGCCTACATCGTGCGTGAGCAGTCCGGCGAGCCCTTGCCGTCCTGACGCGCGGCGATGAGATCAATCATCCTGATGGCGCAGCGTCGCCTCGACAGTTTCGTGTGTCGCAGCGTCGCGAGTTTGCGCACGCGATCTACGGCTGGACGTGCGCATCGCGCGTCTCGCAACGGTTAACGCGTTCTAACAATCCATAACGAGCAAATTGCCGGCGCTTGCGCCACTTGTTTGCAGCACGAACCGATCGGTCCACTACTTCCACCGCGGTCAACGTCGCCAGCCAAGTCAAGGAGATTGACAATGTCGACACAAATGCGCGCCGATGTCCTGAATCCCGACCGCCGCCAGCTGCTGGGTCATGCCGCGATGGGGGCGATTGCCGCCGGCATGGCAAGCCTGCCGCCGTTCGACCAAGCGCGGGCGGCGGCGAGTCACGCGATCCGCCCATTCCGGGTCGACGTCTCCGAAGAAGATCTCCTCGACCTGCGCCGCCGCCTTGCGGCCACGCGGTGGCCGGATCGCGAGATCGTCACCGACCAGTCGCAGGGTGTGCAATTGGCGACCGTTCAGCAGCTCGTGCGCTATTGGGAGACCGGCTACGACTGGCGCAGGGTGGAAGCACGGCTGAATGCCCTGCCGCAGTTCGTCACCGAGATCGACGGCGTCGACATCCATTTCATTCATGTGCGCGCCAAGCACGAGAATGCGCTGCCGATGATCGTCACGCATGGCTGGCCGGGCTCGGTCATCGAGCAAATGAAGATCGTCGGCCCGCTGACCGATCCCACGGCGCACGGCGCAAGCACATCCGAGGCGTTCGATCTGGTGATCCCGTCGCTTCCGGGCCACGGCTTTTCCGGCAAGCCGAAGACGCTGGGCTGGGACCCGCAGCGCGTCGCGCGTGCATGGATCGTGCTGATGAAGCGGCTCGGATACACGCGCTATGTGGCCCAGGGCGGGGACTGGGGCAATGCTGTGACCGAGCAGATGGCACTGCTGGCGCCGCCCGAGTTACTCGGCATCCACACCAACATGCCCGCAACGGTTCCCGATGACATCGCCAAGGCGCTGCAGCCGGGCGGGTCACGACCATCCGGCCTCTCCGCCGAAGAGAACCATGCCTACGACCAGCTCGACGAGTTCTACAAGCACGGCCTCGGCTATGCGATCGAGATGTCCAACCGGCCGCAGACGCTCTATGGCCTCGTGGACTCGCCGGCAGGCCTTGCGTCCTGGATGCTCGATCATGACGCGCGCAGCGCAGCCATGATCGCGCGGGTGTTCGATGGGAAGACCGAAGGCCTGTCGCGGGACGACGTCATCGACAACATCACCCTCTATTGGCTGACCAATACGGCCGTGTCGTCGGCGCGCCTATATTGGGAGAACAAGCTGGTCTTCTTCGAACCCAAGCACGTCAAGATCCCGGTGGCCGTCAGCGTCTTCCCGGACGAGATCTATGCGGCGCCGCGCAGCTGGACCGAGAAGGCCTATCCCAAGCTCATCCACTACAACCGCCTCGACAAGGGCGGGCACTTCGCCGCCTGGGAGCAGCCGGCGCTGTTCTGCGCGGAAATGCGCACGGCATTCCGTCCGCTACGCCAGTCAATCTGAGAAACGAGGGCGCGCACCAACGCGCGACCTCCCTATTCAGCATCAGATCAGGAGTGAAAATCGTGAATCGCCCAGAACCCAGCTTCACGACCGGGGAAATCAGGCTGGAGCGCCGGCTGCCGTCCTATTGGCGTGTCACGTTCGACATGCCTCCGGTGAACATCTTCGGCCCGAGACACCTTCCGCTGCTCAGCGACATCATCACCGCGATCGAGACCGAACCGCAGCTCAAGGTCGTGGTGTTCGACAGCGCCGTCGATGGCTTCTTCATCACTCACTACGATTTCCTCGCACCGCTCGAGGACTCTCTGCAGGTTCCGCCAGGTCCGACGGGTCTTCAGGCCCTTCCGGACATGCTGGTGCGCCTCAGCCGCGCGCCGGTCGTGTCCATCGCCGCGATCCGGGGACGCGCGACTGGTGTCGGCAGCGAGCTCGCGCTCGCGAGCGACATGCGCTTCGCCAGCCGAGAGAAAGCCATCCTGTCGCAATGGGAGGTCGGTGCGGGCCTCGTGCCCGGCGGCGGGCCGATGGCGCGGCTGCCGCGCCTGATAGGTCGCGGCCGCGCACTCGAGGTGTTGCTCGGCGCTGACGACATCCATGGCGATCTCGCCGAACGCTATGGCTACGTCAACCGGTCGCTGCCGGACGCTGAGCTCGACGGCTTCGTTGAGGCGCTCGCCATGCGGATCGCATCCTTCGACAAGGACGCGATCGCCGAGACCAAACGTCTCGTCGATGTCGCAAGCCTGCCGCCGGACGTCGAGATCAAGCCGGAGTGGGACGCGTTCCTGGCCTCGCTCGGCCGTCCGGCAAGCCGGAACAGGATCGAGGCGCTCATGGCGCGCGGCTTCCATCGCGCCGGCGACGTGGAGAGCCGGCTCGGCTTCCACGTCGGGCAGATCGGCGACTGAGATTAATGCGGTGGCCGTCGACTACCGGGCGCGGAGCGCCGGTGCCGACAAGAACCCCGGCGCGACCGCACGTCGTGCCGGCCAGTCCAGGACAAGGAACCTGATCATGGGCTTTACGATCAACATCAATGGAACACCGCGCAGCGTAGACGTCGACGGCGATACACCGCTGCTCTGGGTGCTGCGCGACGTGCTCGGCATGACCGGCACCAAGTTTGGCTGCGGCCAGGCGCTTTGCGGCGCGTGCACCGTCCACCTCGACGGCTCAGCCATTCGCTCGTGCATCACGGCTATCGACAGCATCGGCGACTCCAAAGTGACGACGATCGAGGCGATCGGCGCGACGTCGGCGGGCGAGCTGATCCAGAAAGCCTGGCTCGACCGCGAGGTCGCCCAATGCGGCTACTGCCAGTCCGGCCAGATCATGTCGGCGACGGCGCTGCTCGCAACCAACCCGCATCCGACGGATGCTGATATCGACGATGCCATGAGCGGCAACATCTGCCGTTGCGGCACCTATGTCCGTATCCGCGAGGCGATCAAGGTCGCCGCGCAAACGCGCGTGAAGGAGGGCTGACCATGATCTTCGATCGCACGACGTCCCATTCGTCCGACACGCGCCTTTCCCGCCGGGGCTTTCTCGTCTCGGCCGCGATGACCGGTGGAAGCCTCGTGATCGGCCTCACCTTGCCGGTCGAAGAGGGCAGCGCTGCGGGTGCCGAAGGTTTCGTGCCCAACGCCTTCATCCGAATCGGCCATGACAGCGAGGTCGTGCTGACCATGCCCTATGTCGAAATGGGGCAGGGCACCTATACCTCGATTCCGATGCTGATCGCCGAGGAGCTCGAGGTCGATCTGAAGCAGGTCAGGCTCGAGCATGCGCCGCCGAACGAGAAGCTCTACGTCAATCCGCTGCTCGGCGTTCAGGCAACCGGCAATTCGAACGCCATTCGAGGTGCCTGGAAGCCGTTGCGTGAAGCCGGCGCCGCCGCGCGCCTGATGCTGATCGAGGCGGCCGCGACGCGGTGGGGCCTTGAGGCCAAGTCCTGTCATGCCGAAGCGGGCGAGGTCATTCATGGCCCCAGCGGGCGGCGCCTGTCGTATGGCGCGCTCGTCGCGGATGCGGCGCGTCTGCAGCTTCCGACGAATGTCGTGCTGAAAAGTCCCGCGGAGTTCAAGCTGATCGGAACGCCAGCCAAGCGGCTCGACGCGGCGGGCAAGGTCAATGGCTCCGTGGTCTACGGCATCGATGCCCGGCCGACGGGAGTGAAGATCGCGACGCTGGCGCAATCGCCCGTGTTTGGCGGCCGCGTGAAGAGCGTGGACGACAGCGCCGCCAAGCTGCTCAATGGCGTGCGCCAGATCGTTCGGCTCGACGATGCGGTCGCGGTCGTCGCCGATCACATGGGCGCCGCGAAGAAGGGGCTGGAGGCGCTCAGGATCGAATGGGACGAGGGTGCCAATGCTGCCTTGGCAACCGAGGACGTCGCGCGCGAGCTCGAGCAGGCCATCCTCAGAGCTGGTCCGGTTGCGCAGAACATCGGTGACGCCGGACAGGCAATGGCGAATGCGGTGACGCGGATTGCAGCGAACTATCACGTCCCGTTCCTCGCACATGCCGCGATGGAGCCGATGAACTGCACCGTGCATGTCCGCGGCGGCGAATGCGAGATATGGCTGGGCACCCAGGCGATCGCACGAGTCCAGGCGTTGGCGGCGAAGGCCGCCGGGCTGCCGATCGAGAAGGTGATCGTCCACAATCATCTCATTGGCGGCGGCTTCGGGCGTCGCCTGGAAGCGGATGGCGCGGTTCGCGCGGTTCAGATCGCCAGGCAGATCGACGGTCCCGTGAAGGTGGTGTGGACACGCGAGGAGGACATCCAGCACGACATGTACCGGCCTTATTGGGTGGATCGCATCGAGGCGGGCCTGGACGAGGCTGGAAGGCCTGTTGCCTGGACCAATCGCTTCGCCGGCTCGTCGGTGATCGCGCGCTATCTTCCGCCCGCCTTCAACAACGGTCTCGATCCGGATACGACGGAAGGCGCGATCGACCTAGTCTATGCGCTTCCGAATTTACACGTCGAGTATGTGCGCGTCGAGCCGCCGGGAATCCCGACGGCGTTCTGGCGCAGCGTTGGCCCCTCGCACAACGTCTTCGTCACTGAGAGCTTCATCGATGAGCTGGCGGCGGCTGCCAAGCAGGATCCGGTGGCCTATCGCCGCGCGCTGCTGCATCATAATCCGCGGGCCAAGGCCGTACTCGATCTCGCCGCTGAAAAGGCTGGGTGGGGCGCTACCTTGCCGAAGGGCTGGGGGCGCGGGATTGCCCTGCAGAACGTCTTTGGAAGCCTCCTGGCGCAGGTTGCCGAGGTCGAGATCACGAGGGATGGTTCGGTCCGGGTCCATCGCGTCGTCTGCGCGATGGATTGCGGCACCGTGGTCAATCCCGACACGGTTCAGGCGCAGCTGCAGAGCGGCGTGATGTTCGGCGTCACCGCAGCGCTCTATGGCGAGATCACGCTCAAGAACGGCCGTGTGCAGCAGGCCAATTTCGACAACTACCAGGTGCTGCGCATCAACGAGGCGCCGGCCGTCGAGGTCCACCTCGTCAAGAGTGCGGAGCCGCCGGGCGGAATGGGCGAGGCCGGCACGTCCGGCATCGTTCCCGCCATCGCCAACGCCGTGTTTGCCGCCACCGGCAAGCGGCTGCGCAAGATGCCCATCGACCCCCATTCGCTCAAGGCGTGAACGGAACCACCACCAGCAAGGAGAAACATCATGATCCGCAAGGCAACGGCAGTTTGGCAGGGTACAGGCCGGGACGGCGGTGGGCACCTCTCCAGCGAATCCGGGGTGCTCGCTGAGGCGCCCTATTCGTTCAAGACTCGGTTTGAGAACGAGAAGGGCACTAATCCGGAAGAGCTGATCGCGGCGGCACACGCGGGCTGCTTCACGATGGCGCTGGCCTTCGGGCTGCAGCTGGCAGGCTTCACGCCGACCGAGCTTTCCACCGAGGCGGCCGTCACGCTCGAGCCGGAAGGCAAGGGGTTCAAGATCAGCAAATCGGCGCTCACCTTGCGCGCCAAGGTGTCGAACCTCGACGATGCCGGCTTCGCCCATATTGCTGGCGAGGCCGAGAAGAATTGCCCTGTGTCGAAGGTGCTCAACGCTGCGATCACGCTCGACGCCAAGCTGATCTAGGCGAACGCGGTAGGGAGCGCGCTATGGCCTAACCGCATCCGCGATTCCGCCGGGGGCGCGCCGTCGGCCGCCATGGTCGGCCGCCCCGTCGAGCCCGGCTCTCGCGTCGTCCGCCCGCGAGGCAGTCCGAGCGAACTGCTTTCGCTTGCCATTGGCTTGTCAAAGCCCGAGACTTGGTCTTCACGATGCTAGCTAAAACGCCATCTCGAGCCCTTGGATCACATCACATGACGACAGAGCGCGCAGTGCTTGCCGGAGGCTGCTTCTGGGGCATGCAGGATCTCATCCGCAAGCAGGCGGGCGTGATCTCGACCCGGGTCGGCTACACCGGTGGAGAGGTTAAGAACGCCACCTACCGCAATCACGAAGGTCATGCCGAGGCGATCGAGATCATCTTCGATGCCGCGCAGACGAGCTACCGGACGATGCTGGAGTTCTTCTTCCAGATTCATGATCCGACGACGCGCGATCGTCAGGGCAATGATCGAGGCTCGAGCTACCGTTCGGCCATCTTCTACACGACGGACGAGCAGAAGCGGGTCGCCGTGGACACGATTGCCGATGTCGAGGCCTCGCACCTCTGGCCCGGCAAAGTCGTCACCGAAGTCGCGCCCGCTGGCGAATTCTGGGAGGCCGAGCCCGAGCATCAGGACTATCTCGAGCGTTATCCGGACGGCTACACCTGTCACTTCATCCGCCCGGGCTGGAAGCTGCCGAGGCGCGGGCCCGAAGCTGCGTGATCAGGCCGCGGGCCATGCGCATGTCGGAGGTGTCTGCCCCCTCGGTCAGCTGTCCGCAGATCGTCTCGAGAACCTCCGCCGCCTCCGCGTTGCGGCCCTGAAGCATTTGGAGGTGCGCGATGCTGATCGCGCATCTCAGTTCCCAGAAGCGGGCGCCGTATCCGGCTGCGATAGCCATCGCCTTGCGAAAGCAATTCTCGGCGCCGGCCGATTGCTCCGCGTCCTTGAGCATCAGTTCGCCCTTGATGCGGATCAACTCCGGCAGATACCACCGCTCCTGCCGGTCGTCGCAGCGCTTCAGGACGTCCTCGATGGCGGCGAGGCCGCGATCGACCTGGCCGGCCTCTCCAAAGCATGCGGCCAGCTCGCCAAGCAGCGGAAGGAAGCGCGGCAGCACGCGGGCATCGCCTGCGCGATCGAGCTCGTCGCGCAGCAACGGCAGGCCTGTCCCGATGTCCCCGCGCCTCGCCACGATCATCGCGTTGAAGGCGCGGGCCCACAAACCCCAGAGTCGGATCCCGTGGCGGTCGGCGTGTCCGAGCAGCTCAGCGCCATGGCGTTGCGCGGCATCATGGTCGCCGGCGAAGAAGGCGAGGAGGCAAGCGCTTTGTCCGAGCACGCTGCAGAAGGTCAGCGCGTGGCCGTTCGCTCGGCCTTCCTCGATGTTGCGTGCGGCAAGCTCCTGCGCCTGGTCGGCCAGGCCCTGCAGCCACAGGATGCGAGCCCGGAAGTATTGCGTCGATACCCTGAGATCGAGCGGGAAGATCTTCGGCTTCTCGGTCAGCAAATGCAGGCAGGCGTTCACCCGGTCGATACGGATCCGGGCCTCGGTCTGGTCGCCGAGATAATGCAGCGCGACCGCCATAAGCCGGTCGGCGAGCATCAGGTCGGTGTTGTCGGGAGAGCTCGCCGCTATGGTGGTGAAACGATCGGCAAGCGCGCGCGCCTTGCCGAACTCTCCGCTGTTGAACTGGTCGATGCACAATCCCCACAACGCCCGCAGCCGGAAATCCTTGTCGTCGAGCCGGTCCGCGAGCTCGAGCGTTTCCTGGAGGATCGGGCGGGCTTCGCGCGCGCGGCCTTCGCCATACATCAGCGACCAGCCGAGGGCGCCCAGCAGCTGCATGCGAAGCTGATCGGCTCCGTCGGCATTGTCGCCCAGCGCCGCAAGCGCGGTCCGCGTCCGTTCGCGGCATTCGGCGAGCAGCGACAGGCGGACCCACAGCGTGACGGCGGCTGCCGTCAGCGCAACGCCGAGCTCAGCGTCGCCGTCGGCGGAGAAGGCCCAGTCCAGCGCCGCGCGAACATTGTCCAGCTTGCCGCCATACGTGCTCAACCATGCGTGTAGCGGCGCCGATGTCTCGGTTTCGGCGCGATTGAGCACATCGCGGAAGTACTCCGCGTGGCGCTGCGCAAGACGCCGTTGTTTTCCTGACTCGGCGAGCTTTCCAAGCGCGTATGTTCGTGTCGTGTCCAGCAGACGGTAGCGCAGCATCCGCGCGCCGGACGGGACGATCAGCGATTTGGTGACTAGGTTGTCGATCGCCTCGTTCGTTTCGGCCGCGCTGAGCCCGTCGCCGGACGCGATCGCTGTCGCCGCCTCCGGTGTGAACGGTCCGACGAATATGGACAATCGACGCAGGACAGTGCGTTCTAAGTCCGACAGCAGATCGTAGCTCCAGTCGAGCGCGGCGCTCAGCGTCTGGTGTCGCGGAATGGCCGTGCGCCGGCCGCGCCATTGCAACGAGAAGCGGCTGTCGAGCAGCGACGCCGTGCCGGCGATGCCGTATGCGTTGACGCGCCCGGCCGCCAGCTCGATCGCAAGCGCGATGCCGTCGAGGCGGCGGCAGATGTCCGCGACGAACGGCGCGTCTTCCGTGCTGAGCTCGAATGGCCCGGACCCCTGGGCGATGCGTTCGACGAACAATTGTGCCGCGGGGTAGGCGAGGATCTCCGCGACGCCGAGATCGTCGCGCTGGGGCGGACAAGCCAACGGGAACAGTCGAAAGATCCGTTCGCCCTCGCTGCGGAATGACTCCCGGCTGGTCGCAAGAACGCGCAGCTGCGGCACGTCGCGGACAAGGCGTTCCGCGAGCGGCGCCAGGGTCTCCAGCACATGCTCGCAGCTGTCGAAGATCAGCAGCGTCCGCTTGTCCTGCAGATTTGCCAGCAGCGCCGGGAGCGGATCGTCCACGTTGACGGCCAGCCCCACCGCGGACGCGATGGCGGTTGCGACAAGCCTGGGATCCCGTAGCGGTCCGAAGTCCACGAAGAACACCTGCCCGGCGAAATCAGTCGAGCGGCGATGCGCGACGGTAACCGCGACGGCGGTCTTGCCGATGCCACCCGGGCCGACCACGGTGATGAAGCGGTGCTGCGAGAGCCCGCTTGAGATCTTTTCAACGACCTCCTCCCGCCCGATCATCTTTGCGAGCAATGGAGGCAGCGGTGCGCGAGGCGCCGCGGCTTCGATGAGGGCTGGCGGGGCCGAAGGCGCCGCCTGGGCGAGCGGAGCGGCAAAGCAGTAGCCCCGTCCGGGGACGTTCACGACATAGCGGGCCGACTTGCCGGCGTCGCCGAGCACCTTGCGCAAGGCGGCGATGTGGAAGCGAAGGCTGCCTTCATCGACATGAACGTCGCCCCAGATGCGCTGGACCAGCTCACGCTTGTCGACGACCTCACCGGGCTTCTTGGCAAGGACGATGAGGATATCGAGGGCGCGACCGCCGATATGAAGCGCCGCGCCATCCTTCTCCAGCAGCCTGGACTTGGGGAATAGGCGAAATGGCCCAAATGAAATGCCTGCGTCCTGATTGCCCGCGTCCTGATTGTCGTTGTCTGGCACGCGCCATCGTCCCCTCGGGAGGGAAACTGTATGGTTTTTCTGTACCAGATCGAGGCGTGGAGTAAACTGGCGGAAGCGGCAGGAGCCCGGTACGCAACTGGGTTCCCGTGCCTCGTGCTGAGCGCATATTCGAACGCATGGCTCAAGCGAATGCTGGAACCAATCGCTAAACTGCTGGTCGGCTATGGACGCAGGCAGGAGTGATCCGATTCATGGGGTTGCCCCTTGACTGTTCCCGCAGGTTGCTCCCTTGCGTGCCTGAGGACTTACGGAACTAAACATGCTCTGGGTATCGCGCCGACGATTGATCGGTTCCGCCGCTTGTGCAGGCGCGCTCGCGGCGGTCACGCGCAACGGAATAGCTGCTGATTATCCAACGAGACCTATTCGGCTGGTCATTCCCTATGCGGCGGGAGGATCGGGTGATCAGATCGGGCGCCCCTGGGTCGATCGCATGGCGGCGCAGCTTGGTCCGGTTTTCGCCGAGAACATAGGTGGGGCGGGCGGGGCGATCGGCGCTGCGGCCGTTGCGGGCGAAAAGCCCGACGGCTATTCGCTTCTGCTGGGCAACGGCAGCACGCAGGTGATCATTCCCTTGGCTGAACGGCCGGCCTATTCCCCGGGCGACTTCCGCGCCATCTACCGGCTCGTCTCAAGCGCGCTCGTCTTCGCGGTTCATCCTTCGGTGCCGGCGCAGGACCTGCAAACCCTGATCGCGTATGCCAAGGTCCATCCCGGCAGGCTGTCTTATGGCACGCCCGGTGTCGGCACTGGCAATCACCTCGTCGGCGAAATGTTCAAGCAGCAGGCAGGCGGGCTCGACATTGTCCACATACCCTATCGCGGCGCTGCGCCGGCAACGAATGACCTCGTCAGCGGTCAGATCCCAGTGTTGATCGCCGTCATGTCGATTCAATTGCAGCAACTGAGCCGGGCCGGCAAGATTCGACTGCTCGCGGTCACCACCGACGCGCGGCTCAGCGCGGCCCAGGAGATACCGACCGCAGTCGAATCCGGCATGCCGGACCTGCGCTATGAGGGATGGTTCGGCTTGTTTGCACCCAGGCTCACCCCGGATTCGATAGTCGACCGGCTCGCGCTGGCGACGCGCGCCGTCCTGGCGGACCCGCCTCTGCAGGAGGCCTACCGGTCCCAAGGTTTGGAGCCGGACAGCCAGTCGAGCCCAGACAGGTTCCAACGTGTTGTCGAAGCCACGTCTGCAAGCTTGAGTCCTGTCATCAAGTCGATCGGGCTACACTCTGGTTAGTCGGATCGGGGGGAAACGCATTTAGAGCCCGACCTGCGTGACGCGGGCCATGAGCCTTCGTCGCCTCTCTTGGGCGCACTTTGGACGCAAAACATCGCCGAGCGCCAACAATGGCAGATCGGAAGTCGAAAATCATAATCATTTGATTTTGTTATGATTTTCGTGGCTTCTGGATTTCACCGCGGGCTGCGAGTGATCGGCTGAAAGCTGTTTCAACTCCCTCATTCGTAACCGATACCCTCTCGTCTACGACTGTACTCGGTCGATCATTTGGGCCACGCTCTTAAAAAGCATTGCAGAACAATGACGATGGTTCTCCCCAAACGGATTCCTAATCATCTGATTTTGTTCGATTTTTCTGCTTCCCTAGGGAAGCCCAGCCCTCGGCTCGGTCAAACGTAGGTCTATTTTCCAACCTAGGGTTCTCGGATGCGCAACGGCGCGTTTGCGACGTTGCATATCGCTTCGACGAGTAGACGCACCGCTCGTCCCTCCCAGGCGAGTTGACCGATTGGGGCCTCCCAGTACTCCGATAGAATGTAGGCCAAATGGCGCGCCTTCACACTCAAGCCCGTCATAGTATAGGCGGGGGTCTCCATGATCGCTCGCTCGACGGGATCGAGCCGGGCCAACACGGCTTCATCCGTTATCGTTAGGTACTCGTCGTCATCGGCGAGATTTCCAACGTCTCCGTCTAGTTCATCTACCAATGCCAAGAATTGGCTCTCAAGCTTGACTAAGGGAGCGTCTGGATCGGCTGAGGCAGTAAGCTCCGAGCTAGTGCTTCTGGCGTGATCGCGCATTTTTTTGCCCAGGTAAACGGAAACCGCCAATCCTAAACGGTTAGCGTGTATAATCGCGGATGTCAACGCTTTTCGTGGCTGTTAGACGGAAATCGTGTTCCATGAAATGGCTGTTTGATGACTCCCGATCAATCTCGGGCTGCTCGTGGTCTGCTCGACTGGTCTCAGGCTGAATTGGCTGCTCGGTCCAATTTGAGTGAGAGTACCATTCGCGATTTCGAAAAGGGCCGGCGGATCCCGTCAATCAACAATTTGGCGGCCGTCAGGCGTGCCCTGGAGGCGGGAGGCGTGCAATTCATCGACGGCGACCAGCCCGGAGTTCGATTGGCGCGCTGATAGTAAACCCCAATCCCCCAGATTCGATAACGCCCTGGACTCGCTAGGCGCCTATAGAACTGGCCATCATACTCTGCAGCCGCCGGCAACTGGCCAAGCTGATAGCCGAGTTCAAAATACTCGGATGGACGGGGCCGCGGGCGACTTCCGTTCGCGATTGAAGCCGAAGAGTAACTAATGATGGTTCATAAGCCATTCATCTTATCATGACGCTTTCCCGCGCGCCCGCACCCGGGAAGTGGTTCGAGATCGACTTGGCAGCCCCCAGGGCCGGTTCGCGTTCTGAATTGCGGTGTAACCTATTGGAATTCCTAGGGTCGAATTCCCTCCGTGTTTCAGAATGCGCGTTGATTTGTATAACGGACCGCGCTGATTTTGATTCCGCCATTCGGAGGTTCGATCCCTCCCGCCCCAGCCAGTTCTTGTTTCGACATCAGCCTCTCAGGGTCACGGTTCTGTTTTTCAAAAATCCGCCGTGTGCCGCGCTGTGGGATGGTTCGAGCCAGGATGTGGGCTCGGGTTTGGACACGGGCAGCCAAGCGTTCGAACCTTCGGCGGCGTCAACCGGCCAGGCGCAATGGGCGCGTGCGGGATGTCTGCAGCGCGCCGTTGCTGGCGAAGTCCCGCATCTGCAAAGACGGCTTCTCTTACGCGCGCCGGACCTCGTCCATGCAGCGAGTTATTGGCGGGACCTTGATCGCTGCCCGGTCCTCCCGAGGGAAGTCACCGCTCCGGCTTGACTCGGTCACGGAGTTCCGCCAGTGTTTTGGACAATTGGTCAGGCCAATTGGCCAAAGATAGACCGCCCCCGGGGAGAAAACGCGGTGCCTCTAGAAGCGGTGGAAGCACGACGTCTCTACCGTCAGGTCGCCGATCAGCTTCGCGCGCTGATCGATGGGGGAGAGTTTCCGGTCGGCAGCCGTCTGCCGACCGAGCGCGAGCTCGCCGAACAATTGCAGGTTTCTCGTCCGACCGTGCGGGAGGCGCTGATCGCCCTCGAGGTCGAAGGCAGGGTCCGCATCCGCGTCGGCTCCGGAATCTACGTCATCGAGCCGACTGCAGCCGCATTCACCGCGTCGGCCTCCGCCATCATCGAAGGACCATTCGAACTGCTGCGCGCGCGCGAGTTCATCGAGGGCGCGATCGCGGGCGAAGCCGCGCGACTTGCGACCGCCGATGACGTCGCAGGCATCGGCGCCGCGCTTGCCGCGGTGGCCACGGGCGATCATCCAAGCGAAGCCCTGATGGCGCACGACCGCGCTTTCCACATCGCGGTGGCCGAATGCCTCGGAAACGCAGTGCTGACGCGTGTGGTCGGCGAACTGTTCGACCAGCGGCTCAATCCTTATTTTGCGAAGCTCGCGACCTATTTCGAGAATTCGGACTCGTGGCGGACGGCGCATGCCGAGCACCAGGAAATTCTCCGGGCCATCGCGGCGCGCGATCCCGAACGCGCTCAGGCCGCGATGCGTGATCATCTGGCGCGCTCGCAAGCCCGGTTCGCACAGAGCTTCGGTGCAGAAGCGGCCACGACGCGCGTCGGGAAAGCGGCTGATACCGAACCAAGCATTACAAAAAACAGAATCAAACCAGGGAGGAAATCCAAGTGCTGAAGAAGATCGCCATTCTTTCCATCGCGGCCACCGCGATGCTCATCGCCGCAGGGGCCCCCGGGCAGGCTCAGACCAAGCTGAAATGGGCCCATGTCTACGAGACGTCGGAGCCGTTCCACACCGCGTCGGTCTGGGCTGCGCAGGAGATCGGCAAACGCACCAACGGGCGCTACCAGATCGACGTCTATCCGGCCTCGCAGCTCGGCAAGGAGACCGATATCAATCAGGGCCTGTCACTCGGCTCGGTCGACATCATCATCTCGGGCTCGAGCTTTGCCGCCAAGGCCTATCCGCCGATCGGCGTGACCTACTATCCGTATACGTTCCGCGATGCGGATCATCTGCTCGCCTACACCAAGAGCGACGTCTTCAAGGAGCTCACCAAGGGATACGAGGACAAAAGCGGCCATCACATCGTCGCGGTCACCTATTACGGCGTGCGGCAGACCTCCTCGAACAAGCCGATCAAGTCTTGCGCCGAGATGAAGGGCCTCAAGATCCGGGTGCCGGACGTCCCCGCCTATCTTGCGATGCCGCGGGCCTGCGGTGCCAACACTGCGCCGATCGCCTTCGCCGAAGTCTATCTCGCGCTCCAGAACGGCACCGTGGAAGCTCAGGAAAACCCGTTGACGACGATCGAGGCCAAGAAGTTCTACGAGGTGCAGAAATACATCGTGCTGACCGGACACATCGTCGATCACCTCAACACGGTCATCGCCGGCGGGCTCTGGAAGAAGCTCAGCGAAGAGGACCGCAAGATCTTCACTGACGTGGCGCAGGAGGCGGCGGCCAAGGCAACCGAAGAGATCAAGGCCAAGGAGGCCAAGCTGGTGACCTTCTTCAAGGACAAGGGGCTGATCGTCACGGAGGTCAACAAGGACGAGTTCCGCGACACTGTGATGAAGGCGATCAGCTTCGAGAGCTTCGATTACCGCAAGTCGGACTGGGATCGCATCCAAGCCATCAAGTAGCTCCGCGTGAGCCTCGCCTCCGCGCCGCTTGGCGGGGAGGCGAGGCCCTCACGCCCATCGTTCAGGTTCAAGGAAATTCGATGTCCACGGCTGAATTGCATCGGCGGATCACGGCCGATGAAATTGCGCATACTTTCGAAGAGAGTGAGCCGGTTACGGCCGACCTCAGCCCCTATGCGGCCGAGGATTGGCTGGCGCTGGCGATCTTCTGGATCATGGCGCTCTGCGTGTTCCTCCAGTTCTTCACCCGCTACGCGCTCAACGACAGCTACGCCTGGACCGAGGAAATCGCGACGTACTGTCTGATCGCGGTGGTCTTCGTGGGATCGGCGATGTGCGTCCGGCTATCGCGGCACATTCAGGTCGATCTGCTGTTCCGCTACCTGCCGCACCTTCCGGCGCGCGTCCTCTCCACAGCGATCGACGCCATTCGGGTCGCATTCTTCACCTACGCCATCAAGCTGGTCTGGGTCTTCATCGACGTGATCGGCGACGAGCGGATGACGACGATCAAGTTTCCCAAGAAATACGTCTACTATTTCGTGCTGCTCGGCTTCGTGCTGATGAGCCTGCGTTCGCTGCAGGTCGCCATCCAGAATTGGCGCCGCGGCTATTCGATTCTCGAGCGCCCGGGTGCGTTCGACGGCACGGAGGCCTAGGATCATGCTCCTCCTGCTCGGATCGTTCCTCGTCCTGATGCTCCTCGGACTGCCGGTGGCGCTGGCGATGGCGGTGTCGTCGCTCGTCTATATTCTCGTCACCGGCATCACGCCTGATGTCACGCTGGCGCAGCGCATGATCGCCGGCGTGGAGAGCTTCCCGCTGCTGGCCGTTCCCTTCTTCATCCTGGCCGGCAACCTCATGAATATCGCGGGTGTCACCGGCCGCATCTACCGTTTTGCCGTCGCGCTGGTGGGGTGGATGCGTGGCGGCCTCGGCCATGTGAACATCGTCGGCTCCGTGATCTTCTCGGGCATGTCCGGCACGGCCATCGCGGATGCCGCCGGTCTCGGCACCATCGAGATCAAGGCGATGAAGGATCACGGCTACTCGACGGAGTTTTCCGTCGGCGTGACGGCGGCGTCCGCCACGCTCGGGCCGATCATCCCGCCATCGCTGCCGTTCGTGATCTACGGCATGATGGCGAACGTCTCGATCGGCGCGTTGTTTCTGGGCGGTGTCATTCCGGGCGCCGTAATGACGCTGGCGATGATGGCGACGGTGGCCTATTTCGCCCACAAGAACGGCTGGGGCAGCGACTCGCCATTTTCCTGGCAGCAACTCGGCTCGGCGGCCCTCGAAATCGTTGTCGTTCTGGCGTTCCCGCTCGCCGTCTGGCTGCTTGTCCTGGCCGGCCTCTCGGTCAATCTCGCCGCGGGACTCTGCCTCGTCGTGCTGCTTGCTCTGGATTGGTATTTTGATTTCTCGGCGGTGATGGCGCTGATGGCGCCGGTGATCCTGATCGGCGGCATGACGCTGGGCTGGTTCACGCCGACCGAAGCCGCGGTTGCCGCGGTCATCTGGTCGCTGTTCCTCGGTCTGGTGCGCTATCGCACGATGAACTTTCGAACGGTGGCGAAAGCGACGTTCGACACTATCGAGACCACCGCTTCCGTGCTGTTCATCGTCACGGCCGCCTCGATCTTCGCCTGGCTCCTGACAGTGTCGCAGGCGGCGCAGATCCTGACGGACACGATGCTGGGCATTACGCACAACAAGTGGGTGTTCCTGCTGCTGGCCAACATCCTGATCCTGTTCGTCGGCTGCTTCATCGATACGATCGCAGCGATCACCATCCTGGTGCCGATCCTGCTGCCCATCGTGCTCAAGCTCGGCATCGATCCGATCCATTTCGGCCTGATCATGACGCTCAATCTGATGATCGGCCTGTTGCATCCGCCGCTGGGGATGGTTCTGTTCGTGCTGGCGCGCGTCTCGAAACTGTCCGTCGAGCGCACGACGATGGCCATTCTGCCCTGGCTGGTACCGCTCCTGATCGCATTGATCGCGATTACCTATATCCCGGACCTCACGCTGGGGCTGCCGAAATACATGGGACTCGTAAAATGACCTCGATGAGCTTCGCCGCCACTCTGTTTGGTCCTGAGGATCTGCGCATTATCGAGCGACCTCTCGAGCCGCTGACCGAGGGCATGGTTCGGATCCGCTTCGGCGCCGGCGGCATCTGTGGCTCCGACATGCATTACTTCCGCCACGCCCGCACCGGCGATTTCGTCGTGACGTCGCCGTTGGTGCTCGGCCACGAGATCGCTGGCGAGGTGGTGGAGATCGCGGGAGCCGCGCAGGGCGTGAAGGTCGGGGACCGGGTGGCGGTGAACCCGTCACGCTGGTGCGGGCATTGTGGGCCGTGCCGCGAGGGCCGTCTGAACCTGTGCGAGAACATCTACTTCATGGGCTCGGCCTCGAAGACTCCGCATATGGCCGGTGGCTTCGCCAGCTATTTCGAAGCCACGCCCGCGCAATGCGTGAAGATCGCCGATCACGTCTCCTATCAGGCGGCGGCTTTGGCCGAGCCGCTGGCGGTCTGCCTGCATGCCGCGGCGCGTGCCGGCGACCTCAGGGGCAAACGGACCGTGGTGTTCGGCGCCGGTCCGATCGGGCTTCTCACGATGCTCGCGGCCCGTCGTGCGGGCGCTGCGGACCTGACGGTCGTCGATATCGCTCCAGCGCCGCTGGCGTTTGCGAGCAGGCTCGGCGCCGATCGTGTGTTCGACATCTCCGGCGGCGACGATGGTCTGAAGGCGCAGGCAGCCGTTGCCCCGTTCGACGTTGTGTTCGAAGTGTCCGGAACGGCGGCCGGACTCGCCGGAGCGATCGGTATCGTCAGGCGGGGCGGCATTGTGGTGCAGATTGGCAATCTGCCGGGCGGCCAGATTCCGACGCCGTCCAATGCGGTGATGGCCAAGGAGATCGAGCTGCGCGGCTCATTCCGCTTCAGCCTGGAGTTCATGACCGCCGTCGAGCTGATCTGCGATGGTGCGGTCGACGTGCTCGGCCTGGTCACGGCGGAGCGTCCGCTGAGTTCCGCGCCCGAGGCGCTGCGGCTGGCGCTCGACCGCTCGCAGAGCGTGAAGGTGGTTCTGACCGCGCATTGACACGCTGCCCAGAACGAGACGGAGTTTCGTCGTCAGCCCTTCCAGATGACCGACTGTTCGTGACGGCGGATCAGCTCGGCCAAGGCCGCGAAGCCCTTCGCGACGGAATCGGAGAACGCCGTCGCGGCCGGCGACTGCGGGCTGCCGGCGAGCCGGAGAACGCCGAGCGCGCGATCCGGGTGCGGCACGCGCAGCGGCAGCGCCGTGATCTCGCGCTCCTTGCGATAGGCGAAGACGACGCCGTGCGGGAGGATGGTGAGTGCATCGGTGCGTTTCAAATAGTTCATCGCGCTCGCCAGCGAGCCGCCGACATAGGGGACGTTGACGCCTGTGGATCCGAATGACAGCAGCAGCGCGCGCATGTCGGCCTGCAGCGGACTGTTCGGTGGCGGCGCGATCCAGGGATAGTCGAGGATCTCCGGCCCCCTCAGCTTGCGCTTCATCAGCAGCGGATGGGTGACCCGGCAGGCAACGACGTTGCGCCCGGGCAGGATCGACTGGAACTCGAGATCGTCACCGTCCAGCACATCGACCGGGCAGATCGCGAGATCGACTCGGTCAGCGCGGATCGCGTCCTGCAGGTCCGGCATGTAACCGTAGCTCTGGATCACGCGCACGTCCGGACGGGCGTTGTGAAACTCGGCGATCAGGCCGGAGATGAGACCGTCCATGAAGAACGGCGTGCCGGCAACGCGCACGGTGCCGGCGAGGCCGTGGCGGAAATTGTCGATCAGCTCGGACGCCTTGCGGGAGGCCAGCAGCATGGCCTGGCCGTGATCGGCGAGCGCCCGGCCGAACGGGGTCGGCCGCAGCGGCCGGCGGCCTTTCACGAACAGCGGCTCGCCCAACCGCTTTTCCAGCGTAGCAAGCGTGCGGGACACGGCCGGTTGCGTCATGCCGAGCAATGCAGCGCCCTCGGTGACGCCGCCTGCGTTGATGACGGCCGCGAGCTGCACGAGGTGGCGTTCGTCGATCTTCATAGCAAATTGCTATATTATCTCCTGCAGAAATCATCAACGCCCCGGCCGGGTCCTGCTACCGTTCTCGTAAACGGGAAATTGTCTCCGGGGAGGGACGATGCGGCAGGAGCTGCCCATCGATCGCAGTGGCGAACGGCCGGGCGAGGCCATGGCGGAACGCATCACGCGGGCCGGGAACGGCCGGCTTCCTACCGGCATGATGGCGATCGTCGGCCACATTCATCAGCTCATCCGCGAGCTTCGTCCGACCAGGACCGAGTGGCGCGAGGTCATGGCGTATCTTGCGGCCGTCGGCGACGCCACGACCGACAACCGCCAGGAATGGGTGCTGCTGGCCGATCTGATCGGCGCGACCGCGCTGGTCGAGGACATCAACAGCCGCCGTCCTCCCGGAGCCACCCCGAATGCGCCACGCGGGCCATTCTATCGTGCGGACGCGCCGCGACGGGCGAATGGCGCAAACATCTGTCTCGACGGTGTCGGCGAGACGCTCGCGGTTGCGGGCAGGGTGGTCGACCTCGACGGTCATCCGATTGCCGGCGCCGTCGTTGAGACTTGGCAGGCCAACGGGCAGGGCTTCTTCGAGAACCAGCAGCCGGACGAGCAGCCCGACTGCAATCTCCGCGGCATCTTCACGGCCGATTCCAACGGCGCGTTCGACTATCTCACCGTGAAGCCGGCGAGCTACGCGGTGCCCATCGACGGTCCCGCGGGCCGGCTGCTCGGCCAGCTTGGTTGTTCGCTGCGGCGCCCCGCCAGCATCCACTTCATCATCTCGGCCGACGGCTTCGAGCCGATCACGACGCAGCTGTTCGATCGCGCCGACGCCACCGAAGATGCGTTGCATTGCGTGAAGCCCAGCCTGCTCGCCGACCTCAAGCCGACCCGGCGCAAGGACGTACCCTGGAGCCTCGCCTTCACCTTCGTGATGGCGCGCGCGCCGAAGACGCGGAGCATGACATGACCAGCACACGCGCCTTCGTCTTCCCAGGCATTCGCTCGCGCGTCGTGTTCGGCGCGGGCACTCTGTCCCAGCTTGGAGCCGAGATGGAGCGGCTGGGTCGCAAGCGCGCGCTGCTGCTGGCGACGCCGCAGCAGCGCAGCGACATCGATGCGCTGGCTGACCGGCTTGGCAGCGCCACGGCTGGCGTCTTCGCCGGCGCTGTGATGCACACGCCGGTCGACGTCACGCGCGCGGCTGTTGTGGCCTACGAGCAGAGTGGGGCGGATTGCGTGATCGCGCTCGGCGGCGGCTCGTCGATCGGACTCGGCAAGGCGATTGCGCTGCGCACCGGCGCCGATCAGATCGCGATTCCGACCACCTATGCCGGCTCCGAGATGACCGACATCCTCGGTGAGACCAGCGGTGGTGAGAAGAGCACGCGGCGCGATCCCGCGATTCTGCCGGAGACGGTGATCTACGACGTCGATCTGTCGCTGACCCTGCCGAAGGACATGACGGTCTCGTCCGGGCTGAATGCGATCGCGCACGCCGCCGAAGCGCTCTACGCGCCGGATCGCAATCCGATCCTGTCGCTGATGGCGGCCGATGCGATCGGAGCGTTCGCGAACGCGCTGCCTGCCGTCATCGCGAACCCCACTGACGAGAGCGCGCGTGCCGATGCGCTCTATGGCGCATGGCTTTGCGGCGCAACGCTCGGCGGCGCCTCGATGGCGCTGCATCACAAGCTCTGCCACACGCTGGGCGGCAGCTTCGACACGCCGCATGCACAGACCCATGCGATCCTGCTGCCGCACACGATCGGCTTCAATGCCGCGGTTGCCGCCGATCTGCTGGCGCCGGTGTCGCTTGCGCTCGGCGGCGCGACGCCAGGCAAGGCGCTGCATCGCTTCGCCGTGCAACTCGGCGCGCCGACGCGGCTGAAGGATCTCGGACTGACCGAGCCTGATCTCGACCAGGCGGCGGCGATCGCGGTGAAGAACCCCTATTCCAATCCGCGGCCGTTCAGCCAGGCCGACATCCGCGCGCTGCTGCAGGACGCCTGGGCAGGCACAGAACCACCGCTTTAGATCGATCGTTACGTAAGAAATAAAACAGGGAGGAAACGACACATGATCACGCGACGAAGGCTTCTCGAGACTGCGGCTGTCGGCGGCCTGCTGTCCGCCACCGATACGATCTTCAGGCCCGCGCTCGCGGCCGGGAAGGCGGCCAAGATCGGCTATGTCAGCCCGCAGAGCGGCCCGCTCGCGGCCTTCGCCGAGGCCGACAAGTTCATCATCGACGGCTTCAACGCCGCTGCGAAGGCGGCCGGCCTGCAGGTCCAGGTCGTCGTCAAGGACAGCCAGTCCAATCCGAACCGCGCCGCCGAGGTCGCCAAGGAGCTGATCGTCAGCGACAAGGTCAACCTGATGCTCGTCGCCTCGACGCCGGAGACGACCAACCCGGTGTCGACGACCTGCGAGTCCGAAGGCCTGCCGTGCATCTCGACCGTCGCGCCGTGGCAGCCCTGGTTCATCGGCCAGCAGGGCAATCCCGGCGATCCCGCCTCGTGGAAGCCGTTCAGCTCGAGCTATCACTTCTTCTGGGGCCTGGAGGACGTCATCGCCGTCT
Organism: Bradyrhizobium sp. ORS 375; assembly: GCF_000239775.1. Lineage (GTDB taxonomy): Bacteria > Pseudomonadota > Alphaproteobacteria > Rhizobiales > Xanthobacteraceae > Bradyrhizobium. Next base: position 52,789 of record NZ_CAFI01000037.1, read on the forward strand.
TCACCAACATGTGGGCCCAGCTGACCACCAACAAGCAGGTCGGCGGCCTCTTCCCGAATGACGGCGACGGCAATGCCTGGGGCGATCCGAAGGTCGGCTTTCCGCCGGTGCTGACCGAGAAGGGCTACAAGCTGATCGATCCCGGCCGCTATCAGAACCTGTCGGACGACTTCTCCGCCCAGATCAACGCGTTCAAGTCGGGCAATGTCGAGGTGATCACGGGCGTGATGATCCCGCCGGACTTCACCACGTTCTGGAATCAGGCCAAGCAGAAGGGCTTTACACCGAAGATCGCCTCGATCGGCAAGGCGCTGCTGTTCCCGCAGGCGGTCGAGGCGCTCGGCAAGCAGGGGCACAATCTCTCCTCTGAAGTCTGGTGGACGCCGAGCCATCCGTTCAAGTCGTCGCTGACCGGCGCTTCCGCCAAAGAGCTCGCCGACGGCTTCACCGCCGCGACGAAGCGGCCGTGGACGCAGCCGATCGGCTTCGTGCATGCGCTGTTCGAGATCGCAGCCGATGTACTGAAGCGCGTCGATGATCCGACCAATGCCGACAAGATGACGGCAGCGGTCGCGGCCACCAAGCTCGACACCATCGTCGGTCCGATCGCATGGAACGGCGCCAAGCTGCCGCCGTTCGCCGCGAAGAACGTCTGCAAGACGCCGCTGGTCGGCGGCCAGTGGCGGCTCAAGGATGGCGGCGGCTACGACCTCGTCATCACCGACAACAAGACGGCGCCCAACATTCCCGCTGGCGGGAAGATGGAGCCGATCGCCTGATCGACGAGCGGAGCAACCGGCGTGCCCATTCTCCAACTCGATCACGTGGCGAAGCGATTCGGCGCGTTGAAGGTCACGGATGACGTGACCTTTGACGTCGCGCCGGGCGAGGCGCTGGGCATCATCGGACCGAACGGCGCCGGCAAGTCGACGCTGTTCAACCTGATCACCGGCAATCTGCGCGTCGACGCCGGCCGCGTGTCGTTCGACGGTGTCGACGTCACGCGGATGCCGCCGATGGCGCGCTGCCATGCCGGGATCGGACGCACGTTCCAGATCCCGCAGCCATTCGAGAAGCTGACCGTGTTCGAGAATTTGGTGGTGGCGGCGGCGATGGGATCGCGCAAGGCGGAATCCGAGGTCACCGATCGCTGCGCCGATATCCTGGTGCAGACGGGGTTGATCGACCGCGCCAACACGCTCGCCGGCGGGCTCGGTCTCCTGCAGCGCAAGCGGCTCGAGCTGGCGCGCGCGCTCGCCACCGATCCGAAACTGCTGCTGCTCGACGAGATCGCCGGCGGCCTCACCGAAGCCGAATGCCGGTCGCTGGTGGAGACCGTCCGCGCCATCCATGCCTCCGGCGTAACCATCGTGTGGATCGAGCACGTGCTGCATGCGCTGAACGCCGTGGTGCAGCGGCTGCTGGTGCTCAATTTCGGCAAGGTGATCGGCATCGGCAAGCCGGACGAGATCATGGCCTCCAGCGCCGTGCGCGAGATCTATCTGGGGATCGAGGTCTGATGGCATTGCTCGAAACCCATGGGCTGACGGCCTTCTATCGCGACTTCCAGGCCCTGTTCGGCGTCGACCTGACGCTGGAGGCGGGCGAGACGATTGCCATCGTCGGCGCCAACGGCGCGGGCAAGTCGACCTTGATGCGCTCAATCTCGGGCGTGCTGCGCAACGGCGCCGATCAGATCCTGTTCGACGGACGTCCGATCGGCGCGCTTGATGCGCCCGACGTGATGAGCCTCGGCATCGCGATGGTGCCGGAGGGACGCAGGCTGTTTCCGTCGCTGTCGGTCGAGGAAAATCTGCTGATCGGCCGCTATGGCCGGGCGATGAAGGGGCCATGGTCGCTGGAGACGATCTATCGGTTGTTTCCCGTGCTGAAGGAACGGTGCCACACGCCGGGCACCGCGCTGTCGGGCGGACAGCAGCAGATGGTCGCCATCGGCCGCGCATTGATGTCGAACCCGCGCATCTTGCTGTGTGACGAGCTGAGCCTCGGGCTCGCGCCGATCATCATCAAGGACATCTACGCCGCCTTTCCCGCGATCCGCGCCAGCGGCGCGTCGATCGTGATCGTCGAGCAGGACATCGGCCAGGCGATGAAGGTCGCCGATCGGCTGTACTGCATGATGGAGGGGCGCGTGACCCTGAGCGGCCGGCCCGCGGAGCTCAGCCGCGAGGCGATCCACGCCGCATATTTCGGAGTACACGCATGAGCTGGGCGGATACCATCCTCCAGGGCGTGCTGCTCGGCGGCCTCTATGCGCTGTTCGCCGCCGGGCTGTCGCTGGTGTTCGGCATCATGCGGCTGGTGAACCTCGCGCATGGCGATCTGATCGTGCTCGCGGCCTATCTGATCCTGGTACTCGTCAGCGGGCTCGGTCTTCATCCATTCCTCGCCGTCCTGATCGCGATGCCGCTGATGTTCGGCGTCGGCTGGCTGCTGCAATCCTACGTGCTCAACCGCACGCTCGGCCCCGACATCCTGCCGCCGCTGCTCGTCACCTTCGGCCTCTCGGTGGTGCTGCAGAATGGCTTGCTGCAGGCCTATTCCGCCGACAGCCGCCGCATTCCGGCAGGCTCGCTTGAGACTGCGTCGGTCGCGATCGGGCCGTTCAATGTCGGCGTCATGCCGATGCTGACCTTCGCGTCGGCGGTCGCCGTGATCCTGATCCTCAATCGTGTGCTCTACGGCACCGAGCTCGGCCGCGCCTTCCGCGCCACGTCGGACGACGCCACCACCGCCGGGCTGATGGGCATCCGGCCCAACCGGACGTTTGCAGTGGCGACCGGCATCGCGATGGCGATCGTCGCGATCGCCGCAGTGTTTCTCGGCACCCGCGCCAATTTCGATCCGACCATCGGCCCGGCGCGCCTGATCTATGCGTTCGAAGCCGTCATCATGGGCGGGCTCGGCTCGCTCTGGGGTACCTTGGCCGGCGGCGTCGTGCTCGGCGTGGCGCAGACGGTCGGCGGCGCGATCAATCCGGAATGGCAGATCCTCGCCGGTCACATCGCCTTCGTGCTGGTGCTGCTGGCCCGTCCACGCGGCTTCTTCCCGCGCGCGGTCGATTGAGAGGGCAGGCCGATGCACGGGCGAACCATCCCCTGGCGTGTCGAGACGAGGACCAAGGCCTCGACCGCCTTCGCAATGATCGCGGCACTCATCGTCGTCGCCGGCATCATTGCGCCTATCTATCTGCAGCGCTCGACCTTGCAGGATCTGTTCTTCATCCTGACCATGCTGGTGCTGGCGCAGAGCTGGAACCTGCTCGCGGGGTATGCCGGCCTCGTCTCCGTCGGCCAGCAGGCCTTCGTCGGCCTCGGCGCCTACGCGATGTTCGCGGGCGTCGTGCTGCTGAAGCTCGATCCGATGGTTTCGATCCTGCTCGGCGGCGTGGCTGCGGCTGCGCTCGCCATCCCCGCCGGCTTCTTCGCCTTCCGCCTGCAGGGGGCATACTTCGCGATCGGCACCTGGGTGGTCGCGGAGATCGTCCGGCTCGTCGTCGCGCAATGGAAGACGCTCGGCGGCGGCACCGGCACGTCGCTGCCGGGCGCGGCGACCCGCGCGATGTTCGGCACCGATATCGTGCAGCGCCTGCTCGGCATCCGGCCGGCGCAGGCGGTGGACGTCATCTGCTACTGGCTGGCGCTGCTGCTCGCGGTCGCGACGATCTTCACGGTGTACCGCCTCCTGCGCTCGCGCCATGGGCTTGCGCTCGCCTCCGTCCGCGACAATCAGGAGGCGGCGCGCGCCATCGGCGTCGATGCGCGGCGGCTGAAGGCGATGGTCTATCTGACCAGTGCTTTCCTGACCGGTCTCGTCGGCGCGCTGATCTACGTGCAGAAGGCGCGCATCTCGCCGGACGCAGCCTTCTCGGTGATCGACTGGACCGCCTATGTGATCTTCATCGTCGTCATCGGCGGGATCGGCACCATCGAGGGGCCGATCGTCGGCGTGCTGATCTTCTTCGCGCTGCAGAAGCTGCTCGCCGATTTCGGCTCGCTGTATCTGCTGGCGCTCGGTCTGATCGGCATCGTCATCATGCTGTTCGCGCCGCAAGGATTGTGGGGTCTGTTCGCAAGCCGGACCGGCATCCAGCTGCTGCCGGTCCGCCGCCTCCTTCGCGGCGGACCGCTCGACAATTGACAACAAACGACAGGGAGGGGCCCGATGGCCGACATCACGACAGACGTTCTCATCATCGGTACCGGTCCGGCCGGCTCGGCCGCGGCGGCGCTGCTGTCCACCTATGGCGTCGAGAACATGGTGGTCAACCGCTATCGTTGGCTCGCCAACACGCCGCGCGCGCACATCACCAACCAGCGCACGATGGAGGTGCTGCGCGACCTCGGCCGCGACGTCGAGGACGAGGCCTACATGTTCGCCTCGCAGCAGGACATCATGGGCGAGAACGTGTTCTGCACCTCGCTGGCCGGCGAGGAGATCGGCCGGCTCCAGACCTGGGGCAATCACCCGCTGTCGCGCGCCGAGCACCAGCTGTCGTCGCCGTCGAAGATGAACGACCTGCCGCAGACCTACATGGAGCCGCTGCTGTTCAAGACGGCCTGCTCGCGTGGCACGCAGGCGCGGATGTCGACGGTGTATGAGAGCCACGTCCAGGACGAAGACGGCGTGACCACGACGCTGCTCGACCGGCTGACCGGCAAGACCTTCACGGTGCGCTCGAAATATCTGATCGGCGCCGACGGCGGCAACTCGCTGGTCGCCCAGCATGCCGGCCTGCCGTTCGAGGGCAAGATGGGCGTCGGCGGCTCGATGAACATCCTGTTCAAAGCCGATCTGTCGCGCTACGTCGCGCACCGGCCGTCGGTGCTGTATTGGGTGGTGCAGCCCGGTGCCGATGTCGGGGGCATCGGCATGGGGCTGGTGCGCATGGTCCGGCCCTGGAACGAGTGGCTGATCGTGTGGGGCTACGACATCAACCAGCCGGCGCCGGAGGTCGACGAGGCCTTTGCGATCAAGGTCGCCCGCGACCTCGTGGGCGACCAGGAGCTGCAGATCGAGCTGCAGTCGGTGTCGACCTGGACGGTCAACAACATGTATGCGACACGAACCTCGAACGGCCGCGTGTTCTGCATGGGCGACGCCATCCATCGTCACCCGCCGTCGAACGGACTGGGCTCGAACACCTCGATCCAGGACGCCTTCAACCTGGCCTGGAAGCTTGCTTACGTCATCAAGGACCGGGCCAGTCCGAAGCTGCTCGACAGCTACACGATCGAGCGCGCCCCGATCGCCAAGCAGATCGTGACCCGCGCCAACAAGTCCATCGAGGAGTTCGGGCCGATCTTCCAGGCGCTCGGCCTGCTCGACTCGATCGATCCGGTGAAGATGCAGCAGAACATGGACGCACGCTGCGATCGCACCGAGGACGCCGAACGGCAGCGCGCAAAAATTCGTGCGACCATCGCCAGCAAGGTCTATGAGTTCGACGCCCATGGCGTCGAGATGAACCACCGCTATCGCTCGGATGCCGTCGTGACCGACGGACAGGCTGAGCCGGCGTTCACCCGGGATCCCGAGCTGCACTTTCAGCAGACCACATGGCCCGGCGCGCGCCTGCCGCACGCCTGGCTGTTCGGCAAGGATGGCAGCAAGATCTCCACGCTCGATCTCGCTGGCCACGGCAAGTTCGCCGTGCTGACCGGCATCGGCGGCGAGGCCTGGGCTGCGGCGGCGAAGAAGCTCGGCCAGGAGCTCGGCATCGAGATCGACGCGCATGTGATCGGCCCACGCCAGATCTGGCAGGACCTGAACGGCGACTGGGCGCGCCTGCGCGAGGTGAGGGATGGCGGCATCGTGCTGACGCGTCCGGATCAGCACGTGTGCTGGCGGCGTGAGACGATGGCTGAGGATCCGGTTGCGGAGCTGCGCCGCGTCTTCAAGCAGATTCTTTCGAACTGATGCGGAAAGGACGACCTCATGGATGATCATGAGCAGGGCTATTTCACCGAAGAGAACTCCGCCGAGGTCGTGATCGGCCGCAACAAGAACGCCAGGGACGCGCGGCTGAAGGAGGTGATGGCCGTCATCACCCGCAAGCTGCACGAGGCGGTAAAGGAGATCGAGCCTACCCAGCAGGAGTGGTTCGAGGCGATCATGTTCCTGACCCGGACCGGTCAGATGTGCACCGACTGGCGTCAGGAGTTCATCCTGCTGTCGGATGTTCTCGGCGTCTCGATGCTGGTCGATGCGATCAATCATCGCAAGCCTGCCGGGGCGTCGGAGAGCACCGTGCTCGGGCCGTTCTACGTGCACGACGCGCCGGAGCTGCCGCTCGGCAGCAACATCTGCCTCGACCGCAAGGGCGAGGACATGGTGATCTCTGGCGTCATCCGCGACACCGCGGGAAAGCCGATCCCGAAAGCCAAGCTCGATGTCTGGCAGACCAACGACGACGGCTTCTACGACGTGCAGCAGAAGGGTTTGCAGCCGGACTTCAATCTTCGCGGCGTGTTCCGCACCGATGAGAGTGGACGCTACTGGTTCCGTGCCGTGAAGCCGCGGTTCTACCCGATCCCAGATGATGGCCCGGTCGGTCAGCTCCTGGGTAAGCTCGGCCGCCATCCCTACAGGCCGGCGCATCTGCACTTCATCATCTCGGCCGACGGGTTCGAGCCGCTGACGACCCACATCTTCGATCCCGACGATCGCTACATCGATTCTGATGCCGTGTTCGGCGTCAAGAAGAGCCTGCTTGCAAGCTTCGAGAAGGTCGATGACCAGGAACGTGCGCGGCAATTGGAGTTTGCCAATCCGTTCTGGGAAACCTGTTTCGATTTCACTCTTACGCCCCAAGAAACAAGGTGAGCGCGGCGAGGCGTTCATCCGCGCGACTTTCGCGGGACACGGGCTGACGTCTTGCGGCGCGGTGCGCGGGACTTCGCCGTGTCTCGCTGTGTGGCATCGACGCGCTTGAGCGCCGCAAGGAATCGGACCGCTGCGGTCAATATCCGGCCGGGCCGGATCTCCTGCTTGTAGACGAGCCGGGATCGCGCGTCGCCGCCCCGACGCAGTCCCGCAGAAGCGGAAGGCCTCAGCCGGGCCGCGATGCCTGACGTGCCGACATCGAGCCGCGCGATTCCGAGGGCACGGCTGTCGACGCCGATCCGGGCTGTTGCGATCAGATGGCTGGCTTCGGGCGGCAGCTCGCCGAACCGGAGCTCAATGTCATCCTCGATCGCGTCGATCTCCGCCGAGGTTTCGGCGTGAGCCAGCTGCGCGTAGACGTCGAGCCGCGTGGCCTCGTCCTTCACATAATCCGGGGGCAGGAATGCGGAGCAATCGATGCGCAGCTCCGGAAACCACATGTCGACGGCGCGGTGGGGCCGTCCCTGCAGCGCCCGTGACAGCAGCTCGTGATAGAGGGCAGGCCCGAACACCTGGACATGGCCGGCCTGTTGCTCGGACAGCAGATCGCCAGCGCCGCGCAGGTCGAGATCCCGTGCGCTGATCTGAAATCCGGCGCCGGCGAAGCTGAGCTCCTGCAGCGCCGCTAATCGCTTCTCGGCCTCGTTCTCCCGGACGTCCGCGAACAGATAGGCGAAGGCGCGCGTGCCGCCGCGGCCCACTCGCCCGCGCAACTGGTGCAGCTGGGACAATCCGAAATGTTCCGCGCCCGTAATCAGGATCGTGTTGGCGCGAGGGATGTCCAGACCATTCTCGACAATGTTGGTGGCCAAGAGGATGTCGGCCTTGCCCGCCACGAACCGCATCATCTGCGCGTCGATGTCGCGCGCCGGCATGCGACCATGAATCACGGCGACGCCGAGCTCGGGGACGACGCGGCGGAGGCGCTCCTGCATCGGAGCGAGATCCTTGATGCGCGGACAGATTACGAAGCTTTGGCCGCCTCGCCGGTGCTCCCGGCGCAGCGCGATCGACAGCGTGGCGTCGAGCAGCGGCTCGACCTTGGTCACGACCGGGCGGCGCTGCACAGGCGGCGTGGCGATGATGCTGAGATCGCGCAAGCCGGCCATGGCGCCCGCCATCGTGCGCGGGATCGGGGTTGCACTCATCGTCAGCGTGTGGACGCCTGCCCGCAACCGAGAGAGCCTGGCCTTGTCGGCGGCCCCGAAATGCTGCTCCTCGTCGATGATGACCAGGCCGAGATCGGCAAATCGGACGTCGTCCGCGGCCAGCGCCGTCGTTCCGACGACGAGTTTGAGCGTGCCGTCCGCAAGCTGCCGCTTCGTGCTGCGTGCATCGGCCGCGGACGACAGCCGCGAGAGATGTCCGACGTCGATCCCGAACGGCGCGAAGCGCTTCGTGAAGGTCTGGACGTGCTGGGCGGCAAGCACCGTGGTCGGAACGATCAGCGCAACCTGACGGCCGGAGAACACGGTCGCCGCGGCGGCGCGCAAGGCGACTTCCGTCTTGCCGAAGCCGACGTCGCCGCACACGATCCGGTCCATGGGATGACCGGCGCCGAGGTCTCTCAGCACATCCTCGATTGCTGAAGCCTGATCCGGCGTGGCGAGATAAGGAAAGCGCGCCACGAAGCGCTCGTAGTCCACCGCGGAAGCGACAATGCGCGGCGCCTCGGTCCGACGACGGGCGCGGATCTGCTCGGACAGCGTCTCGGCGGTTCGGTCGATCTCGCCCTCGGCCTGCAGGCAGCGAGCCGCCCACGATCGGCCATCGGCATCGTCGAGCCGGACCCCGCTCGGATCGCGCGCGTAGGGCCAGATGAGCGCAAGTTCGGCGATCGGCAGCAGGATGGCCTCGCCATTGGCGAAGACAAGCCGGATCATTTCGCGAGTGCTGACATCCGCCGCCGAGACGAGTTCAAGTCCATCCAACACGGCAAGGCCACGCTGGAGATGGATGACGGCGCTTCCCGGCAGTGGCCTCGTCTCCATGCCCGCGGCTGCGGCCTGCCGCGCCATCGGCTGGAGATGCCGGGCTCGGCTGCCGAGCACCTCGGCTGCAGTGATGACGGCGAGCGGGCGGTTGTCACCGGTCATGAAGCCACGATCGAGATCGACCAGCAGCGAAGTGATCGCATCGCCTCGCGTTCGTACGGCCGTCGCCCAATCGGCGCGTCTCTCGGTCGTCACTCCGGCCAGGCGCTGCATGCGCTGCAGATCGTGCTCGTCGGCCGCCGTGAACATCATCCGGACGCCCCGCCGCCTGCAGCTTTCGATGAAGCGTCGTAGCGCCGTCTTGGCCGATCGCTGCTGGGCGAAAAGGGGAATCAGCTCAGTATCGCCCGTCGCCGGCAGGACCGAGGCGGCGCGCAACGCGTGATCCCAGGCGCTGCGATCGATGAAGTCGCGGCTGCGACGCGCCTGATCGACCTCGCTCCCGTCGAGCGCGGCAAGCCGCGTCTCCGCGCGGTCCGGAACGGCGCTGTCGACGATGATCTCGGTGCCGTTGAGATAGACGAAGATGTCGTCCAGGCCGGCTTCCTCACAGAGGCCGCGCTCCGACATGGGATCGATCACCAGCGTGTCGGCGGCTGCGATCTCGTCCTGATGCAGGGGATCGAAGAAATGGATGGCGCTGATCACGCCGTCGGCATGGCCGATCCTGACCGGCCCGAGTGCACCGGCCGGAAACAACTCGGTCGTCTGGCCATGAGACAGGACGCCGCCCGGGTCATCGGGCGGTTCATCAGGCGCATATCCCAGTGCGACCAGCGAGCGGCGAAACATCTCCAGGTCGATCGACTGCCCGACCTCGATGCGCAGGCAGGCATCGGCCCAGCACCGCGGTGGCGGAACGCGCGGCAGCATGGCGTCGACCGTCGCGATCAGCATCGGCGCGCCCGCACGCTCGGCCAGCCGCCGCAGCACATGGGCGCGACGTCCGGAGCGTTCGCGCGAAGGCGCGGTGTCGTCGAAGGGCAGCGTATCGAAACGCGGCAGCACGACAACGCCGCAGCCAGGGTCCATCGCATGAAGCGCGGCGGCGATGCGTTCGGCGCGCGTTTCGTCGCTTGCGATGAAGACCAGGCCGCCCGACTTCGCGCGCTGCCAGAGCTGGAGCAGACGCGCCGCGAGCAAACCGAACGGCGCGTCGGATGCCGGCAGTTGCCGCGTTTGCTTTCGCGCGGACGCGTCCGGAATGACAGTCGATGTCTTGGATTTGCGCTGTGCTGTGGACTTGGCCATCCCCAACCAAACACGGCGTGCGCGATGAGAGTTCCGGCGCCGATTGCCGATCTCATGGGTCGTGGGACATCAGCCAGCCCGATCGGCCGCGCGTGAGGCTTGTCGCCCGCGTCCGGCATGGTTCGACTTCTCGGCATGCGCATCACCCTCTCGCGGCGCGCAGGACGCGTCCGAGTTGATCGGGATGTTGGCCCTCGGAGATCATGAGGGCGCGGGGAATGCCGGGCGCTGGCCGCACCCATGGCCCGCCTGCAGAAAGAAAAGCAGGCGGCAGTCACCACAGGTTCAGCCGAGACATCCGGCATTCCCCGCGCGATGGTTGGGCGGCTTATACGCACTCTCCCCGGGGACCGAGCTGTCTTGCCCCCGTCACGGATGGATCATCGTCACCATCCGCTTGGCCTCAGCGTCGGGAGGCCAGGACCATGCGACTTCGCCGGCGCGCGGTCTCGTTCGTCCGCATGGCCTCAAGCCACGCTGCGAAACCCTCGCACCCACCGCATCCCCCCCCGCGCGTCGTGACGATCGCGATGCGCCCCTCATGGCGAGGCGGGACGGACGCAGATAAGCATGAATTCCGAAAAAGCGAAAGTGAAATATTTTGCGTGACGGGACTGGACAGGGCAAATCAGCTTGAAGATGCGGAAGAAATGAGTTTCTCCGGCAGCGCCGCTCCCGGCTTCAAACCCCATGGTGAGGAGCGGCGAAGACGCATTCGGGCGATGCTCTCGCATCGTGCCCAGAACGGGGAGGGCGCAGTAGGGGCCTCTCCCCTCGAGACGCCCGCCTTTGGCGGGCTCCTCAGAGGGTGAGGAGCGGACATGGCACCTTGGAACATGATGAGTCGAGGAGGTCGCGCGCACTCCAGATGGTTCTGAACCCCTGTGCGGCCTCAGAAAATGTGCGATCCGTTGGAACCTCCGGCCTGACTGACGATTGGGCGGCAATGGGGACGGCGATCTCCCCACGAGGCGACATGCCCAAGCATCGCGTCCTGATCACCAAGGGCGCAGCATGTCCGACATCAGCTCTTCTCACCCGGAAAATGGTCTTCAGTCGAGACGTGCTGCGACAGCCGCCGTGCGTGTCGATTGCGCAGATCCACGGCTGATCGCTTGGCGACATGACGGGCTGGCGTCACACGGCGCAAGGCGCCCGCAGTGGTCAGATCACCCAGCGAAACTGATCATGAGGAGTAGCACGATGAAGCCAACCATCTGGGCTCTGCTGAGCATTGCGGTCTGCCTGTCTGCCTTTCGCGCCGATCCCTTGACCCCCGCCTACGGCCAAGACGCTGACTGGCAGCGGGTGGACGAGACCTTGGGCCGCAAGCCGGCGATTTCCGAGGATGTCCGACGCTATGGCTTTCCCCGCAGCGATCTCTCGGTCACGCTGGATGGCGTCACGATCAAGCCCGCGCTGGCCCTTGGCGGTTGGGTTGCCTTCAAGCCTGCCCATGGCGGCGCCATGGTGATGGGCGACCTCGTTCTCCTCGAGACCGAGATCAATCCGGTGATGGCGAAGATGATCGCGGGGGGTCTCGAGATCACCGCCGTGCACAATCATTTGCTGCGCGCGAACCCGGCGACATTCTACATGCACGTCGCCGGCCACGGGGACGCTCTCAAGCTGGCTTTAGCGATCCGCGATGCGTTGGCGGAGAGCAAAACGCCGTTGACCGGAGCGGCGCCGGCGAGCTCGCCGCCCGCCGTCGATCTCGACACGACGAAGCTCGATCGCATCATCGGCGTCAAAGGCCAGGCCAATGGCGGCGTCTATCAGTTCAATGTCAAGCGACGCGACCCGATTACGCAAGGCGGCCAGCCGTTGACCCCCGTCGCGCCGATGGGGGTGGCAATCGGCATCAACTTCCAGCCGACCGGCGACGGCAAGGCCGCGGTCACAGGCGATTTTGTCCTCACCAGCGACGAAGTGAATCCGGTGATCCTGGCGTTGCGCACCCACGGCATCGAGGTGACGGCATTGCACAGCCACATGTTGGATGAGCAGCCGCGGTTGTTCTTCATGCACTTCTGGGCGAACGATGACGCGGTCAAGCTGGCCGAAGGCCTGCGTGCAGCGCTCGACAAGACCGCCAGCACGAAAAGCTGAGTTGTCTGCAGAGAGGGTGTCGGTTGCGAGATCATCGCCAAGGCGTTGGACGATGCGAGCTGATCGCGGACCTCGCCTGCCCGAGAGGCGGAATAGCGCGCCGCCAGCTTCAACCCAAAGCGCGCGGGATGAACTCCCGCGCGACCATCAACGCGCTGTCCTCGCACAACTCCAGCGCCAGCTTCTGCGCCAGCATGACGTCGCCGGCCGGCAGGTCGCCGACCGGCACGAAGCAGATGCCACGGCGGGTGCGGCCGCGCTCGTCGAGCAGGCAGACATTCATGGCCGAGCCTGTGAAGATCCGATAGCGGCGGCCGCTGTCGGAGCCGGTGACGTCGAAATAGCCGCGCGAGGAAAACTGCTTCCATTGCGCCGGCGTCAGCCATTGCTGCAACAGGCGCCGCGCGCGGCCGGCCGGCGTTCGATCGGCGCGATGATGGCAGAACAGACGGCGCACCGCGCGCCGGCGCCGCAGGGCGCGTTGCTCCGATCGGAGAACGCCGAACATCACCGCTGCTGTCAGCCGCCGACGAGCCGCGGGAAGAACACGCATTCCTCCACGCGCGGGTCGAACGAGCGGATGATCTCCACGCGCCCCGGCGCGACGCGGGCTGCCGCGGTGAAGCCGCGTCCCGTCAGCTGCCGGAAGCGCCGCTCGGCGTCCGCGACTTCAGCCGCGCTGGCCGGATCGAACGGGTAGCGGCTGTCGCCTGTTCGATCCATCACGATCTGGACTGCCATGGAGCGTCTCCCTGAGGAATGCACCTCGCTACGTCTTGGAGCGCAACCGGCGCCGGGCGGAAGAGTTCCTGTCCGCTGCTGGTTGGCCGCGAGGCAGGGACTCTGCTCGACGAGATGCCGCGGGAAGGGAGGGGGCTTCCGGGCCGGATCGACCTAGGAGGGTTGGATAACGTCATGCACTCCGGGCAAACGGGCGCTTCGTGCAACGTGTTGCGTCCGGCTTCTGCGCATGGCCCCGACGGCCGCTGAATTGTGCTCGGTGTCGAGAAGGCCTGGCGTGCACCGGCGAGACGGCGCTGATCGCCGAGCAATGGGGCGGGCGCGAGCCCGCCGAACACAGCGCGTGTCGCCCAGCTTTTGTCACCTTGCAGCTCACGCGTGCCGGCGGCGTCCCGATGTCGCCCCTTTGCGAACATCCCGGCGTGTTGGCGAACGAGTGACAACGCCACATTTCGCGTTCTACCTTAAAGCGATTCCAGCGGCCGCAGTGCCGAATTCAATTGATCGGCATGCGACGATCAGCATGATTCGGCTCTCGATTGTCTTTGTAGAACGTCCTTGTCGTTGTGAATCCATCGGTCCCATTTGGAACTCAGAGCAGATGAGCGTCGAGGACGTCGTCGCGTGTGAGCTTTGGTCTGCTTCTGATCGTTTCTGGATTTTTCGCAATTTGATCGTGAGGCGATTCGATCGTGAGGCGATGCATCTCACGTACGGCTGAGACGTCGATGGACGCGGCCGGGCGTGGGCGCCTCGGTCCGGTGGTGAAGCAGGGTGGGTTCGAGCAAAATGCGGTTGTGGGTTCAGGTGCACACATGGACGTCGCTTGTCAGCATGATCTTTCTGCTGATGTTGTGTCTGACCGGGCTGCCGCTCATCTTCCATGACGAGATCAATCATCTTCTCGAAGACGAGATCTCTGCGCCTGCAATGCCGGCCGATACGCCCGTTCTGCCGCTCGACCGATTGATCGCGTCGGCGCGGCAGCAGCAGCCGAAGCAGCACGTGCTGTTCGTCAGCCTGAAAGCGGCCGAGCCGCTCGTCGTGGTCGCGATGTCGCCGACTCCGATCCCGGTGCCGGGACAGCTTCATCGCCTGACGGTGGATGCGCGCACCGGCGCCATCCTCGGCGACGAGGCGCCGCATCAGGACGCCATGGACGTGATTCTGCGCATCCACCGGGACATGTTCACGGGACTGCCGGGTGAGCTGTTCCTCGGATTGATGGGCCTCGTCTTCGCGGCCTCGATCGTGTCCGGCGTCGTGGTGTATTGGCCGTTCATGCGGCGGCTGCAGTTCGGAACCGTGCGGGATCGCTCGACGCGTCTGAAATGGCTCGACCTGCACAATCTGCTCGGCATCGTCACGGTGAGCTGGACGCTCGCGGTGGGGCTCACCGGGACCATCAACACGCTCGCCGTGCCGCTGTCGGATCTCTGGCGCGCCCAGACCATGCCGGCGCTGCTCGCTCCCCATCAGGGCAAGCCGCTCGCTGAGGCGAAGTCGGTCGAGGCCGCAGTCGACGCGGTTCGCACCGCCTATCCGGATCGGCTCGTGGCATCGGTGACCTTGCCGACTGCGACGCGGTTCGGCAGCCCTCAGCATGTCATCGTCTGGACAAAAGGCAGGACGCCGTTCACGGCGCGCATGTTCTCGCCTGTCATGGTGGATGCGCAGGACAGCACCAAGATGATCGCGCCGGCACTGTCCTGGTACCTGCGCGCGCTGCAGGTGTCGCGGCCGCTGCATTTCGGTGATTATGGCGGGCTTCCCCTGAAGATCATCTGGGCCTTGCTCGACATCATCACCATCATCGTGCTGTCGAGCGGTCTCTATCTATGGGTGGCGAAGCGGCGGGGCAGCCGACGCAGATCGTCGAGCGTCGTGGCCGCGACTGCGGCGACGGTGTCGCCATGAGCTCGTCCGCGGCGCCGTCGCCGCGCTCCGTGCAGCTCTCGGCGTGGCAGGTGTTTCGCGCGCCGCTGCTGATCGGGCTCGTTGCCGCGGCCGGCCTCTCGTTCGGATTGTTCGGCGACGGCGTTTGGGACGGTCTGTGCTGGCTCGGACTGTCGATCCCGATTCTGCTGTCGCTGATCTATGGCGCACGCTGGAAGTCAGGCCTCGAGCCCGCGCAGCGCGTTCAGGCTGAGGCCCGCGGAAGCGGTTCGAAATAGCCGCGCCGTTCCAGCCGAGAGCCGCCTCGCGCGATCGCGGTCGGGACGCGACGGGGCGGCCGCGGCATCCGATCAGAACCTCATCTCGATCATCGACCTCAGACTGTCGTCCTGCAACGATTGCAGCGCTCTTACAGATTCGGCGATCCGCCGAGGCTCGCTTCAGTGTGGGCGCCGCGCGTTGCGCGCAGCCCTCGCGTACATTCAGACACAGAGTGCGGCCGATGGCCGCAAATAAGACGGCATCCGTCGCGTGTGGGGTCAGTCTGAAGCAGATCTGAATCAAGAGTTTGTATAACTAACAGCTCAACGTCGTCTGACGAATTGTCCTATCTGCATGGGTAGCATGAGCAGGAGTCTTGGCGTGGGCTGAGCAGGTCAGTCACGCCTCGCCGCTCCCAATCTCTGCGCTTCTTTTGAAGTCTTCGAAAAATCTGCCGTGCAGGAAATCCTGCTGTAGCGGCAACCTCTTGAATCGCCAGTCGCGATGGAAATGTCGCTCGTTAGACATCTTCTACGTGGTCCGACGCCATCCTCGGATACCTGTGTGTTAGGAGCGCCGATGAACCAAGTTTGAAGTTGGAATGATCGGGGTGACGGAATGAGTTGTTGCGTGAAGGATAGAGACGTCAGGTGGAGCGTTTCGTTGGGATGTGTGAGCTCGCTGGCGCTCACGCTGGGTATCGGAGGCATTCCGCAGGCATATGCGCAGACCAAGCTTCCCGACGTGACGGTCGAGGCGCCGAAGCCGAAGACCACCAGGCAGACCACGCAAAGGAGCCAGGCGACCTCGACGCGCAACGTGCAGCGACGGGTCGCGGCGCGCAATCTGCCTCCGAGGGCGCCGGTGCCCTACGTGACGCCCTCCACCGGAACGATCGGCGCGCCACCGTCGCCCTATGCCGGCGGCCAGGTCGCCAGCGGGGGCGGGCTCGGCCTGCTCGGCAACCGCGGCGTGATGGACACGCCGTTCAACCAGACGAGCTTCACCTCGCAACTGATCCAGAACCAGCAGGCCCGCACCATCCGCGACGTGCTGATCAACGATCCCTCGGTGCGCACGATCCAGGCCGCCGGCGGCGGCGCCGACAGCCTGTTCATCCGCGGCTTCTACTACGACAGCGGCGACTACGCCTTGAACGGCCTGGCTGGAATTGCGCCGTATTATTCGACGGGCGCCAACTTCATCGAACGCGTCGAGCTGCTGAAGGGCCCGGCGGCTCTGCTCAATGGCATGACGGTGGGCGGCACCGGTGCATCGAGTGGCGGCGCGGTCGGTGGCAGCGTCAACCTGGTGACGAAGCATGCGCCCGAGACGGATATCACGCAGCTGACGACGACTTACGCCTCGAAATCGCAGTTCGGCGAACAGGTCGACGTCAGCCGCCGCTATGGCGAGCACAAGGAATGGGGTGTCCGGCTGAACAGCACCTATTCGAACGGCAACACGGCTTGGGACCGTCAGAAGGACGAGTTCGGCAATGCCCATCTCGCCGTCGACTATCACGGCGATAACGTGCGGATCGACGCGGATGTCGGCTACCAGGCCGATCAACTGAACCCGCCGCTGCGATTCTTCACCATCGGCGCGACCACGACCAGCATTCCGGCGCCGCCCTCGGCGGGCACCAATTTCCAGGTGCCGTGGGCGTACTACGCTCCGACCGACTTCTTCTCGACGGTGAAAGGCGAGGTCGATCTCAATGACCGCATCACCGCCTATGCGGGATTCGGCTATCACGACAGCAACATCAACTACCGCTATCCCTCGCCGGTGATCTCCAACAATGGCAATTTGAGCGGTCTGCCGTTGTCCGGGAGCGAAACCTATCAGACCTTTGCGGGCGAGGCCGGGCTCCGAATGACGGTCGACACCGGGCCGGTGAACCACGCCCTCAATGTCGGCTATTCCGTCACCGATCGTACCTATACCCAGCGCGTCGTGACCGCAGCGACCATCCCGGCGACGGCGTGGAACCTTTATGCCGATCCGAGCAATATCGCGCTGCCGGGATTCTCTTCCGCTCTGGCAGCCAATCAGCAGGTCGGCGCCAATCTGTGGAGCATCGGCGTCTCCGACACCATGTCGCTGCTGGACAAGCGGATCCAGCTGACGGTCGGCGCACGGCGGCAAACGGCGGGCACGGAGGTCGCGAACTATCTTCCCAATGGCGTGAGCCGGCCTTTCGCGGATACATCGGTCTGGACGCCGGCCTATGCGCTCGTGGTGAAGCCGGTCCAGAACGTCTCGCTCTACGCCAACTATATCGAGGGCCTGCAGACGCCAGCCGTCGTGACCGGCAATTTCACCAATGTGGGCACGGTGTTTCCGCCCGGCCAGACCAAGCAGGTCGAGGCCGGCATCAAGGTCGATTTCGGCCGCATCACGACCACTGTCAGCGCCTTCGATATCTCGCGGCCGAGCATCATCAGCGTGACAGCTGCGGGCGCGACGCAGGCGACTCAGGTGCTCAACGGCCTGCAGCGCAACACCGGCGCCGAGTTCAACGTGTTCGGCGAGGTCATGCCGACGCTGCGGCTGCTCGGGGGCGTCGCCTATACGCACGGCGTCCAGGAGAAGACCCAGGGAGGAGCGACTGACGGCAAGCGCGCGATCGGCGTGCCGGAGCTCACCGTCAACCTCGGCGCCGAGTGGGATACGCCATTTGTACGCGATCTGACCCTGACCGGGCGCTTCGTCTATACCGGCGCGCAATACGTCAACGCCGCAAATACGCTGTCGTTGCCGGATTGGACGCGGGTCGATCTTGGCGCGCGCTACACGTTCAAGTCACCATGGAATGGCAAGCCGATCGTGGTCAGGGGCAGCGTCGAGAACGTTTTCAATACGGCGTATTGGGCGTCGGCCTATAGCGGCGTGATCACCCTGGGTGCACCGCGCACCTATCTCGTCTCGACCACCTTCAACTTCTGAGGTCGGGCGCCGGCGCACCAGTGGGATCAGCGACGTGCAGGCCCAATTCGAACGGCCGGCACGTCGCGCGGTCCGCAGGCGCGGCTGAGTGCGGGAGTGGGACATGGCTGGGCCGCATCTGCCTGAGCGGATCGTGACTCTTTTTTTATCCAGTGATTACGCGCGGCTGGTCGGCGCGACGGTGTCCGAGCAGCTCGACTACATCGTCGACATCGCCTCGCTGCATACGCGCGACGAGCTGTTGCGCCGCCTGGGGCTCAATCGCGTCGTGGTGCGGCAGGTCGAGACGTGGCTCGGCTCTCACGGACGCCGCCTGCGCCGTCCGACCGAGAGCATCGACGTCGCGATGTGCGGATTGGAGTTCCGCAAACGGCGCATCCGGAGGTCGCGGCTGGGCGCGCGCCGGCGACGGCTGGATCCCAAGGCCGCTGCCGGGACGACGCCCTCCAAGGAGCCAGGCTGACGATCTCACCGGCGGATCGGCCGCAGGGGGATCTCCCGGCTCGTCCCATGGCCGTCCGGTTTTCCGGACGGTCCTCCATGCCCGTTTCCGAAAGTCCAGACGCGCGACCGGCCGCAGCCGCCGGTCGCGACCGCGTGGGCCGGCAAATATCAGCCATTTGAGGGAGATGCGGACTTCTCCCAGCCGTTCCCCGCAGCTGGCACGGATGCTGCTTTACGTGCCCCCAAACGAGCGCCAGCTCCAGAACAACGACGCGAGGGGACGTCCGGATGCCAGCTCACAGCCATCCCTGACCTGAGACGACCAGCCGGGCGTTTGCGCCCGCGCATCGCGTGTTCGCCGGATGCCGGCGGCTGCGCTTCTGGACGTGTGACTTCGGCATGCAGGGGAGACCAAGATGACGATTGCGGACGCGAACGACCTGGATCCGCAGGAAACCCGCGAATGGCTCGAGGCGCTGGCGGCGGTGCGCGGTCATCGCGGCGATGAGCGCGCCCGCTTCATCGTCAAGGCCGTGCTCGACGCGGCGCGGCGTGACGGCCTGCCGGTCGGTCAGTCGCTGACCACGCCCTATTGCAACACGATCCCCGTGAACCAGCAGCCGGCGCTGCCCGGCGATCGCGCGCTGGAGCACAAGCTCCGCTCGATCATCCGCTGGAATGCGCTGGCGATCGTGCTGCGCGCCAACAAGGAGAGCTCGGAGCTCGGCGGCCACATCGCGAGCTTCCAGTCGGCGGCCACGCTCTACGACATCGGCTTTGGCCATTTCTGGCACGCTCCGACGGACACGCATGGCGGTGATCTCATCTTCGTGCAGGGCCACAGCTCGCCCGGCATCTACGCGCGCGCCTTTCTCGAAGGTCGCTTGACCGAGGACCAACTGCTCGGATTCCGCCAGGAGACCGGCGGCAAGGGGTTGTCGAGCTATCCGCATCCCTGGCTGATGCCGGACTTCTGGCAGTTTCCAACGGTGTCGATGGGACTCGGACCGCTGGTCGCGATCTATCAGGCGCGCTTCCTGAAATATCTCGAGAACCACAAGCTCGCCGAGACCGCCAACCGCAAGGTCTGGGCGTTCATGGGCGACGGCGAAACCGACGAGCCGGAATCGCTCGGCGCGATCTCGCTCGCCGGCCGCGAGAAGCTCGACAACCTGATCTTCGTCATCAACTGCAATCTGCAGCGGCTCGACGGTCCGGTGCGCGGCAACGGCAAGATCGTGCAGGAACTGGAGAGCGTGTTCCGCGGGGCGGGGTGGAACGTCATCAAGGTGCTGTGGGGCTCGGGCTGGGACCGCCTGCTGCAGCAGGACAAGACCGGTCTATTGCTGAAGCGCATGGAGGAGTGCGTCGACGGCGAGTACCAGGACTTCAAGAGCAAGAGCGGCGCCTATATCCGCGAGCACTTCTTCGGCAAGTATGAGGAGCTGAAGCAGCTCGTCGCCGACATGAGCGACGACGAGATCTGGAAGCTCACCCGCGGCGGCCATGATCCGGAGAAGGTGTTCGCGGCCTATGCGGCGGCGGTCAATCACAAGGGGCAGCCGACCGTCATCCTGCCGAAGACGGTGAAGGGCTACGGCATGGGTGAATCCGGCGAAGGCCAGATGATCGCGCACCAGGCCAAGAAGATGACCCAGGACGCGCTGCGCGGCTTCCGCGACCGCTTCCAGGTGCCGGTCGCCGACGAGGATCTCGCCAAGGTGCCGTTCATCCGGCCGGCCGAGAACAGCCCGGAGATGCAATATCTCCACGCCCAGCGCGCGCGTCTCGGCGGCAGCCTGCCGCAGCGCCGGCGCAAATCGGCGTCGCTGCCGATCCCGCCGCTGTCCACGTTCCAGCGCCTGCTCGACGCGACCGGCGAGCGCGAGATCTCGACCACCATGGCGTTCGTGCAGATGCTCGGCACGCTGGTGCGCGACAAGGCGATCGGCAAGCACATCGTGCCGATCGTGCCCGACGAATCCCGCACCTTCGGCATGGAGGGCATGTTCCGCCAGCTCGGCATCTACTCCTCCGTCGGCCAGCTGTACCGGCCGCAGGACGCCGACCAGCTGATGTATTACCGCGAGGACAAGACCGGCCAAGTGCTGCAGGAAGGCATCAACGAGGGCGGCGCGATGTCGAGCTGGATCGTCGCGGCGACGTCCTACAGCACCAACAACGTGCCGATGATCCCGTTCTACATCTACTATTCGATGTTCGGCCTGCAGCGCGTCGGCGATCTCGCCTGGCTCGCCGGCGATATGCGCGCCCGCGGCTTCCTGCTCGGCGGCACGGCCGGGCGCACCACCCTGAACGGCGAGGGCCTGCAGCACGAGGATGGCCACAGTCACATCCTGGCGGCAACCGTTCCGAACTGCGTGTCCTACGACCCGACCTTCGCCTATGAGGTCGTCACCATCGTCCGCGAGGGTATGCGCCGCATGTACGAGGCGCAGGAGGATGTCTATTACTATATCACCTTGATGAACGAGAACTACCCGCATCCGGCGCTGGCGGAAGCCGGCGAGGGCGCGGAGCAGGGCATTCTCAAGGGGCTTTATCTGCTCAAGAACGGAGGCGAGGCGAACGCCGCGGCGCCTCGCGTGCAACTGATGGGCTCGGGCACGATCCTGCGCGAGGTGATCGCGGCCGCCGAGCTGCTCAAGACCGATTTCGGCGTCGTCGCCGACGTCTGGAGCGCGACCAGCTTCAACGAGCTGCGCCGCGACGGCATGGCGGCGGAGCGCTGGAACCTGCTGCATCCGACCGAGCCGCGCCGCAAGAGCTGGGTCGAGGCACAGCTCGACGGGCATGCCGGCCCGGTCGTCGCCTCGACCGACTACATGCGCAACTATCCGGACCAGATCCGCGAATACGTCCACGCCGCCGGCCGCCGCTACGTCGTGCTCGGCACCGACGGCTTTGGCCGCAGCGACTATCGCGTCAAGCTCCGGCGCTTCTTCGAGGTCGACCGGCATTACGTCGCCATCGCTGCGCTCAAGGCGCTGGCCGATGACGGCCGCATCAAGCCGGAGACCGTCGCCGCGGCGATTGCGAAATATCAGATCGATGCCGGGTGCGCTGCGCCCTGGACCCTCTAGACGCAGCGAGCCGAGGACCTAGCGATGACTGACATCAGAGTACCCGACATCGGTGACTTCAGGGACGTCCCGGTGATCGAGATCTTCGTCAAGCCGGGCGACAGCGTGAAGGCGGAAGACCCGCTGATTGCGCTGGAATCCGATAAGGCGACGATGGAGGTGCCGTCGCCGCGCGACGGCGTCGTCAAGGCCGTCATCGTCAAGGTCGGCGACAAGGTCAGCGAAGGCACCGTCGTCGTGCAGTTCGAGGACGCCGGCGCGGCGCAGGCCGAGGCGCGTCCCGTCGT
This sequence comes from Bradyrhizobium sp. ORS 375, assembly GCF_000239775.1. Taxonomy (GTDB): domain Bacteria; phylum Pseudomonadota; class Alphaproteobacteria; order Rhizobiales; family Xanthobacteraceae; genus Bradyrhizobium. The sequence continues at coordinate 74,737 of NZ_CAFI01000037.1, forward strand.
CAGTGCGCCGCCGTCGCCGGTGAGTGCGCCGGCAGGTGTCGCCGAGGTGCGCGTGCCCGACATCGGCGACTTCAAGGACGTTCCGGTGATCGAGATCTTCGTCAAGACGGGCGACAGTGTGAAGGCCGAGGATCCGTTGATCGCGTTGGAATCCGACAAGGCGACCATGGAGGTGCCGGCACCGCTGTCCGGCACGGTGCGTGAGCTCAAGGTGAAGGTCGGCGACAGGGTCAGCGAGGGGGCCATCATCCTGGTGCTGGCGACCGGCGAGACCGTCGTTGCAGCGAGCGCACCACCGGCCGCCGTCGCGCCCGCTGTCGCAGCGCCGGCTGCAGCTGCCGTCGACGACAGCGCATTCGTGCTCGCTTACGCCGGTCCTGCCGTCCGCAAGCTCGCCCGCGAGTTGGGCGTCGATCTCGGCAAGGTGAAGGGCACGGGCAATCACGGCCGCATCCTGCGCGAGGATGTCGAGGCTTTCACGAAAAGCGGCACTGCGCCGGGTAAGCCCCAAGCCGTAGCCGCGAGCACCGGAGGCGCCGGCCTCGATCTGCTGCCCTGGCCGAAGGTCGACTTCGCCAAATACGGTCCGGTCGAGCGCAAGGAGCTCGGCCGCATCAAGAAGATCTCTGCGGCGAACCTGCACCGCAACTGGGTGGTCATCCCGCATGTCACCACGCACGACGAGGCTGATATCACCGAGCTCGAGCAGTTCCGCGTCAAGATGAACAAGGAGCTGGAGAAGAGTGGCGTGAAGCTCTCGCTGCTGCCGTTCATGGTGAAGGCGGCGGTCGCCACCCTGAAGAAATTTCCCGAGTTCAACGCCAGTCTCGACGGCGACACGCTGGTCCATAAGAACTACTGGCACATCGGCTTCGCCGCGGACACGCCGAACGGCCTGATGGTGCCGGTGATCCGGGATGCCGACAAGAAGTCGATCCCGGAGATCGCCAAGGAGATGAACGACCTCGCCAGGCTCGCGCGCGAGGGCAAGATCAAGCCGGAGCAGATGCAGGGCGGCACCTTCTCGATCTCCTCGCTCGGCGGCATCGGCGGCATCTACTTCACCCCGATCATCAACGCCCCCGAGGTCGCGATCATGGGCGTCTGCAAGGGCTACTGGAAGCAGCATTCGAGCGATGGCCAGGCCTGGACGTCGCGTCTCACGCTGCCGCTGTCCTTGTCCTGGGACCACCGCGTCATCGACGGCGCCGCCGCCGCCCGCTTCAACGTCCACTTCGCCACCGTGCTCGCCGATCTCCGGCGCGTGCTGTTCTGAGGATCGAGATGATGATGAGCACGAATCGCGCGGCGCGTGCGGTGCTCGCCTCTCCCCGCGCGCGGGGAGAGGCCGGATTGCATCGTAGATGCAATCCGGGTGAGGGGGGCTATCCACGCACCGTGCTCGTGGAGAGAGCCCCTCACCCCGAGCCGCTCCCCGTGAAGGACGGGGAGAGGGAGCACACCGCCGCCGGCGCAACAGATCGCCTCCAACCAGCAAACATGCGCGCACACACCGGAACGGCGGAGGCAACAGCATGGCTCATCTGATCGACGTGAAGGTCCCCGACATCGGCGACTTCAAGGATGTCGCCATCATCGAGGTGCTGGTGAAGCCGGGCGAGACCGTGGCGGTCGACACCAGCCTGATCATCGTCGAGTCCGACAAGGCGTCGATGGAGATCCCGTCGTCGCACGCCGGCACCGTCAAGGAACTCCGGATCAAGACCGGCGACAAGGTCAGCGAGGGCTCGGTCATTCTCAGTCTGGAGACAACAGGCGCAGCCTCCAGCCCGGCGCCGGCTCCGGTCGCGCCGCCGCCGGCGGCAACTCCGGCGCCCGCGCCGATCGCGTCGTCCTATTCCGGCAAGGCCGACATCGACTGCGAGATGCTGGTGCTCGGTGCCGGCCCGGGCGGCTACTCGGCTGCGTTCCGCGCCGCCGATCTCGGCATGAAGACGGTGCTGGTCGAGCGCTACGGCACGCTCGGCGGCGTCTGCCTCAACGTCGGCTGCATCCCCAGCAAGGCGCTGCTGCATACCGCCTCGGTCATCGACGAGGTCAAGCATCTGCCCGATCACGGCATCAGCTTCGGCGCGCCGCAGATCGACCTCGACAAGCTGCGCGGCTTCAAGGACGGGGTCATCAAGAAGCTCACCGGCGGCCTCGCCGGCATGGCCAAGGCGCGCAAGGTCGAGGTGGTGACCGGCGTCGGCAGCTTCCTGGATCCGCAGCATCTCGAGGTGACGGCCGGCAGCGGCAAGACCACGATCCGGTTCGCCAAGGCGATCATCGCCGCCGGCAGCCAGGCGGTGAAGCTGCCGTTCCTGCCTGACGATCCGCGCATCGTGGATTCCACCGGCGCGCTGCAGCTCAAATCGATCCCGAAGAAGATGCTGGTGATCGGCGGCGGCATCATCGGGTTGGAGATGGCGACGGTCTACTCCACGCTCGGCGCGCGCATCGACGTCGTCGAGATGCTCGACGGCCTGATGCAGGGCGCCGATCGCGACCTGGTCAAGGTCTGGGAGAAGATCAATGCGCATCGCTTCGACAAGGTGATGCTGAAGACCAAGACTGTCGGCGCCAAGGCGACCGACGCCGGGATCGAGGTCAGCTTCGAAGGCGAGCAGGCGCCGGCGGGGCCGCAGCTTTATGACCTCGTGCTGGTGGCGGTCGGGCGCAGCCCGAACGGCAAGACAATCGGTGCCGACAAGGCCGGCGTCGCCGTGACCGAGCGCGGCTTTATCCATGTCGACAGGCAGCTGCGCACCAACGTGCCGCACATCTTCGCGATCGGCGACGTCGTGGGGCAGCCGATGCTGGCGCACAAGGCCGTCCACGAGGGGCATGTCGCGGCGGAAGCCGCGCATGGCGAGAAGTCCTATTTCGACGCACGGCAGATTCCGTCGGTGGCCTACACCGATCCGGAAGTTGCCTGGGCCGGCAAGACCGAGGAGCAGTGCAAGGCCGAAGGCCTCAAGGTCGGCAAGGCGGTGTTCCCCTGGGCAGCCTCGGGACGTGCCATCGCCAATGGCCGTGACGAGGGCTTCACCAAATTGCTGTTCGACAGCACGACCCATCGCATCATCGGTGGCGGCATCGTCGGCACCCATGCGGGCGATCTCATCAGCGAGATCTGCTTGGCCATCGAGATGGGCTGCGAGCCCGCCGATATCGGCAAGACCATCCATCCGCATCCGACGCTCGGCGAATCCATCGGCATGGCTGCCGAGGTGTTCGAAGGGCATTGCACCGACCTGCCGCCGCAGAAGCGGAAGTAGGCCGGCGAGACGCGACTTAGACAAGCGAGACCAGGGAGATCACATTCGATGTCTGCAACCACTACAGCGGCCGCGGCGCCGAAAAAGCCGTTCTATCGGGTCCTCTATGTCCAGGTCCTGGTCGCCATCGTGCTCGGCGTCATCGTCGGCTGGGTCTGGCCTGAGCTCGGCAAGAACGAATGGATCAAGGCGCTCGGCGACGGCTTCGTCAAGCTGATCAAGATGGTGATCGCGCCGGTGATCTTCTGCACCGTGGTGTCGGGCATCGCCCACGTCTCGGAGGTCAAGAAGGTCGGCCGCGTCGCCATCAAGGCGCTGATCTATTTCGAGATCGTCTCGACCTTCGCGCTCGCGCTCGGCCTGATCGTCGGCAACTTCATCCAGCCCGGCGCCGGCTTCCAGGGCCAGACCAACGCCGCGGCGGTCGCCAATTACGCCAAGCAGGCGAGTGAGATGAAGTCGGTCGACTTTGTGCTCCATATCATCCCGGACACGGTCGTGGGTGCGTTCGCTCAAGGCGAGATCCTGCAGGTGCTGCTGTTCTCGATCCTGTTCGGCATCGCGCTGATGAGCCTCGGTGAGCGCGGTCACACCATGCGCGCCTTCATCGACGACGCCGCGCACGCGATCTTCGGCGTCATCGCCATCGTCGTGAAGGCCGCTCCGATCGGCGCGTTCGGCGCCATGGCCTTCACCATCGGACGCTATGGCCCACAGGCGCTCGGCAATCTCGCCGGCCTGATCGCGACCTTCTATCTCACCGCGCTCGCCTTCGTCGTGATCGTGCTCGGCATCATCGCCCGCATCGCTGGCTTCTCGATCTTCAAGTTCCTGAAATACATCAAGGACGAGCTCCTGATCGTGCTCGGCACCTCGTCGTCGGAGAGCGCGCTGCCGCAGATGATGGAGAAGCTCGAGCGCCTCGGCTGCTCCAAGCCGGTGGTGGGTCTGGTCGTTCCGACCGGCTACTCGTTCAATCTCGACGGCACCAACATCTACATGACCTTGGCGACCTTGTTCATCGCCCAGGCGATGAACGTGCATCTCTCGTTCGGCGAGCAGATCACGATCCTGCTGGTCGCGATGCTGACCTCGAAGGGCGCGTCCGGCATCACCGGTGCGGGCTTCATCACCCTTGCCGGCACGCTCGCGGCCGTCCGGCCGGAGCTCGTTCCGGGCATGGCGATCGTGCTCGGCATCGACAAGTTCATGAGCGAGTGCCGCGCGCTGACCAATCTCTGCGGCAATGGCGTGGCGTGCGTCATCGTCGCCTGGTGGGAGGGCGAGCTCGACCGCGACAAGCTGCGCGCCGCGCTGGACCGCGACATCGATCCGTCGGATGTCGAAGTCGCGGTCACGACCGGCTAGCGATCGAAGGGCCGGGACTGGCGCGGCCAGTCCCGGCCCTTCGCAGATGAGCATGTGAGTTCGGGGACCATGATGGACAGGGATCTGAAAGACGCCGCGCTCGAATATCACCGCCTGCCGAGGCCCGGAAAAATCTCCGTGGTGCCGACCAAGGCGATGGCGACGCAGCGCGACCTGGCGCTGGCGTATTCGCCCGGGGTGGCCGAGCCATGCCTGGTGATCGCCGCCGATCCGGCGCAGGCCGACGAGCTGACCGCGCGCAGCAATCTCGTCGCCGTCATCACCAACGGCACGGCCGTGCTCGGCCTCGGCAATATCGGGCCGCTGGCGGGCAAGCCTGTCATGGAAGGCAAGGCCTGCCTGTTCAAGAAGTTCGCCGGCATCGACGTGTTCGACATCGAGCTGGCGGAGACCGATCCGGACGCGCTGATCGAGACCATCGCGCGGATGGAGCCGACCTTCGGCGGCATCAATCTGGAGGACATCAAGGCGCCCGAGTGCTTCTCCATCGAGCAGAAGCTGCGCGAGCGGATGAAGATCCCGGTGTTCCACGACGACCAGCACGGCACCGCGATCATCGTGGCGGCCGCGATCCTCAACGGGCTCAAGCTGGTCAAGAAGGATATCAGCCAGGTGCGGCTGGTGTGCTCGGGCGCCGGCGCCGCGGCGCTCGCCTGTCTGGATCTGATCGTCAGCCTCGGCCTGCCGCGGGAGCGCATCATCGTCAGCGACGTGTTCGGCGTGGTCCATGCCGGCCGCGCCGAGGGCATGGACGACAACAAGGCGCGCTATGCGGTGGAGACCTCGGCGCGCACGCTCGGGGACATCATCGAGGGCGCCGACATCTTCCTCGGCTTGTCAGCCGGCAACGTGCTGAAGCCCGACATGGTCCAGCGCATGGCGCGCGATCCCCTGATCTTCGCCATGGCCAATCCGACGCCGGAGATCATGCCGCAGGACGCGCTGGCGGTGCGCCCCGATGCGATCATCGGCACCGGGCGATCGGACTTCCCGAACCAGATCAACAATGTCCTGTGCTTTCCGTTCATCTTCCGCGGCGCGCTGGATTGCGGCGCGACCACCATCAACGACGCGATGAAGCTCGCCACCGTCCGGGCGCTGGCCGATCTCGCGATGACCGAGGTGCCGGAGGTGGTCGCCGCCGCCTACAAGGGCGAGGGGCTGCGCTTCGGCCGCGACTATCTCATTCCGAAACCGTTCGACCCGCGCCTGATCGAGGTCATCGCCCCCGCCGTCGCCAAGGCCGCCGCGGACACCGGCGTGGCGCGACGCCCGATCGCCGACATGGCGGAGTATCGCGCGAAGCTGGCGCGCTTCGTCTATCGCTCCGGCAATGCCATGCAGCCGGTGTTCGCGGTCGCCAAGAGCGCGGCGAAGTCGCTGCTGCTGGCAGAGGGCGAGGAGGAGCGGGTGCTGCGCGCCGCGCAGATCATCGTCGACGAGGGGCTCGCTTTGCCGAAGCTGGTCGGCCGTTCCGCTGTGATCGAGGAGCAGATCAAGACGTTCGGCCTGCGGCTCAAGCCGGGCCGGGATTGCGCGATCATCGATCCGCAGGACGAGCACGTCCATGCCGAATGCGCCGAGCTGTATCATGCGCGCCGCAAGCGCGATGGCGTTTCAGCGGGCCTGGCGCTGTCGGAGACGCGCAACAATGCGACCGTGCTGGCCTCGCTGCTGCTGGCGCGCGGCGACGGCGATGCCATGCTGTGCGGTGTGGTCGGGCGGACCTCCGATCATCTCACGACCATCCGCAACGTCATCGGCCTGCGCGACGATGTCGCGACACTCGCCGTCATGCAGATGCTGATCCTCGAGCGGCATCAGCTGTTCATCTGCGACACCCACTGCAATGCCGATCCCTCGGCCGAGCAGGTCGCCGACATCGCGCTGTTGGCTGCCACGGCCGTCAGCCGCTTCGGCATCACGCCGCGCGTGGCGCTGCTGTCGCATTCGAGCTTCGGCAGCTCGGCCGCGCCGGAGGCGCAGAAGATGCGGCGGGCGCGGGCTATCATCCACGAACGGTCGCCTGCTTTGATCGTGGAGGGCGAAATGCGCGGCGATGCGGCGCTGTCGCAGTCCATCCTCGATCACGAGTTTCCGGATTCGCGCTTCGATGGCCCGGCAAACGTGCTGGTGATGCCCAATCGTGATGCAGCCAACATCTCGTATAATCTGCTAAGAATGGCCGCGGGGCAGGGGCTCACGGTGGGCGGCATCCTGCTCGGTGCCGCAAAGCCGGCGCATATCCTGACGCCGTCGTCCACGGTCCGCCGGATCGTGAACATGGCGGCGGTTGCGGTGGCCGGCACGTCGGTGACGCTGGCGACATGACGCTGGCGACATGACGCTGGCGGAGTGAAGCTGGCGGAGTGAAGCTGGCGGAGTGAAGCTGGCGGAGTGACATCGGCGCCACGGCCACGCTTGGGGAGATTGATGATGGCCGTTGCGCAGTCCGGAGTTCCTCGTGTCGTGATCGTCGGCGGCGGCGCCGGAGGCCTGGAGCTGGCGACCCGGCTCGGCGACAAATACGGCCGCAAGGGCAGGCTCGACGTCACGCTGGTCGAGCGCAACCGAACCCATGTCTGGAAGCCGAAGCTGCACGAGATCGCCGCCGGCAGCATGGACATCTCGGCGCATGAGGTCGACTATCTGGCGCAGGCCTATTGGCACGGCTTCCACTACCGCATCGGCGACATGATCGGGCTCGACCGCGATAAGCGCGAGGTGCTGGTCGCGCCCTACCTCGACGCCGAGGGGCGCGAGGTGACGCCGCAGCGGACCATCCCCTATGACGTGCTCGTCATCTCGGTTGGCAGCCAGAACAACGATTTCGGCACGCCCGGCGTGGTCGATCACGCCATCAAGCTGGAATCGCAGCGTGACGCCCGGCGCTTTCACGAGCGCATGATCAACGCCTGCATCCGCGCTCATTCGCAATCCTCGCCGATCGCGCTGCATCAGCTCAAGGTCGCGATCATCGGCGCCGGCGCGACCGGCGTCGAACTGGCGGCCGAGCTGCATCGCACGACGCGCGAGGTGGTGGCCTACGGGCTCGACCAGGTCGACGCCGAGAAGGACATCAAGATCACGTTGATCGAGGCCGCGCCCCGGGTGCTCCCGGCCTTGCCGGAGCGGGTGTCGAGCGAGACCGGCAAGCTGCTGGAAAAGCTCGGCGTCGAGGTGCTGGTCGGCGCCAAGGTCGCCGAGGTCGGGGCTGACCGCGTCAGTCTCGCCGATGGCCGCGTCATTCCGGCCGAGCTGATCGTCTGGGCCGCCGGGGTCAAGGCGCCTGACTTTCTCAAGGATATCGCTGGGCTGGAGACCAATCGCATCAACCAGCTCGTGGTCAAGCAGACCCTGCAGACGACGCGCGACGAGCGCATCTTCGCCATCGGCGACTGCTCGGCCTGCTCCTGGGGCACGCGCGGCAACGTGCCGCCGCGGGCGCAGGCCGCGCACCAGCAGGCCTCGCATCTCTACAAGCAGATTCCGCGCTTCGTCCGCGGCGAGCCGCTGTCGGACTACCGCTATCGCGACTTCGGCTCGCTGGTGTCGCTCGGCGAGTTCAGCACCGTGGGCTCGATGATGGGGGCGCTGGTCGGCGGCAATCTGGTGTTCGAGGGCATGTTCGCGCGCATGATGTATCTGTCGCTCTACAAGATGCATGAATACGCGCTGCACGGCCTCGCCAAGGTCACGCTGGACACGCTGGCGCGCCTGATCACCCGCCGCACCGAGCCGCATGTGAAGCTGCATTGATGGGAGGATCCGCCGCAGCGATCGGCGCAGCAGCGCCGGGCTCAGGCGGCGGTCGCACGGCATCGCGGCGCCGGCCTCCGATTTTGCTGTCGCAAATTCCGGTGCAAGACCCTAGACTTAGGGCTGATATGCGGGCGCGGTGGGCGCGGCCCGCCACCCCCTGGATTTGCCCGGCTCAGGAGATGACGGACCTTCCCATCCGGATCGGCCTCGAGGGACATCCCGACGCCGCAATGGTCCGGGGACGCCCGGGCTGGCTCCTGCGCGGGCTGCTGGCCCTTGCGCTGGTCGGCGTGGCGGCCTGGCTCGGCTATGCCATCGCCTTCTCGCGCGGGCTCGACCAGCGCCACGCCGCCGCCCAGCAGCGGCTGGCGGTCGAGGCCGCGCAGCTCGACGGCTATCTCTCGCGTTTCGAATATCTGCCCTCGCTGCTGGAGACCTCGCCGGATGTGTTCAGGCTGCTCGGCACACCGGATGACCGCGCCCTGCAGCAGAGCGTCAGCCTGTACCTGAAGTCGATCAATCTGCTGGCCGGCGCCGACAACCTCTATGTCCTGACCGTCGACGGCGACGCGATCGCCGCGGCCGATTTCGACCAGCCGGGCACGCCGGTCGGCAGCAACCTTTCTTACCGGCCCTACATGCGCCAGGCGCTGGCGACCGGCCGCGGCGCCTTCTTCGGCATCGGCATCACCAGCGCCCGCGCCGGCTACTATCTGTCCTACGCGATCAAGCGCGACGGGCGGACGATCGGCGTCGCCGTGGTCAAGGTCAATCTCGATGCGTTCGAGCGCGAGTGGCGCAACCGCGGCGCCGACATGCTGCTGGTCGATGCGCGCGGCGTCACCATTCTCGCCTCGCGCGACGAATGGCGCTTCCGCCCGCTGACGCCGCTCACGGTCGATGCGCTGGAAGAGATCGCGACGTCGAAGCCCTATGGCAGCTCCAGCCTCGCGCCGCTCGGCTGGACCTTCATGGAGCGCGCGGATCGCGGCGGGCGGGTGACGACCGAGCGCGGCGCGGTCTACAGCATCGACGAACGTTCGCTCCACGAGCGGCAATGGCAGCTGATGCTGCTCGACGACGAGGCGCCGGTCCGGCGCACGGCCCTCATCATTGGCACGCTGTCGGGGCTCGCCAGCATCGTGGCGCTGCTGCTGTTCGGCCTGCTGGCGCAGCGCCGCAACGAGATCCGGCAGCGGCTGGCGAGCCAGGCCGCGCTGCAGGCCGCCAACGATCGGCTGGAAGTCCGGGTGCAGGAGCGCACCGCCGAATTGCGCGCTGCGCAGGACGAGCTGGTGCATGCCGGCAAGCTCGCCGTACTCGGACAGATGTCGGCCGGCATGGTGCACGAGATCAATCAGCCGCTGGCGGCGCTGCAGACCGCGTCCGACAATGCCGTGCAGTTCGTCGATCGCGGCATGATCGGCGAGGCCCGGGGCAATCTCGTCCGCATTGGTGAGCTGGTGCGCCGCTTGGCGCGCTTGACCGGCCAGCTGCGCGTGTTCGCCTACAAATCGAATGCGCCGCTCGACGTGGTCGCGGTCGAGCAGGCGGTGGCGGAGACGCTGAAGATCCTCGGCGCGCGGGTGAAGGATTGCGGCGTGGATGTCAGCATCGATCTCGCGCCGGAGCTGCAGGTCCGCGCCGACCAGATCCGGCTCGAGCAACTGCTCTGCAACATCGTCGCCAATGCGATCGACGCCGTTGAGGGCGCGGCGCAGAAGTCCATCTCGATTCGCGCCGCGCGTGAGGACGGGCAGTGCCGCATCGCCATCGGCAACAGCGGCCCTGCGATCGCCGACGACGTTCTGCAGCGCATGTTCGAGCCGTTCGTGACCACCAAGCCGGCCGGCAAGGGGCTGGGCCTCGGCCTCGTCATCGCCAATCACATCGCGCGCTCGTTTGGCGGCGAGCTGCGGGCGCGCAATCTCGATCCCATTGGCGCCGAGTTCGTCCTGCTTCTGCCGCTTGCCGCATGAGAAGGTCCGCGTATGAATTCTGAACAGCCGATCGGCGTGATCTATGTCGAGGACGACGAGGATGTCCGCATCGGCGCCGTGCAGGCGCTGCAGCTCGCCGGTCTCGCGGTGACGCCGTTCGCCTCGGTCGAGTCGGCGAGCGCGGTCGTCCGCGCTGACATGCCGTTCGTCGTCGTCTCCGACGTGCAGCTGCGCGGCAAGAGCGGCACGGCATGGTTGTCGGAGCTGCAGCGGCTCGATCCGGATCTGCCGGTCATCCTGGTGACCGGCCATGGCGATATCTCGATGGCCGTGGAAGCGATGCGCAACGGCGCCTATGACTTCATCGAGAAGCCGTGCTCGTCCGAGCAGCTCGTCTCCGTCGTGCGCCGCGCGCTCGACAAACGCCGGCTCACTCTCGAGGTGCGCAGCTTGCGCTCGGCGCTGGCCGACCGTCAGGGCATCGAGGCGAGCCTGCTCGGACGCTCGCCGCAGATCCAGGAGGTGCGCCGGCTCGTCGCCAATCTCGCCTCGACCAATGTCGACGTCACGATCTATGGCGAGACAGGCACCGGCAAGGACGTCGTCGCGCGCTGCCTGCATGCGCACAGCGCCCGCCGTGCCGGCAACTATGTCGCGGTCAATTGCGGCGGCCTGCCGGAGTCGCTGGTCGAGAGCGAGTTGTTCGGCCACGAGGCCGGCGCGTTCACCGGCGCCACCAAGCAGCGCATCGGCAAGATCGAGTACGCCCATGGCGGCACCTTGTTCCTCGACGAGATCGAGAGCATGCCGCTCAGCGTCCAGGTCAAGCTGCTGCGCGCGCTGCAGGACCGCGCGATCGAGCGCGTCGGCTCCAACAAGCCTGTGGCGGTGGAATGCCGCGTCGTCGCCGCCAGCAAGGCCAATCTCTACGAGCTCAGCGAGAGCAAGCAGTTCCGCGCCGATCTCTACTACCGCCTCGGCGTTGCCTTCATCGAGCTGCCGCCCTTGCGCGAGCGGCGCGAGGACATCCCGATCCTGTTCGAACATTTCACGCTGGACGCCGCCAAGCGCTTCGAGCGCGACGCGCCGATCGTCGACGATGCGACGATGTCGCTGCTGCTCGGCCATGCCTGGCCCGGCAATGTCCGCGAGCTGCGCAACGTCGCCGACCGCTTCGTGCTCGGCGTGCTCGACCGCAGGGTGCTGAGCCGGTCCGCGGCCACGACCTCCGAGCTGTCGCTGCCGCGGCAGTTGGAGAACATCGAGCGCTCGATCGTCGAGGATGCGCTCCGCCGCAAGCTCGGCGACGTGCAGGCGACGGCGGCGATGCTCGGCATTCCCAAGCAGACGCTGTACGACAAGATCAAGCGGCTCGCCGTCAATGTCGACGGCATCCGCGAGGGCGCGCCGGCGCGGCCGCAATCCTGATGCACACGTCACGCGCGACGATCGGCCACGCGCCTGCGCGCGGCGGCGCTAACCTGGATCAGGACGCCGCGGCTTTAGAGTCGTTTTAAACCCGCGCTACGCATGCGTTAGGAACGGCAACCACAGGACATCATTGCCGCGAGGTCACTTCGAACAGGAGACCTTTGCATGTACTACTTTGACAAGCGGCTGCAGTATCCGGTGGCGGTGGAGACGCCCGACCCGATCTTCGCGCGTCAGCTGCAGCAGGCGATCGGCGGCGTCGAAGGCGAGATCCGCGTCTGCCTGCAATATTTCTTCCAGGCCTGGGGTGCGCGTGGACCTGCCAAATATCGCGACGTGCTGCTCAACACCGCGACCGAGGAGATCAGCCACATCGAGATGCTGGCGACCGCTGTCGCGCTCAATCTGGAGAACGCGCCGGCGACGATGCAGGAGACGACCCTGCAAGCCAATCCGGTGGTCGGCGCCGTCATGAGCGGCGGCGAGCGCCCGCGTCATGTCATCGAGGGCATGCTGCACCGGCACATCCTGTCGACCGGCATGGCGGCGTTCCCGGCGAATGCCGACGGCGTGCCGTTCGACTGCTCGCACATCTACGCCAGCGGCAATCTGGCCGCCGACATGTATTGCAATGTCGCCGCGGAGTCGACCGGACGGACGCTTGCCGTGCGGCTCTACAACGCCACCGCCGACCGCGGCATGCAGGACATGCTGAGCTATCTGATCGCGCGCGACACCATGCACCAGCAGCAATGGCTCGCCGTGATCGAGGATCTCGGCCCGGATCAGCTGCCGATCCCGAACAGCTTCGATCGCAGCAAGGAGGCGACCGAGTTCGCCTACATGTTCATGGGCACCGAGCGCAACGGCACGCCGCCGGAGCCCGGCCGCTATTGCGAGGGTGGCACGCCCGACGGCCAGGGCCAGTTCTCGATGCGTCCGGGCTTCGAGCCGCTCGGCGAGGTTCCGAACCTGGGACCTGCGCGTCCTGACAGCGCCGCGCAGCGCGAGCAGATGAGCAAGTCGCCGACCACGAACGCCCTGACCTGACGATCCCAAGGGCACCCGCACCGGCGCCGCTTTCGGCGCCGGTGCCGCCGTGACGGTGAGCAGGAACGAATTCCGGACGGTGCTGGTTGAGAGATCATGACAGGCAGAGACACCCGCGACCTGCGCTCCGGCGCCTACGACCCCGTCAGCAAGGACGGATTGCCGCAGCCGCAGCAAGTCAAGGACGCGACGACGCCCCGCCAGCAGGAGCAGTGGGGCGCCGATGTTCGCGCCGAACCCCTGCCGGGCACCGAGCCGGTGCTGCCGGAAGGGTTGATGCGCGAGCGGCGCGATCCGCTCAACCGCAAGACAGGTCGACGCGGCAGCAAATAGAAGCCGCGAAATCGCTGCGCTCCCTCTCCCCGTTCTTACGGGGAGAGGGTTGGGTGAGGGGCAGCGGCACGGG
>NZ_CAFI01000036.1 GCF_000239775.1 Bradyrhizobium sp. ORS 375
TGTTTGGCGACGACCGCGTGGCTGAGGCCATGGCGATGGCCAGCCGCGCGCCGCTCGACCTGCGCGTCAACGCGCTGAAGGCCAAGCGCGAGAAGGTGCAGGCCTCGCTGAAGCATCTCGGCGCCGAGCCGACGCCGTGGTCGCCGCTCGGCCTGCGCATCACGCTGTCAGCCGACGCGCGCAATCCCGGAATCCATGCCGAGGAGGATTTCATCAAGGGCGCGATCGAGGTCCAGGACGAGGGCTCGCAGCTCGCAGCGCTGTTCACCGCGGCCAAGCCGGGCGAGCAGGTCATCGACCTCTGCGCCGGCGCCGGCGGCAAGACCCTGGCCTTGGCCGCGATGATGGGCGGCAAGGGCCGCCTGATCGCCACCGATGCCGACAAGCGCCAGCTCGCCCCGATCCACGAGCGCCTGTCGCGCGCCGGCGTCCACAACGCCGAGATCCGCACGCCGAAAGGCGACGCCGACCCGCTCGCCGACATCAAGGCCTCCGCTGATTTGGTCGTCATCGATGCCCCCTGCACGGGCACCGGCACCTGGCGCCGCAACCCCGACGCCAAATGGCGCATGCGCCCCGGCGCGCTCGAGATTCGCCTGAAGGACCAGGCCGAGGTGCTGGAGCGGGCCGCAGGCCTGGTCAAACCCGGCGGCCGCATCGCCTACATCACCTGCTCGGTGCTGCAGCCGGAGAACGGCGACCAGATCAGGGCGTTCGTGGCGCGGCACCCGGAATTCGCGGTCCAGCCCCCGGAGCAAACCGCGACCGTTCTCTGGGACAAGGCCGAAGCCTTCGCCGAAGCCGCGCTGCAGACCCCCGAAGGCTGGCTCATGACCCCCCGCCGCACCGGCACGGACGGGTTCTTCGTGTCGGTATTGAAGAAGGCCTAAGCCCATCCGCCGTCCGCCGGTCCCTCCGCGGTCAAAGCCCTCTCCGTCGTCATTGCGAGCGCAGCGAAACAATCCAGAGTCCCACCCGAGCCCCTGGATTGCTTCGCTGCGCTCGCAATGACGCGAGGCAGGCAAGTGCGCCAATCAACTCGCGATCAGTGGCAAGCGGCCGCGTCACCCTCCGCTGTCGTCCTCCGCGAAAGCGGGGGACCCAGTATTCCACCGCCCGTCGTGGCCCGCCGAGACGCTGCGGCGTACTGGATACCCCGCTTTCGCGGGGTATGACGCCGGTGCCACAAGCCCACCGTCATTCCGGGGCGATGCGAAGCATCGAACCCGGAATCCCGAGATGGCAGGGCAAGACAATCTCCGGATTCCGGGTTCGGCCGCTTCGCGACCGCCCCGGAATGACGTGGAGGAGGCGGCATCCCCTCCGCCAAAGGGTTGCGAGTCCCCCCGCAGCGGCGTAATTCCTTGCCATGACAGCCCAAGACAAAACCAGCGCCAACACCCCGACCGCCGCCGCCACCGACACCTCCGTGGCCGCGCTCCACGACAAGATCCTGATCGTCGATTTCGGCAGCCAGGTCACGCAGCTGATCGCGCGCCGGGTGCGCGAGGACGGCGTGTATTGCGAGATCGTGCCGTTCCAGAAGGCGGAGGCCGCCTTCCGGCAGATGAACCCGAAGGCCGTGATCCTCTCCGGCGGCCCCGAATCCGTCCACGAGGAAGGCTCGCCGCGCGCCCCGCAACTGATCTTCGATAGCGGCGTTCCCGTGATGGGCATCTGCTACGGCCAGATGACGATGGCCGCCCAGCTCGGCGGCACCGTCGAGGGCGGCCACCACCGCGAGTTCGGCCGCGCCGACGTCGAGGTA
This sequence comes from Bradyrhizobium sp. ORS 375, assembly GCF_000239775.1. GTDB lineage: Bacteria > Pseudomonadota > Alphaproteobacteria > Rhizobiales > Xanthobacteraceae > Bradyrhizobium. The sequence continues at coordinate 1,769 of NZ_CAFI01000036.1, forward strand.
AAAACCACCAGCCTGCTGTTCGACGGCGTCTGGCAGCCGGGCGAGCAGCATCAGGTGTGGATGAGCCACGGCGACCGCATCACCCAGATGCCGCCGGGCTTCTCGGTCGCCGGCGTGTCGCCGAACGCGCCCTTCGCCGTGATCCAGGACGAGGCGCGCAAATATTACGGCCTGATGTTCCACCCCGAAGTGGTGCACACGCCCGACGGCGCCAAACTGATCCGCAACTTCGTCCGCAACATCGCCGGCCTCGGCGGCGACTGGACCATGCACGCCTTCCGCGAGGAGGAGATCAAGAAGATCCGCGCGCAGGTCGGCAAGGGCAAGGTGATCTGCGGCCTCTCCGGCGGCGTCGATTCCGCGGTTGCCGCGGTGCTGATCCACGAGGCGATCGGCGACCAGCTCACCTGCGTGTTCGTCGATCACGGCCTGCTGCGGCTGAACGAGGCCGAGACCGTCGTCGATCTGTTCCGGCACCACTACAACATCCCGCTGGTGCATGTGGACGCCTCACAACTCTTCCTCGGCGAGCTCGCCGGGGTCACCGACCCCGAACAGAAGCGCAAGACCATCGGAAAGCTCTTCATCGACGTGTTCGAGGCCGAGGCCAAGAAGATCGGCGGCGCCGATTTCCTGGCGCAGGGCACGCTCTATCCCGACGTGATCGAGAGCGTCTCCTTCACCGGCGGCCCCTCGGTGACGATCAAGTCGCACCACAATGTCGGCGGCCTCCCGGCGCGCATGAACATGAAGCTGGTCGAGCCGCTGCGCGAATTGTTCAAGGACGAGGTCCGCGTGCTCGGCCGCGAGCTCGGCCTGCCCGACGTGTTCGTCGGCCGCCACCCGTTCCCGGGCCCCGGCCTCGCCATCCGCTGCCCCGGCGAGATCACGGTCGACAAGCTCGACATCCTGCGGAAAGCGGACGCCATCTACATCGACGAGATCCGCAAAGCCGGCCTCTACGACACCATCTGGCAGGCCTTCGCCGTGCTGCTCCCCGTCAAGACCGTCGGCGTCATGGGTGACGGCCGCACCTACGACTACGTCGTCGGCCTGCGCGCCGTCACCTCGACGGACGGCATGACGGCGGACTTCTATCCGTTCGACATGAAGTTCTTAGGCAACACGGCGACGCGCATCATCAACGAGGTGAAGGGCGTGAACCGGGTGGTGTACGACGTGACATCAAAGCCGCCGGGGACGATCGAGTGGGAATAATTCGCGGCTAGCAGGGCTAGCCGGATCTACTCAAATCTACGCTCTAACTACCTGAAACTAAAAATAAAACCCTCCGGCTCCTTTCGCGGACTATCGGGAGGCCAAGGTCGTCGGTGCCGGACTGCTCGACGGCATCGGTCTCCTTATTCCCATCCCGTTTTCATCAATACCGTCAGCTCGAAATGAGCCCTGACGGTATTTTTTTTGGTCCAACCAATTGAAATAGCGTCGCTTTCCTTCAGATCCGCGGCCGAAATCGGCGTGACGGTATCGAACCCAAGAAGGCGGACAAATGCTAACCGATGCTGCGCTTAAGCACCTGAGACCAAAAGAAAAGTCCTACAAGGTCACCGATCGGGACGGCATGTACGTCCTCGTCAGTACGAAGGGCTCGATCTCGTTCCGGCTCGACTACCGTGTGAACGGACGCAGGGAGACCATCACCTTCGGCAAATATGGTCCGGCCGACTTGTCGCTTGCACGAGCAAGAGAGCTCTGCATCGACGCCAGGCGCGCCATCAAGGAGGGGCGTTCGCCAGCCATCGAGAAGCAGCGCGCCAAGCGGCGCCTGATGGAGGCGAAGGCATTCGGTGAATTTGGTGAGAAGTGGCTCACGGCGGCTCCGATGGCTGACAGCACCCGGGCTATGCGCCGTTCGATCTTCGAGCGGGAGCTGCTACCGCCTTGGCGCAAGCGACTCTTGTCTGAAATCACGCCTGACGATTTGCGAAAGCATTGTGCCGCGATTGTCGAACGGGGCGCGCCGGCAACCGCAATCCACGTCCGTGACATCGTCAAGCAGATCTATGGCTTTGCGATTTTGCACGGAGAGAAGGTCGCCAATCCAGCGGATGACGTCGGCCCATCGTCCATCGCGCAATTCGTACCGCGTGATCGGTCGCTGTCGCCCTCAGAAATACGGATCATGCTCAGGCAGCTGGAGCACGTCCCGACGCTGCCGACGATCCGGCTAGGCGTCAGGCTGTATCTTCTCAGCATGGTGCGGAAGAGCGAGCTACAGGATGCGACCTGGGACGAAGTCGACTTCGAGAACGCTGTCTGGACCATCCCGAAGGAGCGAATGAAGCGGTCGAAGGCGCACAACGTGTATCTTTCGCGCCAGATGCTCGATATCTTCATCGCGCTGAAGACTTGTGCCGGCAATTCACGATATGTCCTTCCTTCCCGGTATGATGCCGATAGCCCGATGTCCCGCGCGACCTTCAATCGTGTCACCACCGCGGTCGTCGAGCGCGCTGGGAACGAGGGGCTGCCGCTTGAACATTTCACGGTCCACGACCTCAGGCGGACTGCGTCGACGCTGCTCAACGAGCTTGGCTTCAACAGCGATTGGATAGAGAAGTGCCTGGCGCACGAGGATGGCCGCTCGTCCCGCGGGGTCTATAACAAGGCGGAGTACGAGCTGCAGCGCCGGCACATGATGCAGGAGTGGTCGAACATCATCGACGCGTGGGTCGGTGGTCAAAAGTACGCGCCAACCCTCATTCCGCCTTCGATGCCGATGTTCGAGCCCGATCCTGCCCTTTGACCGGGCGGCTTCGTCGCTGCTTTACGTCTGGATGAGGAGCGCGGGTGAGGGGCGCGCTCCGCCGCAGCAGCAGCCACGCTTCCACCTCGCTCAGGTCCCACACCACGCACCGAGGAGAGAGTGCGAAGCGTCGCGGAAATTCGCCGCGCTGCTCCATCTCGTAGATGGTGCTGTCCGCAAGTGGGACCATTTCACGCAGCTGATGCCGCCGGATTGTTCGTTTTAGTCCCGAGCCTTCGTGGCGAGCCATGAACGATCCCCTTGCGCGAACCGCAGCAAATGAAGCCGATCGAACTCGAATGAGAAAGGCATACGCCCGACGGTCGGGCAATTGGAAAGCTCCGCCAGCGAATGGAAGCAATAGGGTGCCCTAGCGTAGTCAGAGGTCCGGCCGTTAGCTAGGCATCTGAGGGGCGGACGTTCAAAGGGTTCAGGCCGAGCCATTCGAGTCAAGCACTTAGCCGAAATCACCGTTTGAGTTTTTAAACTAATACCGTCTTTAAACGGTCTCGTGTGCGACCTGCATATTTGTGCGCGACGCCAAGCTGGACCGGGACCCGTCAGTCCAGCATCTCGCTGATACTCTCACTAATCAGATAGAGAGCGCCGCCACAGCAGCCGCAGCCCCGATCTTGCACGTCAAGCAGAATGTCTTCGCCGGGCAGCGGACGGCGTCGCGGCGAAGAGTCGGCTTCCTGTGGGACCTTCGGTTGCGCCTCTTCGACGCCGCCAATTTCGCTGTCGAGATCCTCCAGACCGAGTGCAAGCTGGTCATAATCAATGCGCTCGGAGCTGCGGCCGATCCACAGTCGCTGCAGCTGTTTAATGATGGCGCGGACCGCCAATTCAGGCGGCCGTCGAGCAGTTTCCGGCTGTGAATTAATAGCATTAGTGGTAACGGTGGGACAGGCGGAGGGATGAAGATGGGCGCGCCAGTCACTCGTGACCTCGCCTGTGGCCGGTCGGTCGCACCATTGGCGCAGTGAATGCGGCGACAACTGCATCGTCGCAGCATAGGCGCGGAGCTCCATTCCGCTCCAGTTCAGTGCCTCGACATGCATCGCCCAGAATGACTGGGACGCCTGATTGCGCACGTCCGAGGTGATCGTGAACTTGCGCTGCTTCTGCTTTCGGAGCGCGTCTTGCTCGTCCCGGGGCGCGCTCGCGGCGCAATTCCGTCTGATATTTCTCGAGCTTAGGCGCAGCCTCGTTGCCGGCCGGCCGCTTCAGCCAACGCCGCGCGTGTTCTCGGTGAGACGTTGCTGCTGGCCGCGATTGCCGATTCTAAGGCCGTTGCGATGCCACACTTCGATGTGCCGCGGCCGCCATTCACGGCGTGCTCTGTTCTCGAATTGTTTGGATCTGACCGAGATTTCTCCACAGCAGCAGAGAACTCGAAATGGGACGACAACACACGAGGGGGAAGGTGTGCAGAGACCGGACGCTTACAAGCGGGAGATTGAATGCCGTCCGTGATCGGCCTGACCGTCCGCCTGCTGACGCTGCAGCGGCGGCCATGCAGAATGAGCGCTCTCATCAACACAGGACGCGCGCCATGGAATTCTTCTGCGGACTGGATGTCGGCATGGATCAGACCGCGATCTGCGTGTTCGACGACAAGGGCGAAGTGCTGCTGGAGGTCGCGGTGATGACCGACCCGGACGCGATCAAGGGCGCACTGTCGTCATATCTCGGACTGCTGCGGCGGGTCGGCCACGAGGCCGGCGCGCTGTCGCCGTGGCTGCATGGCGAATTGCTCCGTCTCGGCCTGCCGGCGATCTGTCTGGCGACCCAGCACGTGCGCGCCGCGCTGTATGCGCAGCGCAACAAGACCGACCGTACGGACGCGCTCGGTATCGCGCACATCATACGCACCGGCTGGTTCCGGCGCGCGCACATCAAGACCGAGCCGTGCTATCGGCTGCGACTGCTGCTGACGCATCGCCGCAATCTCAAACGCAAATTCCTCGATCTTGAGAACGCGATCCGGCACTCCTTGAAGGCGTTCGGCATCCGGCTCAACCGCATCGGCCGCGGCGCCTTTGCGCAGACCGTGCGCGACGCGCTGGCCGGCGACGACGCGCTGACTAGCGAGCTGATCGATGCCATGCTGAACGCACGCGCGGCGCTGTGGAAGGAGTACTGTCAGCTGCACGGCCTGGTTGTCAAGCTGGTCGCCGGACACGAGCTGTGCCGGCGCTTCAAGCAGATTCCAGGTGTCGGGCCGATCGCCGCGCTGAGCTTCATGACCGCGATCGACGATCCATCGCACTTTCGCCGGTTACGGGATGTCCCGGCATATTTTGCCCTGACGTCGCGGGGCTGGCAGTCAGGCACCTCGATCGATGTGCAGGGGCCGATCAGCATGGCGGGCCACGCCGATGTGCGGCACGCGCTCTACGAGGCGGCGAGCGCGCTGCTGACGCGCTTCAAGTGTCGCGACAAGGTGAAGACCCGGGGACTGGCGGTTGCCAAGCGGTCTGGACACCGCAAGGCGGTGGTCGCGGTGGCGCGCAAACTTGCGGTAATCATGCACGCGATGTGGTGCGACGGCACGGCGCATTGTGGCGATTAGGCCGTCAGCACCGCCGACGCGGCCGCGCATGCCAAGCGCAAGGACCGCAGGCTGCTGGGAGCGCTGGCATGAACCATAGCAACAGCCCGGCAGCAATGAACAGGCGGCGCGGACGACGCGCAAAGTGATGGAGCTCCGCTGTCAGCGGATGAGGACCAGTGCAGATCCAAGACGACGGAACGCACGCTATCTTGCCTGCGAGGCGGCGTCCGAAGGGACGGCGCGATCGCGCAAAATTGCCTGTGACGTGGCTCCGTCAGACCGATGGAAAATTGCGCCGCGACGGCTATGCTGCTGCCATCGTGCAGCCGCGCCATGCCGCCGCTGAGCGCGGAAAGCTGCACGGCGCACTGGGACTCCTCGCTGTCAACAAGCTGCAGATCAGAGCGCGCTGCAGGCGTGTTTTTGACGATGAAGATGGAGAGCACCAATGGCGAAAGCGACGAAGACGATCGTGGCAGAGAGGCAGAACACCCGGCCGATTAAAGTGGCGGCGTAATCGGGCGAGCGCGAAATGAGGCAGTTTCGGCAGCAAAGGTGCAGCATGGCAGGGAATCAAAATTGATTCGCCGAAGAGGACGTCCGCCGATGAAACTCTCAGCAGCACTCGACACATCCAGCACCAAGACCGCAATCTGCGTCGTGAACAGCCGTGACGGCGCCGTCGTGTTTGAAGCCAGCGTGGCGACGGAT
>NZ_CAFI01000035.1 GCF_000239775.1 Bradyrhizobium sp. ORS 375
CGCACTCGCGCGCGCATTCGTCGTCGACCTGCCAGCCCGCGCCGATAAAGTTCGGAACGCCGCGGGCGAAAAACGCCTGGGCGAGGCCCGTCATGTGTTTGCGCTGCTCGTTGTAGTCTCCAGTCGCGGCCGAAAAGCAGGCATTGGCAAACACCAGCCGCGGCACTTGCCGGATGCTGAAGATCTCCTTCGCGGACAGAACGCAGTTGCCGGCAAAGACCCAGCCGGTCTGCTGCGTCCTCGCATCGGAGATGCCGTGTCCGGCATAGTGGATCAGATCGAATTGCTCGTTGACCACGAGCATGGCGAGTTCGAGCGGCTGGCAGGGCTCGGCGCTCACCACACATGCGTTCTGCGCCTTCAGCTTATCGAGCATCATCCGGCCGGCTTCATCGCCACAGGGGCCGATGCGGACCTTGACTGAAATGTCGTAGCGCCCGCCCCAGGCCTTGCGGGCCTGTTCGAGCACCTCCACGACAGTCGCGCCCTCGTCCCGTGCCCGCGGCAGCGCCAGTTCGTCGGCAGCGGGATCGGCAATGACCAGCACGTTCAGGCTGTTGTTCAAGGTAGGCGGACACGTCGGCGGAGGCGAAAGCACCGAGCGGAATTGCCGTGACACAGCGACATTGGTACTGACGAAGACGCATTTGGCGAAGCGCTTGCTGGCTGCCATCTCCCACGGGTACAGCGCGGTCGTCTCGTCCACCTCCAGTGTGACGTTACCAGGGCCCTCGGTCAGCCTGCGAAAATCGTCGGGGATGAGGATGTTGGTGAAGAACGCACCGAGATCCTCGCGTTCCCTGACGGTGCAGTCTTTCGTCATGTGATCGGCGAGATCGGTCAGGATCCTCGCATTCACCTCGCGGTCGCGCTGCGGAATGACTGCGGTGTCCGACAGGGCCGAGAACTGGAACACGTCCGTCATGAAGGGATCGATGAGCGGGCGTTTGGCCGCCTGCTTGCGCTGGCCGACCACAGTCGGCCGCGCCCGCATCGACGCCGCCGCTGCCGATTTGCTGCGCGTGATCCGCAGGTAGTTCGACGGCCGGTCCGGTTCGACGTCGATCGGGCTCGGTTCGAGATCGGGGTCGTCGGGGCTGTCGGGTCCGCGCAGCACGGTCAGCTTCACGTTCGACAGCGCGTCTTCCTTCGCCAGGACGCGCAACTGGGCGAGCATGTCCTCCGTCTTGTGTCCGTCGGGGTGGACCAGAACCACAGCAAGGGGCCGCATGGCAGCGCTTTGCAGCGCTTCTCGGTCTCTCGTATCACTGTCGGCTGCAGCGCGGATGCGCTCATAGCCGTCCTGGACGCCTTCGATGAAGCCGCGAACCGCGTCGGCAATCGAAAGCTCGGCTCGCCGAATGCCGATCAGGGGACTGGCGAACTCGTCGTGGCCCATGATCTTGACGGCCACCACGAGATTGGCGACGAGGAATCGGAGGCTGTCCCTAGCGAACCTGCCCGGCTCGCCCATCCCCGCCAGCAGCAGGTTGTCAGCCTTCATCCCGGCGTCCCGTTGAAACTGACGGAGATTGATCAGGAAGAGCTGACCGAGGCTCGAGCCGATGATGCCGAGGTCGACTGCGCGCGACAGCCAGGAATCGAGCAGCCGATCGAATGCACGGGTCGGGCCCGCGAATGCCAGGCCGTCATAGCGTGCTCCGACAGAGACCGCCGATTTGATATGGACCATGCCGCCACGGACGACCGTGATTCTAAGATCGATGGCATTTTGCGCGCTATCGGTGGCGAAGGTGTCGGACTGGACCTGATCGGTCGTGATGAGTGGTGTCGGCGCGGCGGCAGGGGCAGCCCGCGCGGCATCAGTTGCTCCGCCAGAGGACGGATCGGTCCTGACGTCAGCTTTGATCTTCCGTTGCCGACTTCCCCTGGTTTCCACGGGTGGACTCGCAATATCGAGAGGCGCGCGTCTTTGGGAGTATCGATGGCCGGTCACAACTCGCCGGTATGTCGGCGATCATCCGAAAAAGGTTCGATCATGAAATCGGACTGATGCTGACACAACCAAAGGTTAAGTCAATACGTTCGTCTGCGTGGCCGGATTGAGGGGCTGCGGGCCGAGCCCCTCAGCGAAATAGATCGCCTGATTTACCGTTGCGGCCCAATGATCGCAGTCCCGAGGGTGTTCTCACAATCCGCGTTAGGATCGGTGCCGTACAAGCGAGAGCCTCATAGGCGCCGTGGCGATCACCGGCCGCGAGCCGGTGCGCGGTGTCACCATCACCGGCGAGGTCGAGCAATCGCCCGACGACGATCTGACCCGCCGCGCATCGACGCGCGGGCGCGGATGCGTCCGTAGCGCATCGAGATGACTGAGAGCGGCCAGCCGGTCACAGGTCCCTCGCCCGGCTGCTCACCGCGGATCACCGGCGACAACGTCGCCGCTAGCGGGCGCCAGGTGACCGGCGTGCGGCCCGCGCCAAGGGGCGCCGTCGCGCAGAGCTGGGGCGGCCAGCGCATCACCGGCGCCTTCGCGGCCGGCGGCAGCAAGGTCACCGGCAAGCTCGAATTCGCCGGCCGGCGGCGGCTGCGCAAGGCCGGCGACACGTCCGAGCACGGTCGCCTGACGGCGAGGGCATGAGCCGTAACATCGTCACCTGCGATGCCTGGTCCGCGACCTCGCGTGTCACCCGGCACCGAAGGGGCCCTAACGCTCGAGCGCAATCCGAGCGCGCGCGGGCCGCGCGCCAAGCCGTTCGCCGGCGCCGCCAGCTTCAAGGAGAAGGGCCGTGCGCGATCAGGCCAAGCAGCTGGTGATCGGGGGGGCGGGGCGGCTACTTCTCAACACGGGGGCGCGCGTGACGCTGTCTGGGGGGGAGAGCAAAATTGAGAGGGGGCAGCACTCCATGCGGCGCGCCGCGGCGCCGCGGCCGGTCCGCGCTTCCGCGCGGATGATCTCGGTCAGTCATTTGGGGCGCGCTCTAGAAGAGCTTTGAAGAACAATGATGCCGTTTCTCCCCAAACGGACTGTCAAGCATCTGATTTTGTTTGATTTCTTTGCTTCCCTAGGGAGCGCCATTCTCCGGCGCTCAACCCTTCATCTCTGACCTGTACGCGCGGCTCCTTAGCCTCGCGGCGCGTTTCCGCGTCCGAGCTTTGCTCTCAGGCACACGCCCTTCCAAGAGAAGGGCGCAGGGAAGGCCGGGTGCAGGCCGCACCCATGGCCCGCCTGCAGAAAAGAAAGCAGGCGGCAGTCACCACAGGATTGGCCGAACAACCGGCCTTCCCTGCGCGATGGGTTGAACGGCTGCTCCGTACTCTCCCAGGGGACCGGGCTTGCTTGCCCCCGTCATCGACATCGTCGCCGACCAAGACACCAGCGTCGGGGTGTCGGGACCACACGGCTTGACCGTCCGTCCGGAGTTCGTTCGTCCGCACGCGAACCGCGCACTGCGACCCCAGCCGGCCACCGCATCTCCCGCTCCACGGTCCGTGACGATCGCGAAACGCCCCTTCAGCGAGCAGGAGACGGCGAGGAGCATCGATCTGATTTGCCCGACGACACAAGGCCGGATTTGCCCGACGGAATGCGGCAGATTGGCACGACGGGCAGTTGGGGATGGGGGACTAGGATCTCCCGCCCCGAGCGACAAAATTCGCAAATAAGTGATAAATAAATACGTTAACAATTTGAGATTGCTTTGTGTCGTGCCTATCTCTGGGCGACGAATCTAATAGGTTTGAGAGTCTTCAACAATTGTATTAGCTGAAGGGGCATCCCGATTAGTCCTATCACGACAATTTCAGCAGCAGAGTTCGCCGCAGTTTTGGCTCTTAGACCAAATTTGGTGGCTTGGTTTCTCGGAGCAGGGGCGTCCGCAGCCTCTGGAATTCCCACCGGCTACGCCATGATCCGAGATTTTAAGGCTCAGATCTATTGTCGCGAGAACAACCTATCTAAACGCGAAATCGATACGGGCGACCAGGTCTGGATCGATCGGATCGACGAGTTTTTCCGTCGAACCTCGCTCCTGCCCCCCGATGGCGATCCCACAGAGTATGCAGCAGCTTTCGAAGCTGTCTATCCGCAGCCGCGGCATCGTAGACAGTATATCGAGGACGCCATATCCAAGGGCAAGCCATCTTTTGGACATCGGGTCCTAGGAGGCTTGATCGCTGCCCGAAAGGTTGATTGTGTTTTCACTACGAACTTTGATCCACTGATTGAGGAATCCGCTCTTTCGGCCAATTCGCTGTTAGCAGCTGCGGAACAGGCTCGACCGACTGTTGCGGCGATCGACTCTGCCGAACGAGCGATGCGATGTCTGAATGAGTCTGGCTGGCCGCTCGTGGCAAAGCTTCACGGCGACTACCAATCGATCTCCATCAAAAATGCCGGCTCAGAGCTGGAAAAGCAGGACGAGAGAATGAGGCACGTCCTGGTCGAAGCCAGTAAGCGCTTTGGCATGGTTTTCGTTGGCTATAGCGGAAGAGATGCCTCCATTATGGAGGCGTTAAGTTCCGTCCTTAGAGAAAAAACACCGTTCCCTAACGGCATTTACTGGGTGGCGTCGTCGGTGTCTCGGCTTCTACCGACGGTCACGCAGTTCCTTAATGAGGCTCGACGAGCCGGGATTGATGTCGCAGTTGTTGAGTGCAAAACTTTCGATGAACTCGCTGCAGACATAGTTAAGCAAGTTGATCTGCCAGAGCTGTTATTAAGTCACGTGATGCAAGGGAGCACCGCGTCTCGCTTGGTCCACGTGAATTTGCGCAACACCGAAGCTCGTCAGTTTCCTGTGCTGCGATACTCTGCGCTCTTGGTCGAGTCTCTACCGCGTTATGCTCGTCGAATCCAGCTTGTGGCCCCCACGACGTCGCCCACCGTTAGAACTCTGCTGAAGGAGAAGCACTGCAGGGCGGTCGTTGCCGCGATTGGCCGTGAAGTAGCGGCATTTGGGAAAGACGACGATCTTGTCGACGCGCTCGCCCCTCTTGGAGCGCAGATGGCGGGCACGATTGAACTAGACGCAATAAAGGATAGTTGGGCGCTTGGGCTCGTCTACGATGCCTTTGTCAGAGCCCTCTCTAAGCGCCGCCCGCTCTTTCCTCGCTTCAAACGTTCCGGTCATTCGTTAGTTGTCGCAGCGCCACGTGAAGAAGAGGACCAGGAGAAAGCTCGCAGACGAATCCTCGCACTCGCTCAATTGCGTGACGCATATGGAGGAGCTCTGACCGGCCTAGTTCCCCAACTTGGCTTCCCCTATCATGAGGGCGTCTTCTTAAAGTTGGAGCACATTGAAGGACGCTGGTGGTGTGGCTTTGAGCCGTACACATTTGTGGATGTTCCCAGGTCGGATCGGCCTAAGCAGACTAATCAGAGCGAGCCTGAGTCTGCTGACGATGATTTGCTGGGTTCGCAATTTGAACGCCGAGGCGGCGATCCCGCGGGCGACTGGCGTAGAGAACGCTGGGCTCAGAAGTACAACAGGCAGTGGGCAGAAATTATCAATGCGTGGGCGAACCTTCTGACGACCACGCGGGATGGGAAGATCTGCGCCCTTGATCTGGACGACGGGACGGGCATCGATGCAGAATTCAGAGTATCGCGCTTCACCGGCTGGAGCAGGCCTGGCCACCAGCACACTTATTTCAATAGGAAAAAGTGATGGCTAGTCCCGCTCTGGATTCAAAGCTTCCACCATTCGCATTGTTGGATGAGCCACTTCTTTCCTTCTCGCCCTCATCTCCCGAACAGGTGGACGTGCACCCGTTAAGAGGACTTGTAAACTTCGGGCCATTTTCTAAGGGCTCTTTTGGAGCTTACACGCCGAGCGTTCGGATTGCTACTGTTGGCCCAGAAAGTGCGTTTCGACGCCGAGGCGAACTAATGGCTTCCCTGCGTAATTCGTATAGGCCCAGTGACCGCGCTGAATATGTCCCCCCTTATCCTGGCTTTGAACCACTGTTCCGCGTTAAGCTCGAAGCGGCGTCGCGAGATGCTCACATCAAGTGGCCCGACTCTCTGAGCGAGCTTCCTGGCGATGGAAATCCAAATGCCAAACTGTTTCGGGCGATGGACGCCGCGCTTCGCCGGCTGGACAATGTCCGGAATGATTTTGACGTCGTTCTAGTCCATTTCCCGGATTCCTGGGCGTCGGCGACGCGTGCGAAGCTTTTTGATGCTCACGATGCGCTCAAAGCGCTAGGGGCGAAGTACAATATCCCAACTCAGGTGCTTAACGATCGGGCCTTTTCGTTCAACCATACCGCGTCCCTCGCTTGGCGGCTTGCAATTGCCTTGTACGTCAAGGCTGCCGGAACTCCGTGGAAATTAGCTCCACTGAAAGGTGTTCCTGCCGATACTGCCTATATTGGTCTAGCCTACGCATTGCGTGGCGACAAACGCGATGCTCACTATGTGACATGCTGTTCGCAGGTGTTCGATATGGACGGCGGAGGGATGCAGTTCGTTGCATTTGAAGCGCGTGATCCAGTTGCAGACGTTGCTGAAGCACGTCGGAATCCGTTTTTAAGTCGAGACGATATGCGCGCTGTGCTTGCGCGCAGTCTAGAGCTCTATCAATGTCGAAACGGCGGAGACTTGCCTAAGCGGCTTGTCATTCACAAGACCACAGCGTTCAAGCCAGGTGAAATTGAAGGTGCTTTCGACGCGTTGGCTGGAGTGCCGGAAATTGAATGCGTTGAGGTCGGCGCAGCTTCTTGTTGGCGAGGGATATGGTTGATCGAAACTGGTCTGCCTAAGCCGCCAACTAAGCCATCGGGCTTTCCAGTGCCGCGAGGGACTGTCGTCGTGCGGTCGGGTAACTCAGCGCTTGTGTGGGTGGCAGGCAACGCGCCGCAGGTGTCGAGCAAAGGGGATTATTACCAGGGTAAGAAAAGTATCCCTAAACCATTGCAGCTAATACGACACGCCGGTAGCGGTCCACTTGAGCTGACTGCGCACGAGGCGCTTGCCTTGACCAAAATGGATTGGAACAACGATGCGCTTTATGATCCCGTGCCTGTGAGTATACGATACTCACAGAGGTTAGCTCGAACTATCGCGAATGTTCCTGACTTGCCCGGTAACGTCTATCCGTATCGCCTGTTTATGTAGAGTTATTGCCGTAAGTTGGGGGCGATGCTACGGACGGTCGACGTCGCGTATGATCCGGATACCCCGTTGTTCCGGTGATAAGTACACGCGCCAGATCTGACATCGCGAAATCTAGTAGGACGCGCTACGATGGCACTGCCTTGGCTGAACGATCAACTTGCGGCCTTGAAGCCAAAGGTCCTTGATGATTTCTCCCGAACAGCCATCACCGGGGCGCAACACGCTCTTTGCGATCATGAGAACCCGCTGCGGCTCAATTTCTTCAGCACGGCGATGCGGATTCTGTTCGAGCATATGATGGATGCGCTTGCGCCGGTTGAGCAGGTTGTTCAAGCAGATTGGTTCGTGTCCGAGCGGGAAGGAAACGTTCCAACCCGAGCCCAACGGATCCTGTTTGCTGTTCAAGGAGGCTTGAGCAGTGATTTCGTCAAGGACACTCTTGGAATCGAGATTGCGCCGATTCGGCAAAGGCTGATCAAGGCGGTCGATAATTTGAGCAAGCACGTGCACGGTCGGGAAGATACGATAATCGAGAGGCGCGACGAGCAGGATGCTGCTGCATCCAGGACGATTGAAGCCCTCGGAAATTTCATCGATACCTATCGCGAATGCCGCACGACAATTCTGGACGCCATTAAGGATGAACTTGACAATGCGACCGTAGATGCACTGGTCAACAATGCGATCCTCGAAGTGGATGAGCTCGCAACGCATCACTCCATCGAGGAGGTTTATGTGGAGATGACATCGGTGCGCTCAATCGGTGCCCATTTTATCACATACCGCGCCACCGGAACGATTGCAGTTGGCTTGCAATGGGGATCAAACTCAGACGTGCGTCGCGGCGACGGAGCCGAGGTTGATCAGTCATTTCCGTTCCATTGCGACATTGAAGTCTCGCTGGACGATCCGCTAGACCTGGCTTTTAGCGAGACAGAATTCGCAGTCGATGTGAGTTCATGGCGAGACGGCATGGCGCCGGACGACGAATCTGATAGCTAGCTCGACTTCTAGTTTTTTCTTACTCGTGTGAATATCTTTGGATTTTCGTTTTTCTTGGGTGCGACGAGCGCTCGGTACTATCCTATGGCATCCTCACCGCCAACCCCAGCGGCCCCCGAAACCCGAACCCGTGCCACCGCACGCTCGCCGCATCCACCAGCTCCATCCGCGGAAACCGCTCGAACAGCATCGGCAGCAGGATGGCGCCGACGGTGCGGCGGGAGAGGTGGGCGCCGGCGCAGTGGTGGGGGCCGTTGCCGAAGGCCTGGTGGGGGTTGGGCTCGCGCAGCGCGTTGTAGCGCTCGCCGTCTTCGAACAGCTCCTCGTCGCGGTTGGCGGAGGCCTGGATGGTCATCACGGTGTCGCCCTTCGGGATCAGGCAGCCGCGGATCTCGGTGTCCTCCATGACAAGGCGTGAGCTCGCCTGGATCGGCGCCACCCAGCGCACGCCTTCCTCGAAGGCTGAGCGCCATTTGTCCTGCGCACGCACGGCCTCCAACTGGTCCGGGTTGGTCAGGAGGCCGTAGAGGATCGTCAGCAGCGCGTCGCGTGGCTCGTTGATGCCGCCGCCGATCGCGATCTTGATGTTGGCGATGATCTGGCTGTCAGGAATCGGGTTCTTCGCGCTGACCATGAAGGACAGCGCGGAGGAATCCGGCGCGGCCTTCACGCGCGCCATGTTGGCGGTGATGCAGCGGTCCATCTCGGCGTTCGCGCGGTCGCTGGCGTCGAACGGGCCCGGCGTCCAGCCGAAATTGCCGGCGCCGTCGATCAGGGTCTGCGACCAGCGCTGCATCTCCTCGTCGCTGGCGTCCGGCACGCCCATCACATGGGCGAGGATGCGCGCGGCCAGCGGGCCGGCCAGCGCGGGGAACAGATCGACGGTCTCGCCGCGCGGCAGCCGGTCGAGATACTCAGTGGCGAACTTGGTGTAGAGCGGCTCCCAGACGGCTTCGATCGTCTTCGGCATCAGGGCCGGCATCATCGCCATGCGCTCGGCGCGGTGCTCGTCGTGATCCTTGCGCATCAAGGTGTGGGCGAGGAAGGCGCGCTTCATCGGCGTGTTCGGATCGTCGGACGAGAACAGCGCCGCATTGTCCTTCACAACTTTGGTGTCGGCGGCCTTGGTGAGGAACGTCCGGCCCACCGACTTGACCCGCAGCACCGGCGCTTCGCGGCGCAGGCGCTGGTAGATCGGGTAGGGATCGCGCGTCAGTTCGGCGATGGTGATGGTCTCGTCCAGAGGGGCCAGGCTTGCAGTCAGCATGGGGCGCTCCTGTGGATGCGGGGCAGCGTGTGTCCAGGCCTGACGATAACGGCGGGGACGACGCCGTCAATGCTGGTGCGTTGCCTCGGGAAGGGCGATTGTCTGATGTGAACGAGTTCTGAGTTTGTCGGTTCCGCGGCTGGCCGCGGATGGCGGCGTAGTGCTGCACTGCACCTGCTGAGATGATGCGGTTGATGGAGTTGGACGCGTGGCGGCGGATCACGCTGCGCTGATCCGCCCTACGGACCTCGGGCGATCCGTCCCGCACCGGCCTCGGGGCCAGTGCGGGACGGAGACGCTGCGGTTTACGGGCAGAACCAGGCGGGGCCGATCTGCGTGCAGCCGCGGCGGTGATAGTCGTGCGGGCGGAAGCGATAGCGGTGCCAGCCGTCGGGCGGGCCGTGACGCCGGCCGTAGCCGCGATGATCGTGGCGGCGCTGCTCGCGCTGCCAGCGGCCGTCGCGGTCGCGATGATCGCGCTGCGCCAGGCGCATCGGAGACGTCGTCGCTTCGCGCGTCTCGGAGCGTGCGGCGCTCGGCGCCGCGGAGGCTCCGACCGTGCTGACGAGAAGAATGGCGGAGAGGGCAGCGATGGTTGCTCGCATCGGGGACTCCAATCGTGTTGGTGGGGATGTGGCGGTCGCCAGGAGATGACGCGGACCACGTTCGGCGCAGCGCCGGCGATGCCGAGGCGTCCGCATCGTGCGGGTGGCAACGGCTGGCCACATGGCCGGTTCCTGGTGAGGGGCCGGCTGCGGCGCGTCAAACTGTCCTGCGCGGGAGCGCGCAGGTTGGGATGGGTGAGATGATGGAGCGCGGCGCGTGGCGGCGGATCACGCTGCGCTGATCCGCCCTACAGGTCTTTACGGTCTAGGGCATTGTGATCGGAGCTTTGCGCTCGTCTGTCTCCACAGCGTCATGGCCGGGCATGACGGAGTCACTCATTGGCATTGGCACGATCGCGTGTCGCGATAACGAGCCGAGAAAGCTCACACCCAGCCGCCGTCGACGATGTAGTTCTGGTTGGTGCAGGCGCCGGAATCGTCGGAGGCGAAGAACAGCACCACGCGGGCGATGTCGTCGGGCATGATCTTGCGCTTGAGGCATTGCCGCTGCATCAGCTCGGCTTCGCCGGCGGGGGTGAGCCAGAGCTTGAGCTGGCGCTCGGTCATGGTCCAGCCGGGGAGGATCGAGTTGACGCGGATGTTGGCGGGGCCGAGGTCGCGGGCGAGCGCGCGCGTCAGGCCCTGGATGGCGGATTTCGCCGTGGTGTAGCAGGGCATGCCGCCCTGGCCGAGCACCCAGCTCACCGAGCCGAGATTGACGATCGACCCAAAGCCGGCCCTGGTCATGTCGGGCGCCACCGCCTGGGCGGCGAAGAACTGGTGCTTGAGGTTCACGGCCATGCGCTCGTCCCAATACTCCGGCGTGACCTCCTCGATGCTGTGGCGGTCGTCGCGGGCGGCGTTGTTGACCAGCACGGTGATCGGGCCGAACGCGCGGCGCACGCCGTCGATCGCGGCGCGCAGCGCTCCGATGTCCCGGACATCGGCGTGTTCGAAATGGATGCGGGAGTCGGCCGGCAGGCTCGCCAGCAGCTTGTCCGAGGCCTCGCGGTCGATGTCGATGAAGCCTGTGCGCGCGCCCTGGCCGAGAAAGTTGCGCACGATCGCCTCGCCGATCCCGGAGCCGCCGCCGGTCACCAGCACGGTGCGGTCTTTCAGGCTTGGATAGATGGCGGTCGGCATGGGCGTCCTCTCGGGTCTCAGGGGGGATGGGGAAATGAGTGAACTGCACTGCAGCGGCGTGGCGTCGCGTGCCTGGCGCCGAATGGAACGATCGCATAGGCGCGCTCAACTTGGTAGTCGGGCTTATCCCCCTCCATCGTCATGGCGGGGCATACCCGGCCATGACGGTTTGGAGGGAGATGAGCGTAAAATCGCCGATCCCCGGTGCGGACGTTCCGTCGCGCGCGCGGTCAGTAGCGGCCGCCGCTGCGCTCCTGCTGCTTGATCCAGTCGGACAGCGTCTTCGGCGCGGCCACGGTGGCGCGCGACGGCTTGGCGGCGCTCGGGCGGCCGTTGCGGCCGGTCGTGTCGGCGGGGCCGCGCGGACGTGTCGCAGCGTGGGCGCCGGCGCTGCCGCGCGAGGCGGCGGCGAGCCGGTCGGCTTCCTCCTTCTCCAGCCGCAGCTTGCGCAGCCGCTCCATCTTCTCGCGCTCCGGGTCGGGCGGCGGCGGCGGCAGCTCGCGCTGGCGGGCCTCCTCGGCGGAGATCAGGAGCGCCTTGATCGCGGGCTCGCCGAGCGCCTTGCAGGCCTCGAGGCGGTGCAGGCCCTCGACCAGGACGAAATGGTCCTTGTCGCGGCGGACCAGGATGGGCTCGCGCTGGCCGGACTCCAAGATGCTCTCGGCCAGCTCATCGACCAGCTCCGGCCTCAGCGCTTTGCGCTTCTTGTCGGGGATGTGGATCTTGTCGATGGGGAAGCTTTCCGGTGCGGGCACAGTCAAAACTCCGTCATGGGCGTGCGCGGTCCGAGGATGCGGTCGAACAGGCGTGATCCGGAACGCCGGATCGTGGGCGGTCTCGATGCGGATGGGGACGCGGGCACGCCGGGATACAATAGGGACATTCCAACGGGCATCGCAAGCCGCCTCGCGGCGGCGTGGTGAAGCCGAGATCCCTCATCCGCACCTCTCGTCATTCCGGGGCGCGCGCAGCGCGAGCCCGGAATCCATAGCCACAGGCCGGAATGAGAGAGGCAATGGTCATGGCGAGCTCGGGTCACACATCCGCCCGTGCGTATGGATTCCGGG
>NZ_CAFI01000034.1 GCF_000239775.1 Bradyrhizobium sp. ORS 375
AGCCCTTGACGGCCGCCACGCGGGCGCGGGCGACGTCGGGCGTGCGATAGGCCGCCTCGGGAATCGTCCCAAGCCGCGACTCATGGACGCGCGGCCCGAGGCCATAGAACTGCTGGAAGCTCATGATCAGCGGGCGCCATTTGTCGGGGTCGATGCGGTCGGACGCGCCGTCCATCAGGATGAACGGATCGACATGAACCCGCTGCACGCGCACCTCGAAGCACTGGATGTGGCCCGTCATGATGGCGTCGTCATCGGCGATGCCGTGCACCGCCTCGACGCGTGCCTCGAGCTGGACCGGACATTCGGCGACGCGCGGTGCCGCGACGGTGTCGGAGAGGATCGCGGTCAGACCGGCCGCGGCAAACTTGTCCGCCTCGTGGCGATAGCCCTTGCGCAGCTTGATCGGCGGCACCGGGTTCGATCCGGTGGTCAGCGCCAGCCGGTCGACCGCGGCGACGAGATCGACCGAGGGCAGGTTCAGCACGCACTCGCCGCTGCGCCGCATGTTCTGTGGCGTCTTCGATCCCGCGGCGAGGCCAAGCATGCAGCGCCAGCCGAGCCAGAACGCCGAGGACATCGGCGCGAGATTGCAGCTGCCGTCCTCGTTGACGGTGCTGATCAGAACGACGGGCGTCCCGAAATAGAGGATGCCCGGCTCGATGGTCGTGTGCATGAAACGCTCTCCAGGTGATGCCGATCGGCGGCTCCCACCGCCGTCTCGCCTGGCAGGTTCCATGATCGCGACGATGCGCTCCACCCGTTTCCCGAACGCCTGGACCTCAGCCCGCGGCGATCAGGATGTGGATGGGACAGTCTTTGCGGTAGAGAGCTGGATGCGAAGGATTCTGCCGGCGCGATGCAGCGGCAGATGGCGATCCCGGCATGACTCGAACATGCGACCTACGGTTTAGGAAACCGCCGCTCTATCCAGCTGAGCTACGGGACCGGAGCACTGCACCGGAGTGCACCTGCTTCGGCAGCCTGCATAGCAGACCCGGCCAGCGACCGGAAGTCTCTAACGCTGCCCGCCGGACGGTGGCCGGCTTCGAAGATCAAGGGTCCTCTCCACAGCCGGCAACACCGAACAGGGCCTTGAGCCCGCACGGCGACATGAACATCTTGTCGCCGCTGTGGCCGACGCCGGCGACGTCCCAGAGCCGATGGTTTGGGGTGCCGCCATCGCGCGACGCCATGGCCGCGGCATAGGAATGGCCGCGCTCATAGCGTGTCGCCCCCTGGGCCTCGGCCATGCAGCTCTTGTCGAGAGCGGGGTGGTCCGGGTCGGTGTCCCGGACACCGAGCAGATAGATCACGCGGCGGCCGACATACGTCCGCTCGAGCTCGGCCGATGTCGGCGTGGCGAGATAGGCGGGCCGGTCGGCCATACCGTATTTCCAGCGATCATAGCCGGAACAGCTCGCGGCAATCGCGGGCTCGGGGCGTTCGGTCGAGAAATAGGCGTAGGACGAGGGATTGGCGACGACATAGCGCACCGCGATTTGCCGCTGCGTCAGCGCTGTCTCGCCCCGGCCGGCGATCGCATAGCGCTGCACCACCTGGCCACCGCCGGAATGGCCGGCGATCACGACCTCGGTCAAGGCTGGAAACAGGGCGCGATCGGCGAGATGCGCCAGGATCGCGTCGAGGGCCTCGAACGAGCTGACGGGTTGCGGACCGATGGCCGCATCGCCGCCCTGCCAGCCTTCGAGGGTCCAGCGCAGGATCTCGGGCGGCAGCCGATGCGCCTTGACATCACGCTTGGCGAGAAATTGCGGCACGACCAGCAGCGTGGTCGCCCCGGCTCCGCCCGCGGCATCGCGGGCCTTCATCGCCGTTTTGTAGTAAGCGTCGGCGTTACGCAGCCAGCCGTGCAGAACCAGCACGACCCGCGTGATGTCGGATTGTGGCTGTGTCCACGGCCGGGACACATAAAGCGGCAGAATGCCGCGATCGCCCACCGCGATGCGCGCATCGGCGACGACCGACACCGCGCGCCGGTGCGGCGCAGCCTCGTCCCGGGCCTTGGCCAGTCCGCCGAGCAGGGCCAAACAGGCGACCAGCGCCCACCTCAACACGGTGATGCCCCCGACTCCATGCGGCACCCGATGGCCGTGCCGAGGCGCATCATAGGCGCGTCGCCGCGGGAACAGAAGGCCTGCCGGCCGCAGGCGATCACACCCCCGTTGGGAGGGGTGGTTTGACTATCCGGCCGCCAGCCGATGGTCTAAGAGAACGGCGCCGATGCGGAACCGGCCTCGGGATTGCCGTATTGGTCGTGCCTGAGCGCGGCTCGTGAGCGAGGACAGCCGTCCCGCGCCACGGAGCCGCCGCGCGGTGCCCGCCCACCCCCATGTTCAGCCGAGGGAAACAGACAAGTCGATGCTCATCCGGTCGGTCATTTCAGGCGCCCTCGCAAGTCTCCTCTGCATGGCTGCCGCCAGCGCGCAGGACACCCGCCATTTGCTGGAGTCCAAGGAGTCGCTCTACAACAACATCTATGTCTATGAGCAGGCGCCCTACCGCAGCATGACGTTCGGTCACAACCGGCGCATCTATACGGAGAGCGTCTACAACACCAAAGACGAGCTCGATCTGCCGGTCGACTATACCCGCTTCATGACCGCCAGCGTGATGTACGCCAAGGACGTCCGCTCGATCCTGGAGATCGGCTTCGGCGGCGGCCGCACCGCCTGGTACCTGCATCGCTTCCTGCCCAAGGTGCAGGTGACCTCGGTCGAGCTCGACCCGACGGTGCTGGAGTTCGCCAAGAAATATTTCGGCATCAAGGAGGAGCCGAACTTCCACGTCGCCAACCGCGACGGCAGGCTGTTCGTGCAGGAATCGAAAGAGCGCTACGACATCATCCTGATCGATGCCTATCGCGGGCCGTTCGTGCCGTTCCACCTCCTGACCAAGGAATTCTATCAGCTGGTCAAGGAGCATCTCGCCGAGGGCGGCGTGGTGGCGCAGAACGTCGAGCCGTCGACGATGCTGTTCGACGCCGCGGTCAAGACCATCCACAGCGTCTTCCCGCAGGTCGACTTCTACGAGGCCGGCGGCAACATCGTCATGGTCGCCTACCCCGGCGATGAGCGAAAGCCAGAGGATCTCGCTGCGATCGCGCAGGAGCGCGACAAGGAGTTCGGCTTCCGCTACAAGCTCGCCGACATGCTGGCGCAGCGCAAGCGCATCGACATCGACAACGGCCAGGTGATCGATGCCAAGGCCAAGGTGCTGACGGACGACTTCGCACCGGTCGAGGCGCTGAAGAGCATCGAGCGCCACAACAAGAAGCTGCCATGAGCGAGCACGTGTCCCGCGCGGGGGTGTTGGCGATCTACGTCTGCTCGTTCCTGGTCGGCTGCGTGCTGATGGGCTTCGAGATGCTCGGCAGCCGCTATCTCAATCCCTATTTCGGCAGCGGCATCGGCGCCTGGGCGAGCCTGATCTCGACCGTGCTGTGCGCGCTCGCGATCGGCTATTTCGCCGGCAGCGCCATCGTCGACCGCCAGCCGACCACGCGCACCATCGGCACCATGATCCTGATCGCCGCCGCCTACATGGCGCTGGTGCCGGCGACCGCCGACGCCGTCATGGCCGACATTCTCGACACCATCGGGGATGGTCCGATGGCGACGCTGATGGCTGCGACCGCGCTGCTGCTGGTGCCGCTGACCTTGCTCGGCACCTTCTCGCCGATCGCGGTCAGCCTGCTGACGCGCTCGGCCGACGAGGCGGGCCGCGTCGCCGGCCTCGTCTACGGCGTTTCGACCATCGGCAACGTCGTCGGCACCCTGGTCACAACCTTCTCGCTGATCCCGACGATCGGCTCGCGCGCGATCACCTATTATTTTGCGGTCGTGCTGGCTGGCTGCGCCGCCATCCTGTTCGTTCCCTTCGGCAAGAAGACGCCTGACGTTCATTGATGAAGAGCTTTGCGGATGCCTGAGGTCTGGTCTCGACTCGCCGCGACGGCGGCCATGGCGGCGTGGCTGCTGACATCGCCGGCCGCCCGCGCGGCCGAAGCTCAGATCGAGCTGTGGGACGGGCAGCGCGCGATGGCTGTCATCGCCGACCTCCTGCAATTCACGCCGCGCTCGATGGGCGAGCCGGGACATCAGAAGACCATCGACTACATCAAGGCGGCGATGGCCAAGAGCGCGGCGGACGCAGTGCTGACGCAGAGCTTCACCGCCAAGGGCGACGACGGCAAGGCGATCCCGCTCACCAACATCATCGCCCGCTTCCAGGTGCAGAATCCGCGCCGCATCATCGTCGCCACGCATTACGACAGCATCATCAAGGCCTATCGCGACCCGAAATCGCCGGATGCCCCGATGCCCGGCGCCAACAATTCGGCGTCGGCGGTCGCGCTGCTGCTGGAGACGGCGCGCGTGCTGACGCTGTCGCCGAAGCCGGAAATCGGCATCGACTTCATCTTCTTCGACGGCGAGGAGGGGCCGAAATCGCTCGGGGCCGGCGATCCGACCTGGCGCCCACTCGGCTCGCCGTATTTCGTGACGAAGCTGAAGGACTACTATCCGACGCGCAAGCCGGAAAAGGCGGTCGATTTCGACATGGTCTGCGACAAGGACCTGAAGCTGCAGCCCGAGCCGTCGTCGCTGCATTCCGCGCTGCCGGAGGTCAAGAAGTTCTGGAGCATCGGCAGCCGGATCGCGCCGCAGGCGTTCTCGCCGGAGCCGACGTCCTATCCGATCAGCGACGACCACACCGCGCTGCAGCAGGCCGGCATTCCGAGCTTCCTGGTCATCGACTTCGACTACGAGCCGTATTTCAACACCACGCAGGACACGATCGAGCAGTGCTCGGCGCAGAGCCTCGAGGCCGTCGGCCGCACACTGCTGCGCTACCTTTATACGCCTTGATCAACGCGGCGCTCGCGCCAGCACCAGCTCGGGCTGCAGCTGCTCGGCGCGAGCGGCCTTGCGCGACAGCAGGCCCGGCAGCAGCGCCTCGGCGGCCTCCGCGCCCGAGATCACCACCGCCTCGACGCCCGCCCCTGCATTGCCGCCGCCGGCGATGACGAGATTGCGCAGCGGAGCTTTCGCGCCCTTCAGCCGCCCCGATCGCGCCACGCCATAGATCGAGCCGGCACAGGCGAGGTCGTAGCGCGCATAGGTGATGGGACTGGCGTCGGTGCGGTAGACGATGTGCTGCGACAGGCCGGGAATGACGGTCTCGGCCGCGGCCACCATGGCATCGCCGAGCTGCTGCTTGCGCGCCTCGTAGTCCGGCGAACGCCGCCACGCCTTCCAGTCGTCGCCCCCTTCGGCCGGAAACCAGCTCCTGGCCTGGTCGTGAGGAACGAGCGTGATGATCGTCATCGTCGCATGCCCCTCAGGCGCCGCCGATGGATCGAGCTTGGACATCACGGCGAGGCCGACCCCCATCGGAGTATCGAGATGCGTGGCCGGCGCAATGTCGGGGACGATGTCGAGACCGAGATGCACCGAGAAGCAGGACGTCGCGGGCGCGAGGCTGCGGACGGCTGCCGGCAGCTCATCGGGCCTCAAGAGCTCGGTGAACGTCCGGCCGAGATCGGCATTGGAGACGACGGCCCGGGCACGGACCGTGCGGCCATTGCCGAGCTCGACGCCGACGGCACGGCCCTGCTCCACAAGGATGCGCGTGACCTTCGTCTTCAACACCACCTCGCCGCCACGAGCGGTGATCGCATCCGTCAGCACATCGGCGAGGTGGCCGGAGCCGCCGACAGGATAGAAGCCGCCCTTGAAATAATAGCCGAAGATCGGGACCATCTGGGCGCAGCTGAGCTTCTCGCTGCCGTCGCCAAGATAGCCGGACAGCGCATTGAGCGTGGCGATCAGCTCGGGATCGGAGACATGGGCCGCGACCAGCTCGTCGAACGGCCGGTTCATCCAGCGGAAGGCCTGCGGATGCCTGCGCGGGAAGGCGAGCATCTCCTCGATCGATTCGGGCATGCCGGGAATGCCGCTGCGGCCCTGGCCGGTCGCATACATGCTCTCGAAGATCGCGTGAATCGTATCGAACAGCCTGACCAGACCGTCCGCACTCGCCGGGAACATCTCGCAGAGCAGCCGGACATAGGCGCGCCAGTCCTCGGGCACGTCGATGCGGCGGCCCGCTAGACGGTAGGAATGGGTGACGCGCTTCCATTCGATGCGGTCGGCGACGCCGAGCCGGCGCAGCACGCTGTCGACCGGACCGCCCGGCCAGACGCCGGAGAAATCGTGCGGCCCCGCGTCGAAGCGATACAGCACCGGCTTGTTGTCGTGATGCGCCTTGCGCAGATAGCTGTGGCAGAAGCCGCCGGGCACGACGTGGTGATCGAACACCTTCACCCTGAGCCCGGAGTCGGCAAGCAGCGCCGCAGCGGTGAGGCCGCCGATGCCGGCCCCGATGACCGCGACGTCGCAATCGGCACTCTCGGCGTCGGAGAAGGCCGGTGCCGGCCAATGATAGTCCTCCCGCGACGCCCGCATGCGCTGGATGGCCTGCCGGATCGCAAAGCGCGGGCCGAAGATCGAAATCAGCGCGCCGACCACGACGATGACGGTGGTGATCCAGGACGACACGCCGGCCCAGCGACAAAGGCCGAGCACGAGGAACAGCACGCCCCACAGCCCGGTCATCAGCATGTTGATCAGCTGAAACTGCGGCGTCGCGGCGCTATCGACATAGCTCGCCCGGGAATAGTCGGAGGTCCACGGGCGGCCCACCGCGAGCGAGACGAAGCTGATCACACCCAGTCCGGCGAAGGACAGCCATAGCGCGTTACCAGCAGTCCAGCTCGGAGCGAGATCATTGGCGATCGCCAGCAGGACGAAAAGAGCCAGGCCGCCGAGCTCGAGGACGGCCAGTTCGGCGCGCGTCGCGCGCCACAGATTGCCGGCGAGCGCCAGAGCGAGGGCTGACCACACGGCCCAGGAGGGCTGATGCCAGCCCAGTAGCGCCCAGAACACGATGAACGGCAGCAGCGCCAATTTGACGATGAGGAACACTTTCATACCAGCCTCCTCCGCGCCAACAGGGCGCGTCGATCTTTCCATTGTCAAGATCAGCATAGAGGCGGAACTGGTCGTGCGTCAACATAATCTTTCCATCGTCAAGATTAGATTCGTCAACCCCTGCGGGA
>NZ_CAFI01000033.1 GCF_000239775.1 Bradyrhizobium sp. ORS 375
CCGCCAACCGTCGTCCGCCAAGGGCAGGGCGGACCGACGGCCGGCCAGCCGCAGGCCCAGCAGGCGCCGCGTCAGCAGGGCCCCATGATGGGGCAGCCCGGCGGACCGCCGCCGCGCGCGGCGATGCAGCCTCAGATCCAGCATCAGATGCCGCCCCAGGGCCGTCCGCCCGCGCCGGTGGCGCAGCAGGGACGACCCCCTGGACCGGGCTATGACCGGAGCCATGGTTACGCGACCGGGCCGGCGGCCGTGGGACGCGGGCCGGATGCGCGTTACGCGCGCGGTGCGATCGGCGTTCGCGAGTATGGCGGGCAGCCCTATCGCGGCCGTGTCGGCTGGGAAGGCGGCCGCTGGCGGCATGAGGTCCACAACGGACGGCCCGGCTGGTGGTGGGACGTCGGCGGGGTCTGGTATTATTATCCCGAGCCGATGGAGGGGCCGCCGACCTATGTGTCGGAGGATTACGCCGACGACGTCGTCTATGCCCCGGCGACAGCGTATGAGGCGCCTCCGCCCCCGGCCGCCTACGAGCCCGCGCCGCCGCCGTCGGATCCGGACCCTGCAGCCAGCGCACTCGGAGGCGCCATCATCGGCGGTGTGCTCGGTGGCATCCTGACCGGCAAGCCGGGCGGCGTAGCCGCGGGCGCCGTGCTCGGTGGGGCCACCGGCGCCATCGCCGGGGCGACGGCCGCGTCGCGGCCGGGCTATTATCTGTCGCAAGGCAATTGCTACTACCGCTATCCGTCGGGCGAGTATGTCGCGGTCGATCCGCGCTCCTGCTACTGACCTGATGCTGATCACCGGAGCGCTCAGCCGCGGCCCTGAACCCGGACGCTGCGCCCGCGACAGATGATCGAAGCGGATCTGATATCGAACCGCGCCCGGGCCTCCGCAAAGGTCCGGGGCGGGACTTGGAACGAATCCTGTTAGGCTCCGCTTCAAGGCGAGGTGAGAGTTTCCTAAGCAATGGCCAAGGCGTCCAAGCTGGTTGCCGCGAAGGGTGGCAAGGTTCTCCTGGTCCGGCGTCGCATCGACGGCCGCTGGATGTTTCCGGGCGGGCGCAAGCGAGCGCGCGAGACCGCGAAGGACTGCCTCAAGCGCGAGATCAAGGAAGAGCTGCCGAAGCTCAAGCTCGGCCGTCTGCGGCTGTGGAAGGAAGTCACGGCCAAGAACAAGCGGTCCGGGCGCAAGATGAGCGACGCGATCTTCATCGCCAAGCATGCCAAGGGGCGGCTCGAGATCGGTGACAAGAAGGAGATCGACCGCGCGGTCTGGCAGAAGCCCTATGGGATCAGCCTGACGCCAACCTCGCGCTACATCCGCGACCGGCTGTTTCCCCGCAGGGCGGACTGACTTACCGGCGCACCGGGAACGCCTTGCGGTTTCCGGCGTTATCTCAGCATGACTTACGAAAGCACAGCCAGACCGCCACGCGTCCTCACGCCTGAAGAGCGTCGGGCGCGCGATGCCATGCGCAGGGCCGATGCCGAGCAGGCCATGCGCGAACATGAAGAAGCCCAGCGGGCCTTTTACAAGAACCGCGAGCGGCTGCGCGCCGAGCGTCTGGCGCGGGAAGCCGCTGCCGAGAAAGGCGGCTGAGCCCCAGCGGCTCAGGCCGCAGGACGGGTCCGAAACGCGTTCGCCATGCGCAGGAACGCCCGATCGAGCAGATCGTACATGTCGCCGGTGATGTCGCAATCGAACATCGCACGGCGCATGCACGTCATCCATTCGTCGCGCTCGGCATCGCCGATCGGGTAGGGCCGGTGCGCCGACATGATGCAGCGGTGCTCGGCACGCTCGAAATAGAGCGGCGGCCCACCCAGCCAGCCGCTCAGGAATTCGAACAGCAACTGCCGGATCGGACCGAGGTCGGCATCGTGCATGGCGCGGATGCGGCGGGCGTCCGGCTCCTCGTCCATGATCGCGTAGAAGCGATCCGCCAGGCGTCGCACGCCTGCTTCCCCGCCGATGAGCTCGTAGGGCGTCGCCTCGACGACCACTGCTTCGCTGGCTGACTCCATTGCCGTCATTGCATCTCGTTTCCGTTCGCCCCGGCGCAGCCAACAGGCCGCGGGCGCCTTCCGCCTTGATCTGCGTCAAAGGCGACATGGCGATGGCCGCCGCGCGGCCTGGCCGCGGACGTTCGTGACGAGAGCGCGCGGGCGCTAGCGCAAATTGGCCTAGCGCATATTGGCTTTGACGAGGCGCTGCCGGTCGGTGTCGGCCGCGATCTGGCGCAGTGTCTGGCGCAGCAGCGCGAGATCGACCGGCTTGGAGAACGGCGGATAGACGTTGAGACCGAGGATCTTCCCGGCGCGCACGGTGACGTCGCGGGTCTGGTCGTCGGAGCCGCTGATGATCAAGATGGGCGTGCGGGACCTCATGTCGGACAGGAGCTGCAGCACCTCCGTGCCGGAGCGCTCGCCGAGATTCAGATCGAGGGTGATGCACTCGAAATTGCGCCGGCGCAGCACGTTCACGGCACCATCCACCGAGTTCACGCCGGTCGTCGCAAAGCCCGCTTGCACAGCGATCTTGCGGAGGATCGACAGATGAACATCGGCATCTTCGATCACGAGAAGTTCGTTCAGCATGGTCCCTGCGCGGCTGTGTGTCGGCTTCTGATGGACGCCTGGAGCTTAAGAGTCGGTTTCTGAGTTCCACGTAAATTTTCAGTCCCGTAGAATTACGTGATGTTCTGCATGCCATTGTGTATTGTGTGTGAACGCGCGAATGACTTCACCGTAGGCGCGCCCCCCAGGCTCCTCCATGTCGTTCGGGCCTCGAGCCAAACCCCTAACCACCCGCTGCGGTGGTTGGGCGAGATGGGGTGACCCCCGTGCCTCAAACTTTAGTTGGTATCAGGGGGCCCGGCTCAAGGCCGGGACGACAGCGGAGATGTTGGATCGCACGTCTGAAGCTGTGACCAGAACGCTGCGCGGAGACATGATAGGTCGTCAACGCGACGCGTTCCCGCGCCCGAGCTTTGCGATGGTCCCGCCCTCTGCACAGAGGGCGCGGGGAATGCCGGGTGAAGGCCTCACCCATGGCCCGCCTGCAACAAGAAAAGCAGGCGGCAGTCACCACAGGTTCAGCCGGTTCGACCCGGCATTCCCCGCGCGATGGTCTTTACGCTTATACGCGATCTCCCCGGTGTCCGGCTTGTGAGCCACCGTCGCCCAAGGGGTCATCATTCTCCCAAGGACTTGGCGCCAGCTTCGGGGCGCCAGGACCACGCGATTTCACGTCCGCAAGGAGCCGTTCGTCCGCGCGCGTCACGCACGCTGCGACCCGCCTGCGGCCACCGCATCCCGCGCCCAACGTCCGTGACGATCGCGAAACGCCCCTCTCGAGGAGCACGGGACGAAGGTATGAGACAACAACTTTCGAAAAAGCGAAAGCGCAAAATTTCGGGCGGAAGGACTGGACAGAGGTGATGTCCAGGAAAACGCAATGGAAAACAGTTTTCCCGCGCATCGCGCATTGTTAGTTCACCGCCTCGCTCAACGGCAGGCAGCCTGCCGTTGCCGGCCCGACGGGCAAATCAAGCTGAAGCGATGGGAGCCGCAGGAGCGCTCACATCAGCCCCGTCAATACTTGAAATCAAAACGATCAATTTTACGAATGTTCCGAAATCACGCATCAATGACGTGATCGGTCCGGCGCAGGCGCGTCGCGCGAGCCGGTCGATGGGGAAGATCGCTTCAAGAGAAAGCGCGCCGTTGAGAGGGGGGAATATGAGAAGAGGACTGAAGCAGTCCGCTCTGACGACATTCATGCTGGCCGGAATGCTCCAAGGAGCGATGCCCGGTGCATGGGCCGCGGAGAATGCCACCACCAATTATCCGGCGGGGTCACCGGGCATCTTCCTTGGCACATTCCCGCCCATTCCCGGCCTGTTTGCGATCAGCCAGACCAACTACACCAGCGCCAACGGCCTGTACGACGGACAAGGCAACAAGCTGCCGATCAACTTCAAGCTGTCGGCGGTGTCGGAAACGATGCGGTTTCTCGCGAGCTATCCCGGCGAATTCCTTGGTGCTCACATCTATTCGCAGCTCGTCGTGCCGGTCGTTCACCTCGAAAGCTCCAACCCCGGTGGATCGTTTCAAGCCAACGGGCTCGCGAATATCACCTTCTCGCCGGTCATCCTGCATTGGGCCCTGTCGCCGGTCCAGAGCCTCACGGTGGGGCTCGACCTCATGCCGAATACCGGCACCTATTCGGCGCGACAGCCGCTGAACGTCGGCACCAACTACACGACGATCTCGCCGACCGTTGCCTATCGCTATGCTGATCCGAAAGGGTTCGAGTTTGCCGTCGCGCCGCGTCTGCTGCTGAACGGCACCAACACGGATTCAGTCGATGCCTTCACGCAGATGAGCCAGCAATATCGCAGCGGCGATGCGCTCGTGCTCGACTTCAATGCCGGCTACAATGTGGGTGCGTGGAAGTTCGGGATGGTCGGCGGCTACACGCACCAGTATCAGGACGACAAGATCAACGGCGTGAAGGCGTTCAATCTGGCGGGCATCCAGGACGGCAACCGGCTCAAATCGCTCAATCTGGGCCCGTCGCTGAGCTACAATGCCGGCGCCTACCAGATCAATTTGAACTATCAGCACACGTTCCACGTGGAGAATGGCACCCGCAGCGACACGGTCTGGGCGAACCTGGCGTTTCCGATCTGGGTGCCCGCGCCGCCGCCCGGCGCCGGACCGGCCAAGCGCTGAGCTGCGGCAGATCCGACGGTCGCGAACAAGGAATGGCCGGCGTCCAGCGCCGGCCATTTCCCATGAGCCATGCCGTCCGCATCGCCATCGCCGAAAGCTGCGAATTCGCGGCAGAGGCCCGCCGGACGACGATCATGGCAGCTCGGCAACGACCTCGCGCATCAGATTGCGCAGCCACAGCAGGCCGGCATCGTTGGAGCGATAGCGGTGCCATTGCACGTGCTGCCGCAGAGCCGGCAGGGCGACAGGCAGCTCGATGATGCGGATCGGCAGGCTGCGCTGGGCAGCGACGGCGAGCCTGCGATGGACGGTGGCAATCCGGTTGGTGCCGGTGACGAGATGCGGGATCGCGGTGAACGCGTAGACCGAAACG
>NZ_CAFI01000032.1 GCF_000239775.1 Bradyrhizobium sp. ORS 375
CTATCGGATGGATCCCGCCGCGGGCGCCGCGCTGATGGCCCAGCTCCAGGCGCCGTGACGCCGGCGCCGACAACCGTTCCGCAACGCCGGCAATGAAATTTGCATCTCCCGTCTTGCGGCGCGGCGCGTTCAAGGCTATGCGGTTCACCTCACGCTCCCTTCGTCTAGCGGTTAGGACGCGGCCCTCTCAAGGCTGAAACAGGGGTTCGATTCCCCTAGGGAGCGCCAATAAAATCAATAACTTAGCCGACTGCAGAAAAAGTCGTCGAATATCCGTCAAATAAGCGCCCACGAACGGCGGCGGTTATCAGAGATCGGCTCCGAGCAGTGTCGGCTCATCGTGTACTCCTTCCGGCCACCGGTCGACTTCGTGTCCTTGATCGGCCGTCTGCGTTATCTTTCCCGTCCGCGGTGCCGAATAGGGATCGTAAAGGTTCAGATTTCGCCCCACGATGTGTACCGCCTTGTTTGTGACCTCGACGCGCCGGCCAGCGCGCGGAGGTGGTTGCGGCGGAAGCCGCTGATGTCCAGTCGGATGTGCCGGCGGGCGGTGCGGGCGCAGGTTCGAACCAGATCGGGGCTGATTGCCCAGTTGTCGGCATCGTTGAGCGCAGCCTAGCGCGTTCGACGTCAGCGCTGGCTTGTTTCCCGGATTGCCTTGACGCCAGCGAGGCGCTCCTTCAGGCCGGAAGCGTCGAGATCCGCGACGCGGGATTCTATGCTGCGCGGCGACAATCAGGATGAGAGAGCGCCGGCGGGAGCGGGACGAAGGGAGGGCGTAGCCCAAACCGGAGGACCGCTCCCGCCGGCGGCGCGTCCCTTCAGGCCATCTGGCGGCCGGGTGGGGTTAGCGCAAGCTGTTGATTTGTCTCGACAAGAGGGGATCGACGGCTTGCCTGGCCTCCACATCACCGACCACCAGATGAGGCTATACATGAGTTATCGACTGACGTTATCGGCCGAGGCCGCAGCGGCCAAAGCCGGGTTTTCGACGGCAAGCGCCGCTCGGCATCACCATCGCGGGCGTGGCGCTCGACCACCGGCTCTATCACTTCCGGCTGGCGTTCTCCGGCTTCGCGCATGCCCATGTCGTGCTCGGCGGGGAGAGCTTCGTCGCATTGGCCGAGGGCCTGCAGAACGCACTGTGCGCGCTCGGAGGCGTGCCGAGGGAGCATCGCAGCGACAGCCTGTCGGCGGCGTTCCGCAACCTGGCGGCTGATGCGCGCGAGGACCTGACGCAACGCTACGACGCGTTGATGAAGCATTACGGCATGACGGCGACCCGCAACAATGCCGGCATCGCGCATGAGAACGGTTCGATCGAGAGCGCATGGCCATCTCAAGCAGGCGCTGGAAGACGCATTGCTGCTGCGGGGAACGCGCGACTTCGCCGACCTCGATGCCTATCGTGCCTTCGTCGACCTGGTCGTCGGCCGACGCAATGCCCATTGCGTGAAGCGGATCACGATCGAGAAGGAGATGCTGGCGCCGCTGCCGAAGAAGCGCACGAACGACTTCGAGGAGAAGGTGATCCGCGTGACCTCGTCGGGCGGCTTCATCCTGCGCCGCGTGTTCTACACGGTGCCGTCGAAGCTGATCGGCCATCGTCTGCGCGTTCGTATCTTCGACGATCACCTCGAATGCGTCCTCGGCACTACGATGGTTGCGATACTGCGCCGTGGCCGCCCCGTATCGGAGAGCCGGGGTGGCCATGTCGTCGATTATCGTCACGTCATCCACGCCCTGCGGCGTAAGCCGATGGCGCTTGCCAATCTCGTCTATCGCGATCAGCTGTTCCCGCGCTCGGCCTATCGACGCGCGTTCGAGACACTGCGGGACAGATATGACGATCGTCATGCCTGCAAGGTGGTGGTCGAACTACTTGCTCTCGCTCACGAGCTGGCCTGTGAAGCGCAGCTTGCCGAAGCCATATCCGCCGACCTCGATGCGGGACGGCTGCCGGATCTCGTCGCGCTCCGCCTCCGCTTCCGCCCCGAGCAGGCATCAGTCCCCGACATCGCCGTCGAGCTTGCTCCGCTCGCCGTCTACGACGAACTGGCTTGCCTTGGGCTTTGCGCCGATGACCTCGAACACGGGAGATGCAGCATGACCAGCACGACGACACCCGTCGATGCCGCGCGCGTCGAACTGCTGCTCACCGAGTTGCGCCTGCCGAGCGTCAAGGCGATCTGGCCAAAGCTCGCCGCGCAATCGGACAAGGAGGGCTGGCCCGCCGCGCGCTTCCTCGCAGCACTTGCCGAGCACGAGGTCGCCGATCGTGGCCGCCGTAGGATCGAACGGCACATGGTCGAAGCACGCCTGCCTGCCGGCAAGACGCTCTCAAGCTTCGACTTCGACAGCGTGCCGATGCTGTCCAAGGCGCAGGTGATGGCGCTCGCCGCAGGCGATGTCTGGCTCGAGACTGGCGCCAATCTGCTGCTGTTCGGCCCACCCGGCGGCGGCAAGAGCCATCTCAGCGCGGCCATTGGCCTGGCCCTCGTCGAGAACGGCTGGCGCGTGCTGTTCACCCGAACGACCGATCTTGTGCAGCGGCTGCAGACGGCGCGGCGTGAACTAGCGCTGGAAGCCGCCATCGCCAAGCTCGACCGCTACGACCTCCTGATCCTCGACGACATCACGTACGTGTCGAAGGATCAGGCCGAGACCAGCGTGCTGTTCGAACTGATCGCCACCCGCTACGAGCGTCGCTCCCTGCTCATCACGGCTAATCAGCCGTTCGGCGAGTGGGGCCGCATCTTCCCCGATCAGGCCATGACGCTTGCGGCCGTCGACCGCCTCGTGCACCACGCCACGATCATCGAGATGAACGTCGAGAGCTACCGCCGCAAGGCAGCCCTCGGCCGCAAGCGCGGCGCCGGCAGACCGCCGGTTCACGCAACGCCAAAGGAGGTCGAAAGCTCGGCTGATTGACGCCGCGACACCGCTGATTGTCGCCCAGCGTCAATCAGCCCTTGCCAAGCCGGGAGCCGGCGACAATGATCACGGGACCCGGCCCCAATCTTCTCATCCAGATTGGCGCCCAGTTCTCATCCTAATCGTCGCGCTATAATAGCGTCGGAGTGCCTGTTGTGGCGCTGTTCGGTCTCGGTAATGCATTCTACAGTTCGGCCAAGTGCTCAGATCGGCGCTGGGTGCTGCTGGAGGCAGTCGATAATACTGGCGAGAACGGCTTCCAGCCGCTCGAGCTGGAGCAGGCGGTCCTCCGCCCTTATCAGCATGGGAACCGCGCCGGGCCGCAAGAGCAGCTGCTCTAAGAAGAAGGCCGCGAAGCGGTGGCGCGTGCGCTAGCTTTGACGGATGGGCCCCGGTCCGACTCAATTAAGACATCCTCGTAAGGCCGTCGAGTGGCCGACGATGCGCTCGGTGATCTGCTTCCCGTGGGTGGTGTATTGGGTGGGGCTGCGCCCGCCCATGCTTGGGTCGGGCCGCAGGTCGGCAAACTCATTGCTCGCCTTCCGCTCGGCGATCAGCAGTCGGTCGAGACGGGTGAAGCTTTCGCCGCCCGTCTTGCGCTCAAGCTTCGGCCGACTGCTCGGTCTACCGACCCGGCTCCAAGGCGACAATCTCGCTCGCGGATGCTGTGCGGCGGTGTAATCGCGGCGATGTTGGTGATGCGGCTGTCGTCCGTGTCACGCTCGGCGAATAGGTCTACCTCTTCCCGCAGTCGCGGTTGACGCCAAACGCCCGGGCGGACGTTAACAGCGGAGCCGACTTGAAAACGAGCGGCGACAGCCCAGGCATCCCCCGGCCAAATCAATTTATGGTTGATTTTTCGCCAATTCCCGGTTGGGATGGCTTCGACCTTTGACGCCCCGCGGGGACGGTATATTGGGAATGCAGTTATCCACAGCAAAGTGTCGCCAACGGCAACTGATTCATCATCGCATCGAATTCTCCATTACGGCCTTGATGCGGCGCAATGTAGGGTTGCCGTGGAATGATTCGGAAAGCGGGAGACCAGAGGCATGGTCGAGCGGGCTTCCCAAGGGACAGCCGCCTCCGATGTGACGAACAAAGACGCAGCGATCCTTCTGGTCGCTATCGAAGACATTCCGTTCCTCTCCTCACATTTCCAGTCTCGCTTTGATGAAAATCTCTCGCGCTCGATCCGGCGCCTGCCCAATCCACGTCCTCGTGGTCGTGGTCGGCAAGCACGCCGGTCATCCCTTTCAGAACGTCCAGGCATTCTGCGACGACATTATTCCGTTCTGGCTCGACAAGCCACATGACTTCACGCAGGGGATGTTCGTCAGCTCCGTGGAAGTGCTGGCGTCGGAGCCGGGGCGCTCGATCAGTTACTACGACGGGCAGACTGTACAATACGCGCAGGATCCGACGTTCGAGAACATCGCCGCGGCCTTCAAGGCCTGGACCGATCGCATCGTCAAGGAACGCGGAGCCGGCATCCTGCACTGGATAGGTCACGGTGCCACCAGAATGCAGGATGGCCCCGTTCAAATCTTGTTCACGCAGGGGCCGAAATATGATGCTCCGGCCGAGGGTATCCATTGGAGCGCCACAATCAACGACATCAACGCGCTGACGGTCGGCCGTCCTATGTTCTGCTTCATCGACAGCTGCAGAACGGGAGGCGACACGAACTATAGGTTTAATTCCGCATTCCACATGAACAGCGGTCCCGTGATCGACAACGCGACCGTGATCTTCAGCGCCATGGTCACTCAAAAGAGTCTCTGGGACAATAAGATCCACTTGAACGACCGGTTGGCAAAGGCCAAATTTCGGGGAGGACCGCTGGGGACGAGGGCCTTCCTCGAATGCCTCTCAGGGACCGGAGCCGAATTGTTCATCAAGGGATATCCATCGCACGAAGTCACGGCGGCAAAGATCGCCGAGGGCGCGGGTGCGCTCTTTCGGCGCTGGGCTATGCATCTGGGACGATCG
The DNA here is from genome assembly GCF_000239775.1 of Bradyrhizobium sp. ORS 375. Classification (GTDB taxonomy): domain Bacteria; phylum Pseudomonadota; class Alphaproteobacteria; order Rhizobiales; family Xanthobacteraceae; genus Bradyrhizobium. The sequence continues at coordinate 4,927 of NZ_CAFI01000032.1, forward strand.
TTTCGGCAGCACTGGAACAACAGGGCAGAGGTCTGCTCCGGCGGCGTGCACGATCCGCTTCTCAGAACTCCGAAGCCCGCCACGGTTCTGGATGTGATCGGCGCCAACGCAGGTTCTGCCTGTTCGGTGAAGCTTCTTCCCAACGGCCCGACCACGGCCGGCGACAAAGGCCCGAAGGGCTATGAGTTTCACGTCGAGCGCGGCGATTATGAATTCCTCGTCCGCGGCAAATCATTCAAGAAGTCGATCGTCCGAGCCCATCAAGAGGTGCCGGTTCCATGAACAAGGAGATGCCCGAGCTTCTCGAAGTTCCCCCACCACCTCTCTTTCTGGAAACTGTGGGCGCGGATGGAAAGATGCACAAGTGCATCGTGGAGATGGGCGAAGACGCACCGCCCTGGATCGATAGCAAATCCGACGCTCTTGTCGCCGCCCCGAACGGAGCTTCGGGCCACGGCACCATCTCAGTCGACGAGCTGAAATTCTACGAGGCATGCAGCGCCGTTCTCGGCAATGAAGCCGATTGGACCAATACTTTTCCAGAGGAACCGAACCGGAATGTTTGGTGGAGACTCTGGTTCGACGACAAGCCGGTGGACGATGGCAGCGGTCAGTTGCTTGGCAGGATGTTCAGATTCCATTTGCCCGAAAACATCAGGCACGCCCATCTGGAGCTCTCCAATCCGAAAGGGCCCCGTATTTTTGCTCGGATCGACTACGCTCTGTCCCTTTACGTCGATCTGCAACAGGACAAGGATGGACTTTTCCTTTGTCCACGAATTCTCACCAACTACGACCTTCCCGCCGCCTTCTGGGGGTTCCGCAGAGCGCTCATGCATGACGCGGCCGAGCAGACGGCTTGCAAGATCATCACGCAACTCGAATGCGACAAGAAATGGTCCGTCGACCGATATGTCGCGGCCGCTCACTCGGTCCTGCTGTTTCCGCGGCTCGCGGACGGTCACCTGCAATCCGTCTTTTCCGGGCTGAAGTCGATCTCGAAGGAGGTTTCGGACGCGGGAATCTGCATGGCGCTGCTCGCTCTCATGTACCCCTCGCTCAAGATCGGCGACGCCACCGGCTTAGCGGCCGACGCGATCTCCGCCGCCAACGAGAATCCGCCGCGATACGGCTGCACTATGGAGTTGCTGGACCGCTACATTGAAGCATTGGCCGAAGTGCTGAAGTTCAGAAAGCCCCCAGCGGACGAAGCGATCAACCAGATGATCGCGCGGATCCGGGCTACCTTCGGCAGGGGGGATACCAGCGTCACCCGAGGGACTTCTCCCTACACTCCAGACGAGAGGGCCATCGGGCAAACGGCTCAAAAAAAAAGCCTGATCTGATCCTCGACCATATCGAAACTCGCCTTCCTCTTCCTGCGGTGAGCCAATCGACCGCCGTTGAAGAGATTGAAGCGCCCGCGGAGCACAGGGTTCGGGCGCCCGCGTCCCCTTCCCCCCACCGCCTTCCCCGTAAGGAACGAGACGAGCGCGACTCTGAATTCGTCGACAAACTCGTACACATCAATCGCGTCGCAAAAGTGGTGAAGGGAGGGAAGCGGTTCGGCTTCGCAGCTCTTGTCGTGATCGGCGATCAGAAGGGTCGTGTAGGGTTCGGCCACGGTAAGGCGCGAGAGGTGCCGGAGGCGATTAAAAAGGCCACCGAATCTGCGAAGCGCAATCTGACCAAAGTCGCCCTCCGCGAGGGCCGTACACTGCATCACGACATCTTCGGGAGGCATGGTGCTGGTCGCGTCTATCTGCGTGCAGCCCCAGCGGGCACCGGCATCATCGCCGGCGGCCCTATGCGCGCTGTCTTCGAGACGCTCGGCATCCAGGATATCGTAGCCAAGTCCCTCGGGTCGTCAAATCCTTACAACATGGTGCGCGCCACGTTCAACGCGCTCAAAGGCCAGGATTCGCCGCGCTCAGTCGCAGCGCGACGCAATATCAAGGTATCAACGCTGCAGGCACGTCGACGGCCAAGTGAGGATGAAGCGGTTGCCGAGTGAGGGCGCGACAGTAGAGTCCGTGACCGAAGTCGTGGCCTTCGACGCCCAGGACGGGGATTGCATCCTTATCCGCTGCATCGGTGAGGAACCGTTCAACATCCTCATCGACGCGGGGCGACGCGGGACCGAGCAGGCCATCGAAGCTTACTTCAAGACTTTGGAGCCTACGGAAAGGTCGATCGACCTCTTCGTCGTCACTCACATCGATTCCGATCATCTTGCCGGCGCCATCGGCGTCGCCGAAAGTGCTTTCCTATCGCCGCTTGTGAAGGAGGTCTGGTTCAACGGACCTCAGCATCTTTACGGCAGCACCACAGACGTGACGGAAATGTCGGTCGCCGAGGCTTTCCGCTTCTGCCTTGCCATTCGAGCAAAGGGATGGTCGTGGAACGGCTGGTTCGACGAAGGGGCGGTACAGAGAGGTGCCAGCGTGAGCCCGGTATCCAGCCTCTCGCTCGATATCCTCTCACCAAGCCAGAAACAGCTTCTTAGGCTCGGCAAGCATTGGGAAAGAGAGCTCCGCCGAATGAAAAATCGGACGGTCAAGCAGGTCGTCGAGATGGGCCAGGGTGAGTTCGACGTCGCCGAACTGGCGAACGCGCCTTATTGTCGGGACACCAGTGTGGTGAACGCATCAAGTATTGTCTTGCTCATGCGGCATGGAGACCACCGAATCCTGATGACCGCCGATTGTCCTGCGGAGCTGCTACTGGAAGGAGTACCTTCTCCGGTCGAGGTAGATGTCTGCAAATTTCCTCACCATGGATCGGGTGGAAATTTCAGCCACGAACTGGCTGGTCGTATCAAGTCGAAGTGCTGGATCGTGAGCGCGAACGGTACTAATTCGCATCCGGAACCCGCCTCTATCGCCCGCATGCTCGTTGCGGCTCAAGGAGGAGCAATGGTCTTGTTCAACAACTCGCACGCCGAAGCGACGTTATGGAAAGACCCGTCAGTCGAGCGTCGCCACCTTCTTGTCACTAAGTACCGCGATCCCCAGTCACCTTGGTTGACTCTGATATTGCAAGATGGGGAGCTGTATGTTCGAGATGCGGCGCCTGATTGACGGATCGCGTTCCGCCGAGTGGATGGTGTAGCTGGTATTGCGGGCCACTGCTAATTCCGGTGCGGGCCGAGCTGATCAGCCTGCCACGGTGGGCAGGCCGGCGGTGGAATCGTCGCGCAAGAAGGTGCGATGGTTTCTAACGTTATGTAGCGGTCGCGCTTGACGTTCCGTTCGCTGTTTGGTTCGAGCAGGATGGCGCCGACCAGGCGAGCGATGGCGTCTTCATTGAGGAAGATGCCGACCACCTCGGCGTCTCTTGGTCTCGCTGTTGAATGGCGTCGGGCTGATGATTGACACTGCGCGTTCAGAGCCGGCGTTGATCGAAAAGCTCGGGTGCGGCATGGTTGTGGTCGCCTCGGCGGGAGAAGATAGATGACTTTCCGTGCAATCTGGACAAGGTAACCAATGAAGCGCTTGCGCGCTTCAAGATAGACCAACGTCTGACTGACGCGAACTCGCCGCTATCGGACTGTCGAAGCGTGCGCTTCGGGTATCCGCTTGACGACGTTGGCAAGGCGCACACGCTGTTCGACCGCCAGGGCTGTGCGTTCGTCGCTCTGGAATTAGGCGATCGAGTGTCAGTCCGGGCGCAGGCGCAAACGCAGAAAGAGCCCCCAGCCAATGCCTGACTATATCGACGATCCGATATCAAAGCTGGATCAGATCAAGAGCAATCTGCGAGATCGCTATGAATCTGGTTTTTCGATCCTGAAGGAACTATTGCAGAACGCCGACGACGCTAAAGAAGCCCGACGTTTCAGGCTTGACGCGCTGCCAGGCTGGAGGGCGGCCATGAATCCACTGCTTCGTGGGCCTGGGCTTTTGGTGATCAACGATGGCATCTTTCGCAAGGAAGACGAGCGCGGCATTCTCTCATTTGGCGCAAGCGGTAAGGCCTCCGACAGCACCGCGGCTGGCAAATTTGGTTTTGGCCAAAAAGCCGTGTTTCACCTTTGTGACGCGTTCATTGTCTATGCACATAGGGAAAACGGCGAAACCTTCAGTACTGTTGTAAACCCGTTCCTCCGGGTTAAGATCGAGGGCAATATCAGTGCGCAGTGGGAGCCGCCTGATGGCACGCTTGATTCCGCCGACATCGCCTTCTTGAAGGGCCAGATCGCTTCCGATTTTCCGGATCGCCACCTTGTCCTGTGGTTACCATTGCGTCGAGAAGGTATTCGTCCAGCCCCAGGAGTTGGATTCTCCAGCGACATTCCGTCGATAGAACAGACGCTCGAAGAACTCATCCGACCCGACGAATTGCGTGCCCTTCTGACGGCGCTTCGCCGTCTGAAATCAATCGAGATTCGGGAGAGCAGCAAGCTTCGCTGCGGGCTTGAGCTTGACGACACGCGAGGCCGTCTCCTGGGACCGGATCGTTTGAACGACAGCGTTCGCTCCTTTGGTGGCGCAATTCGAAACACCGCGGACAGGTCGACAACGCTATTCGTCGGGCGTGAGGCGATGGTTTTAGATGGGCGTCTCGCAGAGCTGAAATGCACGCCGCATTGGCCGCGCGCGATCACCGTTCTCAGCCCCCAACCCGTTCCGGAAAAGGGAGAGCCGCACGGGGCAGCGACGCTGTTGCGCATTCCTCAAAGAGAATTTGAGCGCACCACATCTGCGCAACTACGCATTTCCTGGGCTGTGTTCCTGCCGATATCCGATGTGTCCGACATAGTCATCTCGCTCGACGGCAGCGCGCTCGGCCAATTCCGATTGCTGTTGCACGGCTACTTCTTCCTCGACAGTGGCCGACGCCAGATCGAAGGCCTGGACGCTGCCATCGAAACAGGCATACCTGCTGATGCTGCGGCGCTGCGCCGCGCGTGGAATGCGGAGCTTCGTGATTCCGTGCTGCTCCCGCTCCTGCCGACTCTGCTGAGAGACGCCCTTGGTTCGGCGATGTTGACATCAGCCGAGCTCACGCAGCTCGTATCGGCACTCGCTCGTGACAACTGGTTTGGGCGCAACCGTGAAGCTATTTGCCGAGAGCACGCATTGGTGCGTGTGCTCGAAGGGCCAGCCACCGTTTGGCGTGTCATTCCGTCGGGAAACGCCTTGCGTCCGCTGCCGGCCTCGGTAGCGGACGCCCCTCAACGGATTGAGGAATTGTTCGGATCTATCAACGCGTGGGCCGAGGCGAGCGCTGCGCATCTCATTGTCGATGTGGGCGCCGCGCTGAGCGCGCGACCAGTAATTTGGACTCAAGCAGACCTCGACGCAATGTTCTCCGGAATTTCGTCGCGTGCGTTTCAATCGCGCGAGCTCGCGCGACTTCTTGTCGATTTTCTGGAAATGGCGGCGCTTGGCCACGCCGAGCATTCCGCGATCGGGCCGCACATGGTCTCGGCTCTGCGCGCTGCGATGACGGAAATTCAGGCGCTTGCTCCGTCTGAACTCGTTAAATCGGCTCTTGCCCACGTTCCACATGGCGCGTTGTTCCCGCTTCCACCATCCGTCGAGAGCCGGCAAGTCCTGCGTGCGCTGGCATCTACCCCGGCGAAGATCCTTCCAGTTCGTGGCGAATGGCTCGACGATGGCCGACGCCCTCCCCGACTGTTCGACGAAGACCTAAAGACGTTTCTCGCCGCACTTGAGCCGCTGATTGAAGGCAATCAGGCGGATCAAGCGGCTACCTCCGCGTTGGCGCTGCTCGCCCAAGCCGAGCGGAATATCTCCGAACTGGCGCGTGATCGCGATTTCGCATCCATCAAGGTTCTGCGGGTGCGAGATGTCCGTATTCGCGCCCCGATTGTGCTGTCGCTGCAAACGCTTGTTGAACGCTCCAGAGCGGGACTCCTGTTCTCAAGCTCGCCCCAGGCGAACGCATGGCTGCCGTTACTCGTGGAGGCATTGCCAGATGTGTCCCCTCTGATCGTGGATAGCGGCGCGATGCCCCTCCTTCGAGATGAAGCAAAGCTTGAGCTTCAGTCAGCGGGCAAGGAGTCTGCTTTCTCGCTTATCAACAAGGCTATGAGCTTTGGGCCGGCAAACGCCCGCCAACGGCTACTGGATGAGATTGGAATCGACAATGGAGACGATCCCGCGGCTGCCCGGCGCCTCTGCGTCGGTATCCACGAAGCAGGATACGCAGCATCGAAGCTTTGGACGCTCGACCCGAACCAAAAAAGGATAGAGCGCATTGCCACAGCTCTTGTTTCCCGAGGCCAGAACGAGTTTCTGGTCCCGACTACAATTGCAGACGGGCTTTCCAGGACGCAGCGAAATCATCTTCGCATAGAGGTACTCGACGCGACCAATCTGGAGGCTTTGTTCGAGAAGAACATCGCCGCCATTGAGCAACTTAGCGCCGATGCTTCACAGCGAGAAGCGGTGCTTGAGGCAGGGCTGTCCGATGGCTTGTTGATCCGGTTGCCCATCCACGAAAGGATGGACGGAACAGTTGGGGATGGAAAGGGCGTCTTTCGTGAAACGAAGGAATGGCCTGTGCCTGACGCGTTGCGGGCGGCCGTCTCTGTCGTCCGGCCATGCCAAAGCCAAAAGGCGCGGGAACAGCAAAGACAGCTTATCAAAGCATGGTCGCCGCAAAGCCAGATTGAGGTCGCGCTAAGCTGCGAGGATCCATCCCGCTTTCGTGGTGAGATACTCGCCGCTCTTGCGGAGTTGCAATCCTCACCCGATGGACGCTTATTGGAAGAACTGCACGCTAAGTCGTGGCTTTTTGCCGATGGATATCCGGTCAAGCCGCTGGATGTGCTCGCCCTTCCGCCAGCCGTCGATGAAGCGACACGGGCGCTTCTTTTGACGGCTGGAGAGGTACCCCCGTTCTTACCTGCTGCAAGGCTGGCCATCGATGTGCGCGAACATCGCGGCTTCGTTAATCTCAAAGAATGGGTTTTGCCGGACAGGCGCGCTTCGTTCAAAGCCTTGGCGCTGATGGTGGAAGATGCGGGCATAATCGGACGCCTTGGAGCGGCCGACGAGCTTCCAATGGACGATTTTGCGACATTGGCGAAAGACAGCGGCGATGTTGGGCTACCGGGTTGGCGTCTGCTAGCTGCGGTTCTGGCCTCGGATGCTGACGGCGCAGACGCGATGAAGGTTGTCTCCGCTTTCGCGGAGATTCATTCCTCCGCCGCCGATTTGGCTGCAACCCACCTCGACCACCTCGCGGCGCTGGCGAAGGAAAACGGGCGCAAGGGCGAGGCGGCCCGCAAGGCCTATCGATACGGGTTCAACGTCGTCGCCCGTTGGCCGGAAGAATCTCGCCGTCAAGTGTTCGCCGGAACGCTGGTTCCTACCGTGGCTGGAAATTGGCGCAGTGGCCTGGAGGTCGTCCAGGGCGGCGACGGGCTGGATTCGAATTATGTGTTGACGCGAGACTACGCATCCGCGCTTGGAAAGCGTGAGGGGTCACCTGCGGAGAGGCATTCCGCCGGATATGAAGTTCAAGGCTTATCTCCAATCGATCGTCACCGGGGGGAGATCAGGAATGTCGATCTGGCTGCATTGGAAACCCAGTGGGCAGACCAGCATCGGTCGCTCCTCGCCGCATGGCGGGGGCGAGTACCGTCCAATTTGATAATCGTGTATCTCGGCCTGATCGGCCGCAGCGAGCCTATCCGGCACCTTGCTAACGAATGGGCGATCGACGCGACCGCCGAGGTCGATACCCTTTGGGCCGAACTCGACAATCAATTTCAGAGAGAAATCCTCTATCCGAACTCGTTGGCTGATGAGGTCGATCAACGTCGTTTCGTGATCGAACTGGTTGCCGGCGAGCACGTGCAGGCCGTCGCGCTGTCGGGAAATGTGTTCGACGCGCTGTTGGGTGACCCTGGCCAGGGAATCCTCATCGGAAATCTGCACAAGAGCCATGAGGGCATCCGGGCCGCCGATGGGAAAGTGCGGTCATTGATCACGCTGCCAGTCAGGCAACTCGATCCGAGTGGATACGGTCAGAAAGAGGCCAGCGACATCTTTCGGCGTTTTGTCGAGACAGTCGCGGCGGACTGCCTGTGGCTCAACATGGAACGACAGCGTGTAGCGTTGCGGGAGTTAATCGACAGAGCGGTTGAGGTCGATCAATCGACGATCGAGGAAACGGAACGCCTGCTTCGAGACCGACTCCCGACAATTCTTGCTGAGCTGAAGCTCCCCACTGACTACCGCACACAGAAGGCGCTACGCGCATATCAGGCCGAAGAGAGCCGTCTCCTTCACCTTTCTGCGCCGGCGCAAAAGATGGAAGAGCTTAAATGGGACCTATGGCGAAAAATATCCGACAGCAAGCTAGCGACTGAGCTTCTGTCTGCGGTTCGAGCCAAGATCGGGGATCTTGGATATTCGGCCAGCCGAGTTCTATTCGAGCTGTTCCAAAACGCCGACGATGCCTATCGGCAACATGGCGAACCTGCATTGAACGCCCATTTCCGTCTAGAGCCACTGCCGGGCGACCCCGGTGGGTTTCGTGCCATCCATTGGGGCCGCCCGATCAATCACCTGGGGTATGACCCTGAGGAGGGGCGACGCGTCGGTCACGACCGTGACCTGCTCAATATGCTGCTGATGAATTTCTCCGAGAAACGCCCCGGGGACGATCTCACCGGCAAATTCGGCTTGGGCTTCAAGAGCGTCCATGTGCTGTCGGATGCTGTCTGTATCGCCAGCGGCTTCATCGCATTGCGCACGACAGGTGGCTTTTTGCCGAAACCTTGGCCGGAAGGCATCGGCATAGCAGAGGGACGAAAAGCCCCCAGCGGGCGAAAGGCGACAGTTATCGAGGTTCCATTTTCAGCGGAGACGACTGAAAAGGGCGCTGAAGCGATAGCGGCGTTCAAATCCGCCGTGACTTGGCTGCCTGCTTTCGCGCGTACCATCCGCCGCGTCGAAATCGATGACGACGTTCCTATGAGCGTCGACTGCTCCTTTTTGCCGCTCCTCGACGAGAGCCAGGTTAGCGTCGTTTCCATGTCAGCCGGGCTCCGCGAGCGTGCCCTGCGCCTCGATCTGTCGTCCGGTTTTGCTCTTTTGCTGCATATCGGCGCTGCAGGACCGGATAGATTTCCCGACGATCTGAGTCGACTCTGGAACCTGGCTCCGCTTGAGGTGCCGTCCCGCTCTGGCTGGCTACTCAACGGTCCCTTCGCTGTCGATCCAGGACGCACAGGATTGGCCGGCTCCATTGTTGACCAGATGGAGAAGTTCCGAACGCTCGGGCGGATATTAGGAGACCGCCTTCTGAAACTACACGATGTCGCGGACGCTGACTGGCGCCGGTTTGCGGTGAGCCTTGACCTGGATGCTTCCGACGCTTCCAGAACAGAGGCGTGGAGCACCTTCTGGTCCCACCTGTTCGATGTTCTCGCGCCGGATTTCGACGACGATCTGGCTCGACACCTGCACGCCGATGGTTATGGATACGGCCACCTCGTAGGTCTGCGGCAAGTCGTACCGACCCGCCTGCCGCCTCCATTCGCTGCGTTGATAAAGGCGTCAGACGCGGCCTGTTTCGTCGATGGCGCGTTGTCGAACGCTCCGGTGCTCGCCAAAGTCCAAAATTGGCCTGCCCTCGCGGAGCTACGAGACCGGACAGTCGCATCCGAGATAGCTGGTCAATTGAGAAAGCTCGGCTTTCGGAATGCCCAACAATTGCGTCTCGCAAGCCTTCTTCGTCAGCAGATCGGCGAAGAAAACCGTGTCAGTCCAGATTTGGCCAAGGCTCTTGGTCTAGCCCTTACACCTCAATCTATTCGGGAAGCACCACTCGATAGCGAACTTTATGAAATTCTGGAAATTGCCAGGCAAACCTTGTTCCTCGCGCAGGATGGGACATGGCGGATAGCTCAGCTTCCGAGTCCCGATGCGGCCGATGACCCCGAGGAGCGGAGGCTATGCGCGTTTGCGTCCGCAAAGCATCTGCTCGACAAGCAATATACTGGCGCGGCACTGGAGTTTTTCCGGGTCGCTCGCGAGCAATCCGGCTTCGGCCCTCAAGCGCGTGATCTCGGGGGCTGGGCAGCGGAAATCCCTGCTGAGGACCAAGGCCGTCAGACAGCGGCACTACGATACATCATTGACGGTCGTCAAGGCCGGGAATTGGGTGAGGAAATTCGCCGCCATCGCCCCGGATGGCTGCCTTGGCCTTCGTCACAGTTGCGGATCAGTCCGCTGCTCTCTGACTGGACCGAGGACGAAAAGGATGATCTCCTGTATGCGCTCCAGGGCCGTGACGCCTTCTTGCCGCAAATGCCTGTTCAGCCTCCGCCGCCTGAGCCTGCGACGGTTCTCGCAGCAATTCGTGCTTGGTGGCGTGCCGAGAGCGCAGATCTCCGCGCCTCCTACGCCGAGAGAACCTACCCAGAGTCCTTCTCACCTTCGCAGCTTCGCGAGTCACCGGACCGCACGGCATGGTTCACCATGTTCGCGTTGGCCTGTTTCCAGTCGTTCGGTCGCGCGCAGGATGAGCAACACAAGAGCTTTATCGACGTCGGCTTCAGAGAAGGCTGGTGGCAAGAACTGTCTGAGTCACGGCCTCCCGATGAGGTGCAGTCATGGGTTAAACGGCTCGAACGATGGAGCGCGCCCGACCGTTTCGATCAGCAATATCTGAGGTGGCGCCGCATATTCGTTGATCTGTACTCCGTGGCCCGTTGGCTAAACGAATATCGGGAGATTACGATCAAGCTACCGAGAATCATCGAGGAGTATGGTGCCATTTCTCTCAATGGCGCCTTGCAGCCGAGCTACTGGCCGCCAGCGATGCGTCTTTCCATCGACGCCGCACCTATGAACCGTTCTTTCGGAATTGGCATGAACTGGATGATCCGTGAGCTGCTGCGCCACGGCGCCTATGAGCTGCGCGACGAGGAACTGATGCTTCCCTATGTTTGGTCTCCGTCCCAGCGCGTCCGTATCCTGTTGAATGAATTAGGCGCCGATGTCGCTGAGTCGGCGGACAAGGAGGCAAGTCGGAAGATCTGTGATTTCGTAACGAAACATCTGGGAGACGACCGTCGATTTGATGGCGATTTCGATCTCCCACTTCAATTGATTACGCGGCGCAGGCACCGGAGTGCTTTGGAAGCGTGCTTCGCCGAGGTTGGCGGCGTTCCGGCAGACCTCATGGACGATGACGATGAACAGGAGAACGAGGGTGAGATAGGGGGGAGTGGCGAATGAGGGACGTACGACCATTGGCTGGGGGTATTCCCGTTCACCATCCTCGTCACGGCAACGGGCGCGTCGTGGCGGATATGGGTGCTACCGTCGTCGTTCGTTTCGGAGGGACGGTTGAGCAGGTTCTGGCAAGCGAGATTGCCGAGATACCGTCGCTCTACACGGCTCTCCGCAAGGGCACTGATCCAGATTCCATAGACGCGGTGATCCGTGCACAGGCACTCGCCATCCGATCGGTTAATGACCAATGGGGTGTGTTTTCTCGTTCGCGCGTGCAGTTGCTCCCTCACCAGCTATGGGTTTGCCGCAAGGTAACGCAGGAATGGCCCTTTCGCTGGCTTGTCGCTGACGATGTGGGGTTGGGCAAGACGATCGAATGTGGCCTTGTCCTTATGCCACTGATTGCGTCCGGGCGTGTGCGCCGAGTGCTGATCCTTGCGCCAGCGAAGCTCGTGCCTCAGTGGCAATTCCGCCTCAAGGATATGTTCGATATCCGGCTCCAACGTTATGTCGCGGAGGCGGACACCGCGCGCGGCGATTTTTGGGCTACCGCTTCGTTGGTGGCCGCGTCCTTCCACACGCTGAGAGATGATCGTCGCGGCGCACGGCAAAGACTTCTCAACGCCGATCCCTGGGATTTGGTCATCGTGGATGAGGCTCACCACCTCAGCGTGGATGAACGCACCGGAGAGACGCTGGCATACAGTCTCGTCTCCGACCTTCAGGAGCGGGGCAAAATCAACTCTCTGCTGTTTTTTACCGGAACTCCACATCGTGGGAAGGACTACGGCTTCTTCGGCCTGATGCACCTCGTGCGGCCGGACCTCTTCGACCCGGAGCGTACCCCATTGGAACAGCTCTCTCAGCTATCCAAAGTCATGATTCGGAACAACAAGGCGACTGTCACCGATCTCCAGGGGCAAAAGCTCTTCAAGCCGGTTAACGTCTTCAGCCGGGAATACCAATATAGCGACGATGAGACGCAGTTCTATCGAACGTTAAGCGAGTTCGTAATCGACGGTCGAGCCTATGCCGCAACCCTTGACGGACGTGCGCAGACAGCACGGATGCTCGTGCTGATAGCTTTACAGAAGCTGGCTGCCAGTTCGATCGCGGCAATCCGCAATGCGCTCCGTAAACGTCGAACAATGCTTGCGAACGTCGTTGGCGGTTCGAATGAGGCTGCCCCGCTCCTTGATGACGAGCAGACGGCCTTTGACGAATTGGCGGAAGCCGAAGAGGCGCTTCCCGGTTCGGCTTCCGTCCTGCTAATGGAGGATGAAATACGGCGTCTCGACGAGCTGATCGCTCTTGCCGACACCATAATCCGAGAGACCAAGATCGAGCGCCTGCTCCAGATGATCGGCGAGGAGTTTGGCCCGGACGAACTGATCCTGCTCTTCACGGAATACAAAGCAACCCAAGCCCTTATCATCAACGCGCTGCATCGCCGGTTTGGGTTTGGTTCGGCTGCGTTCATCAACGGGGATGAACGGCTGGATGGCCTTGAGCAAATTGCGGGCTCGGCAAAGACGATCAGCCAGCCTCGCGAGCACGCTGCAGAAGCCTTCAATGCAGGAAAAGTGCGGTTTCTTGTGTCTACCGAAGCTGGCGGCGAAGGAATCGACCTTCAACAGCGCTGCGCTATGCTGGTCCACGCGGATATGCCTTGGAACCCGATGCGACTTCACCAGAGGGTCGGGCGACTATCCCGCTATGGCCAGACGCGGCCTGTCTCGGTCTACATTTTGCGAAACCCCCAGACCGTCGAAGCACGCATCTGGGATTTGCTCAATGCGAAGCTGAAGCGCATTCAAGCTGCTCTCTCCTCGGTGATGGAGGAACAGGAGGATATCTCTCAGTTGGTCATAGGCATGGCCGGCAACTCGCTCTTCAACGAGCTGTTCTCCGGGAGCGAGGGGCTCTCCGGCGAGCGATTAGGAGCCTGGTTTGATCGTGCGACTTCCACCCTCGGCGGGCGCGATGTGATTGAAACGGTACGCGAGCTTCTGGGCTCCGTGTCGAGATTTGACTTTCAGCAAGTCGGAAAAGATCTGCCGAAGGTCGACCTTCCCGATCTAGAGCGGTTCTTCACTCAAACTGTCGGCAGGCATGGGCGCCGGATTTTCCGGCGGAGTGAAGGTCTGGAGATCAGGACCCCCGATGATTGGAAAGCGCGCAGCTACGCGCTCCGGGACAAGTACGAGGGACTAGTTTTCGATCGGAGCCTCCGTGGCGCCAATGCCGCCTCCCGGGTTCTAGGGATCGGCCATCCTCTGTTCGACGTTGCGCTGGACGATGCGCACGACATTTCAGCGCGAGTCGCTTCCGTCGAGGGTCTTGGCAGTCCGGTGCTGATCCTTGCTGTTGAGGACGAAGTCACCGGCAGAGGCTCGCTCGTTCACAGGTTGATTTTCGGCGTGACTGAGAAAGAGGGGACGATCGAAGTCTTGCGAGATTGGGAACTATTGCACTTGATGAACGCGCTTATCACCAAGGGTCCTCGCGGCGCCGTTCCTGCCACTTATGGGGCTGAGGCGGTGGTCGAGCGCCTCAAAGAGGCATTTGACGCCAGTCTCTCTTCCCATGCGGCCACGCTCCAGCGGCCAGTCTCCTGGCCGGAAATGATCTTGCTTCCGAGCACGGCAGCGTAGCGTTATATTTGTGCTATAGCTAAAACATAGTCTTCATCATCGCCAACGGCGATGCGCCGTCGCAATCCATTTTTTTGGTTGTATCCTCGCGCCGCCGAACAATCCTCGGGGCAACCGCCCGAGTTCCTCCGCCAGCACGTCAAGCTATCGGGAAAAGGTCCGCTCCAGGTGATCCCGATTGCACTCGATTGTGTGCTCGCTCCGACCTTTTCGGATCATGTGCGCGTCGCGATATCGCACCGGTGATTCGCTTGGCGTATTGCCAGTGGGACGGAGGAGCGTTGCGCCGTTCGCCCCGCCGATTGTGCGAGACGTAGCTTTGGAGGCCGGCCTCGGCTGATCTGCGTTGGATGCTCCTTAGTGGTCTTGAGCACCGTTCGGGTCGAAACTCCTTTGACATCGCGGATCGCAGCTGGAATGGAGGTCGCCCGCTTACCGTGCTAGCAAAGGTCGCCTTTGACGGTGAAAGGTCTCGTCCGCTTTCCGATGCATCAGTTTCGTTGATCTAATGCGTCATCCCTCTGGGCTTTTCCTGCCTCGCTTCCACTGTGCGACGGTCGCGTTCGCGTCGTCGATATTCATGGTCTCCCGGGCGATCAGGCCGTGCTCAATCGCCGCCGGGAGGCAAGGTTGAAATTTCGAGATGCGGGACCGCTGGTTAGAGTCGACGAGGCGCGAGGCGTCTTCCCAAGTTAGGGGGCGCGCTGCGAGCAGATCGATGGCTTGGCGGATCGCTACGACGCTCGCGGCAGCGCCATTCGAGAACGTTATGAAGGTGTTGCCGGACGAGACGCGCTCGCCCAGCTTAAGTTCGAGGAGTCCCGCGAGAACGCGGTTGCCGGCCCCGCCCCCGAAGGTCCACCAGCGGCAACGACCGTCGGAGTCTTCCTCGATGGGCACGGAACTCTCGTCAAGGAAGGCGTAGGACTCTCGCTGCAATTGGAGCTGCGCGATGGCCCGCTTGGACCATGACGGGTCGATCTCCACGGTCGTGAGAATGCGGCGCATTGCTTGGCAGAGTGAGCGGTTGAGGCTCACGGGCAAGCCAAACCACCGGGGGTAACTGCCTGCCTCCGCGGGCTCGACGGCACACGTCCCGCCCTTCCAGTCCACGCCGCTGATACGCCAAGCGCGGCCGGCAAGGACGAAATTGGGGCCTCTCTGCTCCTTGTCCTGGAGGAACGAGGCGTCGACAACGCCGACCTCCGAATGGCCGTGCATCACACGGAGTACCCGGGGCGTCGAGAACACTGCATAGAGCTCGAGGAAGTTCCGCGCGCCATAGAGCCGCTCGCCCCGTGCGCCAAGCATGAGCCGCGCATCGGCCTCGACAAGAATGTTGTTCTCGATCATGTGCCGCACGATGCCCTCGCGTTCCACTACTGAAACGTCGCGGTAAGCCTCACACCCGTCGAGCCAGTTCCACCAGCCATGCGACGCCGAGCCTTGCTCCTGCATTGCGAGCGCGATGGCCTGATGCGCGAGAACGTGGGGAGTCCACGTCGAGGGCGCCGCGGGTTCGACGTATCCCATCCTAAAGAGATCGATGATGGCGGCGGCACGCAGGAGCGCGTCGTCGTCGGTCGCGAGGAACGTGCAGTTCGGATTCAAGTCCGGGCGCCGACCCGTGCGGCCCATGCGCTGGAGGAACGACGAGACACTGCTCGGCGCGTCGATCTGGATGACATGGTCGAGATCGCCGACGTCGATGCCTAGCTCAAGTGCGCTCGTGGCGACGATGACGCAGTTGGTGCCTTCCTCGAACGCCTTCTCGGCGGCGTTTCGCTCCGAGAGCGCTAGCGAAGAGTGAGAGAGATAAACGTCAACGCCACGCTGTGAGAGCCGGTGGCCGAGTTCTTCTACGCGTCTGCGGCTATCGACGAACACCAGCCGCCGTGTTCCCGGGTAAAGCCGCTCAATGAGGAGCGCGGCGTTATCGAGCGTACCGACGAAGTCGAGGTACAGGTCGGGGACCTTGCGCGCGCCGCTCGGATCGACGACGCGCTGGGGGCGCATGCTGCTGCCGCCCAGCCAGCGCACGATGACATCGGGGTCCCCGACGGTTGCCGAGAGACCGATGCGCTGGATATCGGTTTCTGCGATGCGAGAGATGCGCTCGAGGAGCGATACGAGATGCGCGCCGCGATCGTCTCCTGCGAAGGCGTGCACCTCATCTATAACGACGGCGCGCACATGCGCCAGGAAGCGGCGCGCGGGCGTGCGAGTTGACAGCAGCATCGCCTCTAGCGACTCCGGCGTGATGGCTAGGACGTCAGGTGGGTCGTTGACCAGCCGCTTGCGCGTGGGTTCTTTCACATCGCCATGCCACTTGCCGGCGCGCCTGCCGATGAGGCCCGTGAGCTTCGAGAGCCGCGCCTCCTGATTGTTGAGCAGGGCGCGGATGGGGGCGACGTAGAGCACCGACACGCCGTGCCAATCCTCGACGTCCATCTTCGATAAGAGCGGAAGAAATGCCGCCTCGGTCTTGCCGCCTGCGGTGGGTGCGAGCACCACGCAGTTCGCACCGTCGAGGATCGCGTGGGTCGAGAGCGCTTGCACTGGACGCAAACCGCTCCAGCCCAGTCCGTTGGCGATCTGGTAGCGAACTGCTGGGCTCAACCGGTCGATGGCATCAGGACCGGGAGACATCACAGGTCGATCTCGATATCGTCGGGCCTCTTGCCGGCGGCGGCCGCCTGTTCTTCGACTGTGAGCTCCTCCACGTCGACGCGGATATTGAGGTCCTTGGCTGGGTCGAACTCGGGGAACAGGTCGACGCGATCAAGGATCGTCGCCACGAGCTTCCGCAGGAAGATTCGAGGGGCCACACCTACCTTGCCGCCTAGCTTTCCTGCGACCTCGTGCGCGACGCCAGTCAGCACTGCGTCAGTGACACGCGCCTTCATGTGCTCAGGATGTTCTGTTGGGTACAAGTCACGCACGCGGCGGCCGACCTCGATGAGCCGCTCTTGGTCAAACGGGAAGAGGCGCACCTGGACGTCGCGGGGGTTGTCCCACTTCGCATCCCCCGAGAAGTCGACGTACAGACGTTGAGCGAGCGGGGGCAGGCGCTTCACGCCGTTCGGCCCGTCGAAAAATGCGGGTGTGCCCGTGATGAGGACGTAGAGCCCCGCGAAGCGCCCGCCGTAGAGGTCATCGATCAGTTTTCGAATCGCCTCCAAGCTCTTGTCGCGGCTGTCCGAGCGGACCCGCTGGATCGTCTCGACCTCGTCGAGCACCAGCAGGAGGCCCGGCCGTCCACACTGCTGGAGCACCGCGAGGAGGCCGCGTAGGAAGCCGAGCGCGCCGGTGTGGTCAATCTCGCCCTTGATGCCTGCCTGCTTCTTGATGTCCGCGCTGACGTTGGGCTGGCCCATCAGCCACGCAATGAGGCCTTCGGAGAGCGCGAGGTTACCTGCGACTTCGGCGGCGTGGTATGCGCGCAGCACCGCTGCATATTGGGGCTGCACTGCGCTCACGTCCTTCAGACGTGCCTCGAGCAAGTTCCCCACACCTTCCGAAAGCGCCTTCATGTCATCGGGATCCCGGAGCGTACGCGAGACCTCTTCCTCGAGGCCCATTAGCCACTGCGAGATGATCGCGCGAAACGCGCCCGTGTCCCACTCCGCTGTGCGCAGACCTTCTGTCGCCCGGCGGTACACCGTTTCAAGCCGGTGAAGCGGGGTGTCGTTCTCGGAGATCTGCACTTCGGCAACAGCGAATCCGCGCGCGAGCGCTTGCTGTTGGTACCAGCGCGCGGTGAAGCTCTTGCCGCACCCGAAGTCGCCGCGAAGAGCTTTGAACACCGCGCCGCCCGTTGCGCAGCGTTCCAGCTCTTCTTTGAGCGATACGGAAAAGCGGTCGGTGCCGACCGCGAACAGGTCGAGGCCTCGACGCGGCACTGTTCCTCGGCGCAGCGCCTCGATGACGTCTTTGCGGAGGAGGACGCTCGGCCCACTCGTCTCGCTCATTCAGTCACTCCAAACTGCGATAGCAGTCTTGCCTTGTGCAGTACGACTCGGCGGCCTGCGACATCGTGCTCGACGATTGCGAAGCCGTCAGCGTTCAAAACACCCATCCGCGCCACGACGCCGCCCACTTGGTGGGGGCGCACGCCGCAGAGCCTCGCAAAGTCGGCGGCAGTCATGCTTCCACCTGCGTCTACGAGCACGGTCAGCCACGTGAGCACCCGCTCGACGTCAGCCTTCGGCACACCCGCGATCTGCAGCGTGAAGAGCTTGGACGTGCGCAGACGCGCGACGAGCGTGGGTTCTGTGGGCGCCTCTGGCGGCGCGATGGGAGTCTTTGCCTGCTCCACGGGAAGGAGCTCGAGCTGCGCCTTCGGTGTCTTTGGCTCCTTGATTGGAGCGACTGGAACGGTAGCCGGACGAGCAATTTTGAGCGCCCACCAATCAGGCTCGGGCAGCACCCGGCATGACAGCTCGACGTCGTCATCCGCGACGCGATCCAGCCACTCGGGACCAATCAGAAATGCCGGCGCTACGGCCTCTGCGAGAGAGAGGCCGCCGTGCTCGCCATAGTTGGGCGCGCGGTTCGCGAGCGTCGTGTCCCACAATGCGGCGATGCCAGCCGATCCGCGCGGCTTCCAGGAGGATCGCGGCAAGAGCACTTCGCCGTCCTGCGGCTGCTCCCCTTCGGCCAATGCACGCCACCGGGCACCGCCCTCGCGCCCAACTGGGATACGCCCGCTCGCGACGCGCATTGCGTCGCCAGCGGCATGCCCGTGATCCGCCACGAGCAGCACAGCTCTTTCGGCGCCGCCGGCGGCGGAGAGTAATGCCTCAAGCGGAAGGATGGATGTTTTACTGTAGTCGACGGCGACCTGGAGGCTGCCCTTGAGCTGTTCGTCGACGGCGTTGACGATCACCGCGACGACACGCTCGTCGTCCGCAATCGCTTTCTTCACCTCCTCGGTGAGCTCGTGACCGGCAAGGATCTCGCGTCGAAAGAACACATTGAGAGGTTCCTCACCGACGAGTTCGCGCACGTGCGGGTTCGAGGCCCAGCGCTCCTCGTCCTTGTCGGTGCCCTGGTCGCCGAAGCGTGGATCGGCGACGCCCGCGAAGAGTGCGGCCCGGCTAACCTGGGTGAGAGTCGGCGCCGTCGCCAATACAGGCGGGATCGGAAGTTGCCCGCTCCAGTTTGGTGTGCGCCAGGCGATGGGGCTCCACCTACGCTGGTCGCGCAGGCGTTGAAGGATCTGCACCGCCGTCGCGTAGCTCATGCCGTCCATCAAGACGAGCAGCAGGCGCCGATGCTGTCCGCCTTTGAGGAACTGCGCAACAACGCGCTTGGTAACGTCCTCGATAGGGAGCACCTCGTTCGAGGGCTTCCCGGCCGCGATCCACGACACGTACGCTTGGGCAAATCGCTGATCGTCGGCACGGGCCTCCGCGTCGATGGCTCCGCACAGTCGGTGGACGGCGGTCATTAGCGCGTCGCCGGCGCCGCGCATCCCGCGCGCGCTCTGGCGCGCCCAGTCGAGAAAGCCGCCCTCTTCGGTGTAGCGGCGCGCGAGCTCGATCGCCGGTTGCCACGGCGTGCCATGCTCGGCGAGCTGCGGGCGTACCCTCCGCGCAAGCAGCCAGGCCGATAGACGCGCTGCCATCTTCCGAGCTTCGATGTGTTCGGAGCCGCGAATGATGCGATCGAGGCGATGCGCGCTCAGGTGGTCGAACGCCGTGAGCACGGCTGTCATTGAGTCGGCGCTAGGCGAGTCGACGAGCGTAGTCAACGCAGCAGCAACAGCTTCCTCGCGCGCAGCGTGACCGGCGGGCAGCCAATCGCTCGCCGCCGCGAGAGCTGAAGCCCCGCCGCTCATCGCGTGCTGCTGGGCAAGCTCGAGGAGTCGCCGATCGGCCTCGTTCTCCACTGACAGCACTGCAGCGATTAACGCCTCTGCGGATCCGTGCTCGTGCGCGTCTCGCACTTCGTTCGCGAGGCCGGGCGCAATGCTCGCAATCTGTCCATTCACGAGACCCCGAAGGTAGGCGTCCTCGCTCTTCTCGACTGCTGCTAGCAGCAGGAGTGCCTCGATCGCGCGGTCAACAAGGCCGAGTTCCCAGGCGCGGAAGCCAAGTATGCCGACGGAGCCGAGCCGCTCGCCGACCCAGACGAACAGCTCGTGTCGCACCGCCCGCAGGAGGCCGTCGCCCTCGCACGCGCGCGCGAAGGCCGTTCCAGCATCTGAGTTGCGTACCCAGCGGAGCCATGCCGTCCCGGACTCGAGCGCGCTCTCGGGGGTGCCAAAGCGGGCTTCAAGCACGCGCTTGCAGAGGTCGTTTGTCGTGAGGCGGAGGCCCGTGATCTTGCGAAGCCCATCGACGCTGCCCGAGAGCACCAGCCGCGCAAGCGCGGTCGATACCAAGCCTTGATCGACTTGGCGCGCACCGAAGAGCGCGGCGAGCCGGGCATCGCGCGCGACGTGGTAGATGCGCCCGCCCGCGAGGCGGCACGAGACGTCAAGCGGAAGCGCGTCCTCAGCCCAATCTACCAAGTATACGCTGCCCGTTGTGGGTGGCGCGCCGGGTGCCGGCAGCTTCGAGCGAAGCTCCAGTTCACAAGACGTGGGGATGATCTCCCACTTCAGGCCATCGAGATCGA
Organism: Bradyrhizobium sp. ORS 375; assembly: GCF_000239775.1. Classification (GTDB taxonomy): domain Bacteria; phylum Pseudomonadota; class Alphaproteobacteria; order Rhizobiales; family Xanthobacteraceae; genus Bradyrhizobium. The sequence goes on from NZ_CAFI01000032.1 coordinate 25,427, forward strand.
TGTGCCCGAGCTGCCCTCGACCGAAGAGCGCGAGCAGCTTGGAGCGGTGATCGCGCCGGAACAGGCGCTCCACCTCCAACCGAATGTCCGCATCCGAGAGCAGCGGCGCCTCGGTCATTCCGGCCTCCGCTTCCAGGCCGTGAGCCGGATCATGACACGCGAGGCATCCTTGCCCTCGACCTCGATGCGCGCGGCCAGCTCGCGGAGCATCTTCGCGGCTGCCTTCGCGTCACCGAGATCGTTCGATGACTCGAGCACAACTTCCTCGCTGACCGGCGACTCCTGCAGTCCCCAATCCGTGGGCACATAGAGCAACTCGTCGGCACGGCGAGTCAGCTCGCTGAGTCCGTCGGCGAGCATCTTGTTCACCTCGTCAGTTTCGAGCAGCGTGGCGAGATCCTGGAGCAGCAGCTTCGCGCGCTGGCCCCGCTCGGCATCGCCGACGAGCCCCTTCACCTGCCGCAGCACGATCCAGCGCGCGTCCTCTTGAAGTAAGCGCTTGCTGGCCGCCGCGGTCGTGAAGTTGCGGCCCATCGCTGGGACGGAGGTCTTGGGCGTGAAGCTCGCAAGGTCGCGGACGAGGGATGCGCCGTCACCGTGCGAGAGCTGCTGGAGCAGCGCCGCCGATGCGTGCGCCGTCGCAAGCCGGTGCGCGTTTTCGGGCTCGGCCCAGTCTCGGATCTTCGACTCCAGTGCAGCGGGCAGCTCGGCGGCGTCGCCGACCGCCCTCAGCTTCTCCTTCAGCTTGTCGGCAAAGGCCGAGAGATTGCGTGCGCTCAGCGAGCGACCACCGATGGCGATGCCAAACAGCTCGCCGGCGCGGTTCAGCGCGTCGCTCCATTCGGCCGGCGTGGGCAGGTCGGGGCGCAGCAACTCGACGTCATCCGGGAGCTGGCCCGGTCGCGGCTGCGGGTAGTTCTTACTATCGCGCCGGAAAGTGCGCCCACTCCACGAAGCGTATAGCGAGATGAGCATATCCTGTACTTCGGTGGGCAGGCCGCGCGTCCGCTGCGGATCGAGCCAGCCACGCACGTTGCTGACGGTCGGCGTGTCGATGCCGCCCTGCTGGCGTTGCTGCTCGATCTCCTTGAAGGGGCGCTCGTTCAACAGCACCGCGACGTCTCCCGTCTCGGTGATACCCAGTGGATCGGCGTAGGCGCGCAGGTCGTTGCGCTCCCCTTTCTCGACGTTCATGCGACGGTCACGTTCATCGAGGAGCTTCTCTAGGAGCGCGCCGACCCGTTCCATGCGCGACGCCGATACGGGTCCGTCAAAGCGGGGGTGGTGCGGATATCTCTTCGACAGAAGTGTGTCGACTACCTGGCGGTAGCCGTCCTTCATCGTTCCCGCGAGCACCGCACGGATTTCGAAGTCGCTGAGCAGCGGGATGAAGTGTTCGTCCACTGTGCGCGACGGGTCGAGGTGGGGGCTGTATTTCGCCATCGCAAGGCCATAGGCCTGTGCGAGTGTGCGCTTCACGAGCGACTCTTTTTGGGCGCGGAGGCTCGCCAGATCGGCCCGCGTCGTCGGCTGGTCCTCCACGCGCAGATGGCCGAGGTACTTGCGCGAGTCGCCGTCGAGGATGTGCTCCAGGACCACCAGATCGCCGAGCTCTCGATCGAGCGCGTGGGAGAAGAACGTCGCCAACCACACCACCGTCGGGTTCGGTGGCGCGTCGGGGGAACGCGTGTCGCGGTACCGCTCGACGGTGCGCAGATCTTCGTCGGGCCCGTGACCGCGCTCGTCGAAGGGGTAGTCGATGATGAGCTGCCACTCGTGCTCGCGAGGGCACGTGAGCGTGGTGTCGTCCATTTCCCGCACGTTGCCATAGCGGACGCGACCCTTGCGGCGCGTGCCGTGGAACGACAGCTCTGCTTCGGCTACGGTGCCATCACTCTCAAGTTCGAGAGCCTGGAATAGAAGGCGCCGCATCGTATTCTTGCGCGCGCCCGCCGTGTCGGCCTCGGCGGCCTGCGCGAGGATTGGCTGGAGGTCGACACCCGCGAGATGGATGTTCACCTCGGGGTCAGCCTGCTCACCGAGCCGGAGCGCACCGACCTGGCTCGCCCAATCGCGAATGCGCTGCGCTACCACCTGCATCTCCGCGCCAGGGATGGGCGACGCGATGGTGCCGTGGTTCAGGTACGCGAGCCGCTTGACCGTGAGCCCCTTGAAGGGCTTGGCCTCCGGCGCGAGCGCCGCCATGAGCAGCGTCTTCGCGAGCCGGTTGTCGTTGCGGCACATCATCTGCTGGCAACCGCTGCAGCCGAGCCGACGGTCATGGTTCTCACGCAGTCGCTGACACGCGGCCGGGTTGTCTGTGTTGTGCTGCCGCCGGATGATCGGCAGGAAGCTCTCGCGGTAGAGATCGCGGGCGCGGTCAAAGCGCGCCTTCATGACCGGGTCATCGATGGGGTCTTCGCTCTCCGCAAGGGCGTCGAACGCGTCGCCCGCGGGCACCACGCGGCCGGTCTCAAGGTCCGGCAAGTGGTGCACCAGCAGCTCCATCAAGATGCGGATCGCCGTGCGCTCACGCTGCAGGCAGTCCGACAGTGCGACAAGCGCCTCGATGAGTGCAGGCGAAAACGGGTAGACCTTCTTGAAGTCAGCTTCGTCGCCTTCACTGCCGATCAGCACGCTCTGCGCCTGGCCGGCCGCGCGCCACGTTTTCGCGAAATCGTCGGCGAGCTTCTCCGCTGCCGACCGGTCTTTCGGGCGCACCACCCTATGTGCGACGATTGCGGGCAGGTTCGAATCTGCGAGCGTGACGGTCTCGAAACGACCATCGTGGTGCGAGAGGTTGCGCGACAGCTCGTTGCGGACTGCGCCCTGCGCCTGCTCGCCAAGGAACTGCGACAGGTCGCGCTGGCGCGCAATGAAGCTGACAATGGGGATGGCGCGGTCGGCATCCTGCGCCTCTTTCAGCTTCACCATCTTCTGCACCTCGCGGCCGACGAAGGGCAGATCGCTCGAGTTGCCCGCGAGCCAAAGCACAAGCTCGTCGAGGTAGAGCACGATGGCGTCGAAACCGAGCGACTTGGCATGGCGACTCATAACGCCAAGTCCCGTGTCCAAGTCAACAAACCGCCCCTGCTGCGCGGTCCAGGACTTGTAAAAGGTCCGCACGAGATCGCTGAACAGCTTGGCACGCGGGCTCTGGGCATCGCGATCGGCTTCGCCGACATACTGCGCGCCGGCAGCGGCTTCAAACGCGGCCGCGTCCCACTTGCGCGCCTCGGCGAGCTTGCCCCAGCCGCTCGCTGCCTGCTTCACACCCCCGTTCAGCTCTTCGAAGAACTTCTCGTCGCCCATCCGGCGGCGCAGGTCGCGCGCGTCGTCGAAGAGGCCCTGGTCGGCATAGATGGCGGGCGTCGGCGCATCGGGGTGGTTTTTGGCGACCCACGCGACATATGAGCCGAGGATCTTCGACTCCATGTCCTGCGCGCCGAGCATGTGGATCGGGAGCTGGAGGAGCTTCTTCTTGCCGATCCAGTCGTTCTTGCTGCGCAGCGCATGCAGCTCCCCGCGGCTCCATGGGGCCGGGTGGTCGGCGAGCATCAGATCCAACACCGCCATAAAGTGGCTCTTGCCCGAGCCGAACGAGCCGTGGAGGTAGGCGGCTTGGCTACGGCCGTCGCGCAGCGCGCTGCCGATGATCGACAGCGCGTGCTCGAAAGTCTGCACGATCTTCGACGTGATCGCGTAGTCCTTCATCGTGCGCTCGGGGTTCGAGATGCCGCCCGTGAGGTCCTGAACGAAGTCGCCCTTGCGAACGGCCTCGGGGAGGTTGAGCAGCTCGTGCATACGTGTCGTCATGCTTGATCCCCGATGGCCAAGTACCGAGCAGGGCGCCCGGAGAGCTTCTCAACAAGCCCGTCGGCGACGAGCTTCTTCAGCGCCTTGCCCACGAGCGCCTTGGTGACGCCCACGGCGCTGGCGAGCTCGACGTCGCTCGGTCCCTCGGGCGGCTCGACCTGGTCCCCGTTGTCCTCGTCATCTTCTTCGACCTCGGGTTTCCATGCTGAGAGTGCGGCGAGCACCTCGGCCGGGTCGATGGTAGTACGCTTCGGCGCAGAAGGCGGGGTCCACCTGCGAAGGTCGCCTACAGCTACGCCGAGCGCATGCGCCTCGCCCGCCACGAAGTCGCGGAAGAACTCGCCGAGCTTCATGCCGCCAAATTCCGCCGCGGGTTCATTGTGCCACTGAAGGAGCCAGGGCACGCGCTCGTCGAGGCCGGCGAGCAGCGGCACAAGGCGGTCCTTCTGCCAGCCGTCTTCGGTCTTGCGGCGCTGGTAGAGACCTGAGAGCGCCTGCGCCACCTGAAGGTGGTTCCAGCCCGCCCAGCCAACGAGGGGCGTGGTATCCTCGTCGGTGTTGCCGCCGGGGAATGAGACGAATCGCTCCTTCGGCACGTCGAGCTTTCCGCGCAGGCTCCAGAAGTGCCGTAGGTAGTCCTTCGGGCCGTACTTGTCCGGCACTGAGATGCTCTTAAGGTTCAGCCGCTTCAGCTCGGCAGCGAGTTTTTCAGGATCTTCATCTTCGATGCGCTGTAGCCGCCAGGTGTCCTCCCACGTCGCGCGCTTCTCCATGCCAGTCTCGGCGTAGCGGAAACCCGCCAAGAACGGAACGCCGTCGATATCAACGAGCTCGGAGATTAGCTTCGCGAGATCGAGACCGCTCTCCTCGGTGAGCAGCTCGTGCGCAGCGGCGATCGCCGGGTCGCGCCCGAGCTCTAGCGCGAGTTGACGCGCGGAGCGCAGCTCCGGCTGCGACTGGTCACGGAATGACGCTTCGATACGCGCGAGAAGCCACGTGCGCACGGCTTCCGAGAACGCCTTCTGGTCGTCGGGCACCGACCAGCGCCGCTTTGTCTCAGGCGTCTCGAGCAGGCGAAGATGCTTGCCGTGCTCGGGATCGTCAAGCAGGCGCAGCCGTTGGCGATACAGGTCGGCGAGCGGTCCGCCGACGTCCTTCGGGGCCTCGCGCCTGTGGACGCGGAACCACTCCGAGGCCGAGACATCGGCCCCCACCTTGCGCGCGAGGCGTACCTCGAAGGGGCGATGGTTCGGCTCGATGGGCACGCGCACGGTATCAACCGAGGACGCCTCGACGGTCGGCAGGCCGAAGAGGCCGTATACGCGCCAGTCCATCTCCTCCTGCAGCGAGGTGAGGATGCCGCGAAGGCGTGTGCGTTGGGAGAGGTTCTTCGTGCGCGCGTCCTGAAGGGCGGCGAGCTTGGGCGTCGAAGCAAGCGTTGCCGCGACGACCTTCTCGGGCGCCTGCTCTGCCATCTGACTCACGGTTTCTTCGGCGGTAATGACCAAGTCGAGAAGCTTGGAGCGCAGGTCGTCAAGCTTCGGGACCGGTAATTGTTGGAGCAGGTTGCCGGCGTATTCGAGGCGGTCTTGCCACGGCGTTTTCGAAAGCCGCGCGCCCTCGCCGACTTGGTCGCCTCCCTTTGGGAACATTATGAGGCGGCACCAGAACGCGACGGTGGAGGAGTTCAAGTAGCCCGCAAGTGCTTGATAATCGAGCTCCGTCCGCTCGTTGCGAAGGATAATAATCGGGGCCCCTCTATTGAAGGTCTTGCCACCGCGATCCACCAAAAAGTGGTTGTGCGTGGCGATGAAGGCGAACGGTATCCGAAATGGCGCCGTGAATCTGTCCGGGTAGTACATCGAGTACTCGTAGAACCGTCCGCCTTGTTCGAACTTCGTCTTAAATCCCTTTCCACGACGCTGCCAAAGAGCTGTACGGTGGCACCAAGCCAAGTTGTAGAGCTCACCGATCTCTGCTTCTGAAAGCGTGCGCGAGCCGTCGTAGGGAAAGGCTGCTCGAAGCGGCGTATTGATCTCCCAATCCCGGATGTAACTGCCGGTGACGTACGGAATGACGGTCTTCGTCGGCATTCGGAGCCAACGCGGTGCCAGAATGAAAACGTCATCGGCACGCATTACCGCGCTGGATCCGATGACCTCGCTAAGGTCTCCAAGTGTGTGACTGGTTCCCATAGCCAATTTTCGGAATAGATCACGTCCTCCGCCGCCGGACAGCACCCACGGATGCTTCTTCAGTTCAGCACGAGTTCCTCGCTCGACCGAGATGTACGTGCCCTCCCAGCCAACGGCGTCGTGGTGCCGCAGGATCTCGGTCCATACCGGGGCCGAGCTGGGTTCCGGCGGAACCTGTTGTTCGCCACGTTTGCCCAAGACGGCGGTCACCGCGTCAGAGTCTGCGGAGCGGTTGCGACCGAAGAGCAATACAGTAGGCGTGCCGTGTCCGGGCAGGTAGCAGCCCGAAGTATCTACGATTTTCTGGAGGTCGAGTTTCGGCAGCACCTCTTCGATTAGAGCCTTGCCCGAATCACGCTTCGTGAATGCATTGCTGACGATCACGCCCACGTACCCGGATTGTACGGCGAGTTGAAAGAAGCGCTCGACGAAGGGGGGGCCGAGCGGGACGTCGAACGTCGCTGCGGCATAGTCGTTGCGATAGCGGGCCTTCTTCGCGGAGTCCTTCTCTGTGATGTACGGTGGGTTACCAACGACGGCGTGGAAGCGTCTGCTCAGCAGCCGCTCCACGTCACTACGGTTTTCGAGCCGGAAGAGCTGGTCACCCCACGAGATGTCGTCCATCGAAATCTGCTCGGAGAACCGCATCTGCATGTTTGACTCGTTGCCAAAACGATGCAGCAGGCTATCTGCGACCACGACGTTCGGTTTAATGTCCGGCGCGCGCTCGAGGCGCCTGATACCCACCGCGTCGAGCAGCGCGAGCACGAGGCGGAACCGCGCAATGGCGACCGCGTAGGGGTTGATGTCGACGCCGTGGATCTGCTCAAGCGCGCGGCGCGCGAGGTCAGCGATGTTATCGGTCGGCGCTGCCTTCTGCCACCGTTCGAAGAGTCGGGTAAACGCACCGAGGAGGAAGTGGCCCGAGCCGCAGGTCGGATCGATAAGGCTCACGTCCTTGAGCCCGAACTCCGCAATGGCGGGGTCGAGAGTCTGGTCGAGAATGAACTCCTCGACAAACTCCGGCGTCTGAAGCAGCGCGTAGCGTTTGCGGACCGTCTCGGAAAGATCCTGGTACAGGTCGCCGAGGAAGCGGGTGTTCTCGCCCGTGAAGACCAACGCCGGCGCGCCGTTCGAACCGCGCTTGCGGAAAAAGTCGAGCAGCGCCTTGGCGCCCTCGCTCGACGGCGAGAGCACCCAGACCGGGTTATGCTTGGCGTCGAAGACGTCATGCGCGCCGGGGAGCTTTGATAGCTCGCGGAACACCGCAAGCAAGTACTCGCGCGGCCCCAGGAAAGGCGCGACTTGGAGGTACAGCGCCTCGCGGTCTTCGGCGGTGCGCAACGCATCTGCGGAGACGCCGGCCACGCGTGGTTCGATGTAACCGCGGTCCTCGAGCGTGCGCACAAAGACAACCGACAAGATCCAGGCGACGGCGAGCTGGGTGACGCGCTCGCGACGCCAGGGCTCAAAGCTAAGTCCAGTCTGCCCGGCCTTCTGCTCGTCCTCCCAGGCCTTCCTCAGGCCGGCCTCAACGCTCTCGGTCTTCGCGCGCGCCAGAAGATCCTTCTCGAGCGCCTTGAGCGCGGGCTGCAGCAGTTTCGGCAAGTTCGCGATGCTCATCCCCAGAGCGTCTCCGCAGCTTTGTGCTCATTCCTAAGCCACGCGTCAGGCATGACGAGCCGTTGGCTCGGTAGCGGCGCGGGGACGGGCAGTCGACCATTAATGGAAGGCGCGGCGCCGTCGGCGTGCGATGGAACCACAAGCAGGATGGCGGGGGCATTTCCGCGCTCCGCCTCGTTGACGATGCGCGCGAGTGCGCCGGACAGCCCATAGCGCGCGAGTGCCCCGGGCCATGCCAGGACGAGTGTTGGCTCGCGGCGGCTTAAGAGAGTGTCGATGGCGACGTCGCTTGCCTGACGCACGAGCTCCAGAAGCAGCGGCCAGTCAGGGCCATCCGGCCCCGCGCGGTCGGCTGCCTCGATGTTTGCCCATTCGACCCGGAGCTCAGCAGCGGTCTTTCGAATCGCCGTGAAAAGTTCAACGTCCAGCGAGATGGCCGTCGTTCTCAGTGCAGAAGCGAGTTCGTCCGTCGCGCGGCTCGCGAGATCGGCGCGCACTTGCACGACGCGAAAGCGGCCTGCTGCGACACCGCGATCGAGCTGGTCCTGGAAAGCCGCCGCGCGTTGCGCATTGGGGCTGCGCCGCTGCGGCGGCGCGGGCGCCGTAGTCTGGCGCGAAGGCACCGCCGCAGTCATCGACGTCAAGGCATATACGCCCGGACGCGTGTACTCGCCCGGGCCGATGTCCGCCATGAACACAAGACCGTGGGGCGCGAGCAGCCTGTCGAGCGTGGGGCGCTCAGGAAGCGGTGCCGCCTCGGGGTATCGCGCCGCGACGCGCTTCATCACAACCTCGGGCGTCAGGCCTGTACCCGAGAGCGCAGCTAGGCTCAGGTCCAGCGCGCGCGCCGCATCCATGTTGCGTGGGTAAAGCTCTAGCCGAGCCGAGGCGGCGGCGTTCGTGCTGGCGCGCGCAGCGAGGGTAAGGCGCTGATCCGCCGGCAGAGCCGCGAGCGGCGTGCCCTCGGCGACCTCGGCGAGCTTGCTGCGCACCACCTCGGAGGAGGGAAGCGGCTCGGTAGCAGCAAGACTGTCGGCCGTTTCCGACAGCGCAGCGAGTGCGTCGAGGACCTCGGAATCGCGAGCGACCCACGGTGTGCCGCTGATTCGGCGCCAAACGGCAGGTGGGTTTGGACGCAGCTCGAGGCCCACCCGCACGAGCGCGGCAGCGATACGCACCTCTTCGCCGCTCGGCGTTCCGGCGGTGCGCGCCTTGGCCAGTGCCGCCGCTAGGTCGAGGAATGGCGCGGCGGGCGCAAGCGCGTCCAGGGCCGACGACAGCGCTTCGGTCAGCGAAGCCGCGGCTGTACTATCCGTCCACCGTTTGTTGCGCTGGAACTGGAGGCTCGAGTGGATCTGCGCCGCATCGATACCGAACGCACCGGCTACCTCGGACACGGTGCGCGCCGCCGGGATTCCGGTGTCGGGGCGTTCGTCGGGCAGCGGATCGAGGCCGACGAGCACGCGCAGGCGTTTGTTGGCCTCGCTTTGGCTGGCGCGGCCGATCAGCTCGCGCGCCCAGTCGGCAAGTGAGCCGGGCGTTGGCTCCGCCGCCGCAAGCGCGGTGAGCCGTTCACGCAGCGCGTCCGCGCCGGATTTGCCGAGCAGCTTCTCGATGCGCGCGGTGTGGGCCAGAGCCGCGTCGACAGTAGTCTTGATGCCCGCCGCGACGAGACGGCCGACCGTGGTCGCATCGATGCAGGCCTCTGGCTCCTCGAGCAGCAAGCGCGGACGCGCGAACCCGGGCATAAACGCCGGGCGCTTGTCGACCTCGAAGCGGGCGCGCAGCTCGTCCGCGATCTTGACGATGTCGCGAGCGACCTGCGTGCCGACGCCGCGAACGACCGAGAGCTGATTGCGCGGTAGCAGCAGAAGTTCCGCAACGGTCGAGACGCCCGCCCGGTCGAGTGCGTTTCGTGCGCGAGCTGAGAGCGGCAATGCGTCGACCGGCGTCTCCGTGCGCACCTGATCAAGAGCGATAGCGGACGCGCCATCGTCGGTCTCGGCCTCGACCGAGAGCGCTTGTACCCAAGCCTGGCGCATCGCCTCGGCACTCGCGAAGCGCACATTCACGTCGCGCGCGAAAGCCTTATGGAAGAACGCGGTCAGCCGGTCGCGAACGGCGGCGTCGAAGCGCTCCGCCTCGACGACGATCTCGGCGGTCGCGTCGCCCTGCGGGAGCCCCGGACGGGCGGCCGTCAGCGCGTAATAGAGAACGGCGGCAGCTGCGTAGCGATCGGCCTCGGCCCCCCAGGCGCCGCGCAGGTAGAGCCACGGATCGCGCCACTCGGCGGTGCCTGCGGTGATGGCGGTTGGGTCTGCCGATGAGAGCGAAAAGTCGAGAAGGAGCAGGTGGCTCTGCTTCTTTGAGAGGCTCGTGAAGCCGACGTTCGTCGGCTTGATGTCTCGGTGAGTGACGCCGGCCTCTTCGAGGTACTGAACCGCCGATAGAAGATCGTCTCCATACCGCCGCGCGAGCTCGAGTGGCAGCGTGCCCTGCTCGCGCAGGACATCTCCGAGGCTGCGATCACCAGCGAACTCGAGTAGCAGGCACGGTAGCCCTCCCAGTGTGACGACGTCGCGTAGCGCAACGATGTGCTCGTGGCGCAGATCGCGGAGCGTCTTCGCCTCGGCAAGCAGGCGCTCACCGCAGCCCGCGTCGTGCGGGACCTTAAGCGCGAAGTCACGCCCCTCGCGGCGAACGTGCAGCACCAGCGCCGTACCGCCCGAGCCAAGGCGTCGCTCGACACGCAGGCCCCCTTGCAGCGTGTCTCCCTTCTGCGCCTCGCGGGGATCGGTCCCGGCGCTCGCATCGGCGGCCGGACCTGTAAGCGGCTCGAGCACGAATGTGTTGAACCACTCGGCAATGTCGTCGGCACGCGCGTGGAGATTCGGCTGCGTCGCGGAAGCGATAGCTTCATCAAGGATCGCGAGGTCTGCGCGCACCGCGGAGGGGCGCAACCCTCCTTCGCCATCCTTCACGCCCTTGATACGTTGCTCGCGCTCCGGGACCGTGGCGGCTGGGTGCTGCCCTGTGAGCACCAACCACGCGAGGCAGCCGACCGAGAATACATCGCTCTCGTAGGTGGCCTTCTCGGGATCGGCCAGAACTTCGGGCGCCTGATAGAGGCGGTCGACGTCCTGCGAAAGCTGGTGGAAGTGTCGCGTGCCCACGCTTGAATGCTCGATCCACGCGGCGGTCTGAAAGCGATGAAGGCGCACGTGGATGCGCCCGTCGCCGCCCCGCCGGACAAGCACCGAGGCGGGCGACAGGTTGCGGTGCAGAATGCTTGAGCGATGGCAGTGAGCGACCGCTTCGACGATTTGTTGCAGAATGTCGAGGCGGTCGTCGAAGGTGACGTTCGGCTCCTGGCGAATGAAAGCGTGGAGCGGGAGCGAGTCTTCGAAAGCCTCGAAGAGTACCGCCGGACCGAGCGGCGCGTCGTCGACGAAGGAGCGGTACGCAAGGATACCGGGGTGCTGACCGATCTGCGCAAGCGTCTGCGCCTCGCGCTTGGCGGCACGATGAAGCTGCGAGCGACGTTCGACCGAGGTTGCCGCAGGCACAAGGTAGCTACGCACGCGCGCTTGGTCGGACTCCACGACTGTATTCTTCGCGAGGTGCTCTTGGTACCCCTCGCCATCGTCAAGCAGGAAGCCGAGCTTATAACCTCCCACCACGCGCGCGGTCGTGCTCGGGCGGAGACCGATCCTGTGGGCAGCCTGAAGGAGATCCTTCATCATCGGCCGATTTACGATCCGCCGGGCGTCGCGGCCACCCAGCCCGTTGACGAGCTTGCTGCCCACATCGTCTGGGAGCAGCAGCCATGGGGGGCGACCACCATCCAGCCGGACGTCGGTGACGTTGGAGAGGAAGACGGCGGCATGAACGTAGGGGCGATCCGTTCCAAGCTGTCTTTCGATCAGGTCGCCGAGCACCTTCGCCTTGAGGTTTGCGCTGGGGTAGGGGCACTCGATCGTACGGCGGCGCCCGTTCTCGGTAATCGTCCAGTCGACGATATCACCCGTAAGAATGCCAGAGTGGCTCTTGATCTCGACGAGGAACAGGCCCTGCCGCGAGAGGAAGAGGAGGTCGATCTCGTAGAGACGGCCGGACGACGGATCGTAGAGCTCGTGCAGCTCCCACGCCTGATGCGGATCGGTGTCTGACAACGACGTGTGCTTGTAGATGAGGTCGAGCGCCCGCCGCTCCCACGGAAATGGAGTTGGTCGACCGCGATGGATGCGTGCTTCCGGGAGCGCCACTACCTGCCCCCCAGCTTCCGCGCAAGTTCGGCGGCTTCAGGTTCGGCGTCGGGCGAGATCACCGCCACGTCGAGGTGGGCGAAGCCCGTATTGCGCAGCGCGCTTTCGGCGCCTTCGACCGCGCGGACGAGAACCGTCCTACCGCGTGCACCGAGCAGTACCGCGGCGAGCCCCGCGAGCTGTCGCCAGGCTGGCTTATACGCCACGACCACGACCTGGTCCGTCCACGAGAGCGACTTGTTCTCGGCGAACGCCGTGGCGACCGAGACGATCGCGGTGCCGCCTGCGACGACGAGCTTGGTCGACGGCGTGATGTGCGGGACGGAGACGCTCTCCGCTTTCACACCGAGCCCGAATGCGATGTGCTCGAACGTGGCAGGCGCGTCGGGCTCGGCGAGCAGGCGCTTCGCCGACTGGTCATCGATGGTCTTCCAGTCGGGGCCAAAGGGCTCATCGTCAGCAAGGCCGAAAAAGTCGAAACACTCCGATGGCGAGAACGCGGCCCCCCATGTGCCCGCGGCATCGCGAAGCAAGATATCGATGCGGTCACCCATCCCTAAGGCGCCGGCGAATTGCGCCCACCGCGCCTCGGCATCGACACCAAATCGGCGCGGCGTGGTCTCGCGAGCGTCCAGAGCGCGAAGCCCAATCACAGCCGCGCCGTAGAATGCCATTCGATCCCGGGGCGTGAGAGTTCCCGTCACTTCTGAGCCCCCTCGCCAGCGGCGCCTCGGGTTTGGGGCGCGATCCAGGCATCCAAGGTTCTAAGGCGTAAACCCAAGCTGCTGGGCAACCTGCAGGCCGCGCCCTTAGCCGGTTGTGCTGTCGCGTAAGCGGCCTCTTCGGTGACCTTTAGAAGCTCGGCCACCTCAGGGGCTCTAAGTATCTCATCGGTCACTCTCTAGGCCCCCACCGCCGCGAACCGGCACCTGTTTTCAAGCAGTTTCATGTACGGGAGGGGATGGTAAAGTCGCAAGATCGATCTGAAGAAGCGTGATCGCGTCCCCTGGTTTCGGTTTTTGTCCCCTTCCGCTGATGCGATGAGCCAGGGAGAGCGTCCTGCTTGACCGTCTCGGGAGCGTTGTCTATTTACGCAACATGAAACAAGGTGCTCAAGTCGGCAAGTTTGGCGACCATATCCGCGGCCTCAGGGAAAAGCGGGCAGGTTTCGACAGCGCGTTTTCCCTCCGTCAGGTTGCGACCCGCTGCGGAATTACCCCGGCCTATCTCTCGAGGGTTGAGCGCGACGAGGTGCCTCCGCCGGGTGAAGAGACGCTGGTGAAACTGGCCGACGAGCTGGATGAAGACCGCGATGTGATGCTGGCGCTTGCCGGCAAGATATCGAGCGATCTGCGCGCGGTGATATTGGCGCGGCCTCGGCTATTTGCAGAGTTGATCCGCGCCCTCAAGTCCGCGCCCGAGCATGCCGTGCTGCGCATCGTGCGGGAAGTGCGTGACGGTGACTGGTGAGAAGGAAAGATCGATGCCGACTCTTGAAAGCAACCGCCTGGTGTTTCGATTTCCTCACATCGAGGAGAGCGCACAGTTCTCAATCGAATTTCAGCGCACGCTTCGCATTCCTGATACCGACAGAACTTATAGCCTGCCGCCTGGCCTCGGCCTCTTTCCGTTGCGCCATGTCGAGGATTTTGCGGATCGGCTCGATCACGCGACCATCTCGCGTGGGGGCGTCGTCATGCCGATGTGGCAGGCTGAGGCAATGTGGCTGAACTTCCACAGCCGCCGGCCATACGACGGGCCAAGTTTCCCTGTTGCGATCAAGGTAGCGGCCGGCAAGATCAATGCCGTGAGCGGCGAAACGTGGAGGCCGGGTCTCAATCGGCATCCGCAGGACTACATGGTCTCGCCACAGCAGCCATGGCTGGATGGGTTTGCCGTCAAGCCTGGTGTCATCCGCCAGTTCGTCGCCATGCCGCTGGGGGATGGCTATACGGTCGAGCACCAGATATCCGGCACGGAGGAGTGGGGCGGTCTGCAGATACAAGTCGCCCCGCTCAAGAACCATGCCTGGCAAAAGATACGCGCGGCATGGAGGGAGAAAGTGCGTACGCCACATTTCGCTGAGGACAGGCTTTGCGATAGTAGCAGCCGCCTTATGGGATTGGGAGCTGGCGGCCTGATGAAACAGGCGATCTATCCAGATCAATTTCAGCTCGACGATTGGGATCTCGAATCGATGGATCGTGTTTTCGTCACACTACTCCACGCAAGAGATTGGAAATCTACCACTGGAGAAAGCGCGCCACATCATCCACCGACAGCGCAGGAGTATTCCAAAGCCGGTTTGCCGTGGTTCGACTATTATGGTTGCGACCAGGCTTCGCTTCCTGGAGGCGAGAAGCTGGCGTCGATCGCGTCGGTGGGCGAACTGTTCAAAAAGAAGACCGGGGCTGCGATGCCGAATTGCGAAGATGTCGAAACCGGAGTCCCAAAGATCGTCGGGCCGCGGCAGGTTCGTGTGGGCGAGTGGTAGGCTAAGGTAGGGCCGTTGCGTTTAAGGAAACCGAAGCCTGCCCGGGCACGGAGTGATGTCGTCGACGATCAGGAGATCAGACGTCGGCGCCTGGCATGGTGGCTTATCGCGCGCTTGCGGCCGCCGAACGAGATCAGCCGTCTGCGTGAACAGGAGCCACCAGCCGTTCCCGGCAAGAGAAAGCCTGATTGCCGGGCTCCGATGGTGTTGCCACGCCTTCCGCCGAACAGCAGCGGCTCGGGGCCGCTCTCGGGGAAGGCCGGAGGGACGTATACAGCGTATCCTACAACGGTCCTTTCGTCCGCACGCTTTAGCAATGGATAAACGTCGCTGTTGACGGGCGGGCTAAGCCTAAGACGGGTGGTGGGGAAGGGGTTAACCCTACCCCCACCTACGCGCGCCCAAGACCTCTGGTATGCAGTCCGGGGCGGGAGCCGCAGAGCCGAGCATAACTGCCGATCTAGCGAGAACCAAGGCCTCCTCCGACGGCTTATGGCACCTCGAACAGGCTTGGGAGGGCGTGCGTGCCGACGAGGTGCGCAGCCGCAGCAATTCCCTCAAGGTGCGAGCCCTGCCGCAGCAACCTTGCCACGACGGTCTCGCGTTGATTCTCGTTGGGCATCTGTCATAGGGCTCTTGATGAAGATAGCTGCGCTGCATTCGCGGTGGCGTATGCCGCGCACGGGTCTGGATCATGCCGACAATGCTAGCCTTCGGCGCGGCGCAATTCCTCTGCCCGGGGCTTAACAGCTAGCCGGTGCTCTCGGCCCGCTTTTTCGCTATCTTGGGGCGCGGCGCCGATCTTGGCGGTCGTCTTCCCGATCCGATCGCTGGTCTACCGCTCTCAAAGAGGCTTCCGGCGGTTACGCTGCCGCCCTGCGACCTTACTTATACGACCCGAGGGTTACGTTATGCTCCTGCCCTGACTCTTGCGCCACTCTGCGGGCGCAGCGTTTATCAGGGCGAAACGGCGCGCATGGATGATATGAGCTTCATTGGCGCCGAGCATGTCGGCTTCGAGCTTATAGACGCGGGCGGCCTGGCCTCTCTCTACAGAGTCCAAAAATTCCGGGTATCGCTTCATCCAGTTGTGAACGGTCGCGCGGGCGATGTCCATCGCGCCAGCCGCGGCGGTAAGGGAGAGGCCCTGAGACATCAAGCGGTACACGACGTTCCCGATTTCCGGGGTGTAATTGGTCGGTCGGCCACGCCGTGCTTTGTTGGTCATCACCGGACCCCTGTCGCGAATAGCCGCGAACAATGACACGTTACGTTCGGTTACGGCCTTATGGAGAAAACGAACCGAACGTAACGTTCCGTGCCGCGGCGTCAGGCATGGTCAACGCGCCATCGGCCACCGCTTTCCCGAACGAGCTGCTTATCGCGCAATGCCTTCCGTAGGTCCAGCAAATCGGCCCTGCGCCGTTCGCCCAATCCTGCCTGCCGTGCCTGCTCGTTCCATTGCTCGAGGGTGAGGCCTTGGCCACCGGCGTCGTAGAGGATGCGGTAGAACGTCTGCTGATTGGGCGTCAGTCGAACAGATTCTGAACCACCCGACCCAGTTTCGATCGCTTCCGGGCTTACGATGTTGACCGTTACAGGGTCGCCATCCTCGTCAACGCCCAGCTCGATGGTCTCCGATCGGAAGGAGAGCAGAGGGCCCTCGGGCCGATCGTTCGCTTTGGTTACGGTCGCGGTCTTTACCTGCTCGCCTGATATCTCCACCATGACATCCACGTCTCCATAGCTGGCATTGGAGCCGCGCATGCCCCGCGCTTCGTCCTTGCCGGTGTGACCGACAATCGCGACATGCACCCCCGTGGCGTTCTTGATGCGTGCAAGGTTGGCGAAGCAGACGCCCTGATCTTTGGCGGAATTTTCGTCGCCACCACCCGCTGCGATGGCTTTGGCGAAGGTGTCGATCACGATCATGCCCACCTGGTGCGGATGGATGCGCTCGTTGACGTCCTTGATGATGGCGATGACCTTGCCGACCGTGCGGACATCCATAAGGTTCATGGTTTCAGGCACGACGGCCACGGGCGGATCGCTCTCGGCCGGCGGCCAGCCGGCCCGAAGCCTGCGCCGGACGAGATCCACCCGCTCGAGCGCGAAGTAGACGACTCCACAGGCCGCCTTGCTGCGATTGCCGCGCCAATCCTTCCCGCCGGCCACCGCAAGGCAGAGGTCCGCCATGAGGGCCGATTTCAACGATCCGGGCTTGCCGACCCAAGCGGTCGTCTCGCCCTTCGCGATGATCCCTTTTAAAATCCAGTTCTTGCGCAACGCGTGGGGGCCGAACTCCGACATCAGTTCGTAGCGAAATCCAGCCCGACTCCGCTCCTGTTGCTGGTCTCGGCGCAACGCAATCAGATCGAGAGCGGCGTTGTCGAGGTCGCTACCATCGAAGTATTTCATGTGTGCTCCTCTGTATTGAGGTGCTCTTCCATGATCTGCTCGGCTCTTAGCGGCCCGCAATGTCGGATGATCTGGTCGTACGTTGATTTGGTCCTCAGAATTTCGACCGCTTGACTTCGAGTGATGAGTCGGCGCCTCACTTTTTTGCACAGCTCGCGAGTCTGCCTCTCGAACAAGCCGAGCGCCGATCGGGTGACGACCCGCGCGAGATAATCGTCCATGGCGACGAAATTGGTCGCGCCATAATCTTTGCCGGTCATCGGGCCACCTCCGATTCGAAGGCGGCGGCGATGACGCTCTGGATTTCATCGCGCCCATATTCGTTATAGAGGTTGTTGTAAAGCGCGGCCTCATGAAGCGTATCAACGCCGTCTTGCTTGGTAATCAGGCCGCTGCGCACCAATCGAGCGACGTAACCCGTCGCGTCGACAAACTCGTTGTACTTCGCGTTCGCCACGCCCATAACGATCTCGACCTGCAGAGGATTCCATTGCGCCGGATCGCCAAAGATGTAGGGGCGGCCGATCGGGTTGTAGGTCCCGATGAGATATTCCAAAGGGAGCATTTGAATTTCCTGGCCCGCGTCCGATGGCATCGGTGCGGGCTTCTCTTCGGGAGAAGCCCGCCACGGGTGATGCTGTTGGAGGAAGGGCTAGGACGAGGCGGCAGGCAGCGAGCGCAGCCATTCCTCTGCGTCGGCGCGAAGGACGATAGTCTTCTTCGCGCCGACCTTGCGAAATT
Organism: Bradyrhizobium sp. ORS 375; assembly: GCF_000239775.1. GTDB lineage: Bacteria > Pseudomonadota > Alphaproteobacteria > Rhizobiales > Xanthobacteraceae > Bradyrhizobium. The sequence continues at coordinate 42,979 of NZ_CAFI01000032.1, forward strand.
TCAGGTGACCGGCTTTCGCCTGGGCGTAAGCCATCGTACGGCCGATACCGGCCCACCTGCAGAACGCGGGGATCGTCATCGCTGCTGGCAGGTCAGAAATCTCAATGTGATGCGCGGCAGGCGGGTCTAGATGCTCCGCCGTCGCAATCAAGAGTGCCTTCGCAGAAGTAGAGTCCATAGCCATCTCCTCGTTCGGGATGGCTCGCTATTGAGCGCAAACGTCCGGCACTGTCGAAAAGACAAGCGGAGGAGAATTCTTAGGCCTTGTCCGTTTGACCGATCAGCCCGGCCCTCTGCAGCGCCTTGTATAGCGTGGCGTCGCTCATTTCCGGCCTCATGGCGACGTGGTACACGGCGCGGACGAAAGCGACAAACGGCCCGCCTGGCTTGTTGTATGTCTTTACAATCCCAGATAGCGGGTCGCCGTCCAGGTATTCTTCGTAGATACTATCGAGACTTTGAATCAATGTGGATTGCTTCGATGGACCGTCCATATCCATCTCGAATCCGCCGGCCCTGCCAAACTCCTCCAGAAGTTTCCTCGCGGACGAAGCCCTCCTGGCCACGAGCTGCAGCGAGGATTTCAGAGACTCAAACAGGCTAGATCCGTCGCAGTCACCTTCATCGTCCGATGTGCGACGATCGGGAGCTACAGTCGTGGCCATGAGCCGCAGGATGGGGTCGTTGCCCATATCGTCCAGAATGGAATTCGCTTTTGTTTCGATCGACCAGAGTCGTTCTATGCGCCGTTCCCAGCGCATATCCGACTTAAACTCCTCATCGACCAGCTCCATTGCACAAGCCAAGGCTAGCGCACGTCCAAGGCGCGTTCGCTCGGTGCGTGCGGCTTCCGCAGGGGAGAAGTAACGGCCAGGCACCGTACCTCCAGCCTCTTGAACTTGGGCGAGCAGATAACCGATCTGTTCGTAGTCCCATTCGCCTGCTTGCTTTAGCAATTCCGCAAGCCAATCCTCCAATGCCAAAGCGGCCCGTCCGGTCATCGCCCGCGCCCCGCGATCGTAACCACATTGCCGCTCTGCTGCGGCACCAGCGGCACGACCGCGGCGCGAGCGAGGGCTTCCAGCGCGGTGGCGATGTATTTCGCGTAATGCCGCTCGATCATCGTCACAGACGTATTGTGCAGCTTTGCGACCTGCTGGATGGGCAGACCGTTTCGCAGGCCGCGGACGATGCTGGTGTGGCGCAGGCTGTAGGGGATGACCTCGGGCAATCCCGCGCGCTGGCGGATCGCGCGCCAGGGGCGCGTAAGCTCCGCAGTCTTCCAGGGACCGCGCCCTGACCTCTTCCAGGCGATGCTGTGAGGCTCCTGCTCGTAACTCCAGCGCTCGAACAGCGGGGCGTCCTTCGGCCGGCCGACGATTGCGGGCAGCAGGGCCTCGATCACGTCGTCGCCCACCGGAATTGGGACCGAGCCGCCGTTGCCGCCGCGCCCCTTGTAGGAGCCCGGCATCATCAGGCGCCGCTCCTTGAGTTGGGCATCGCTGACGCGCATGCGCCGCACCTGCGCAAACCGTGCGCCAGTGGCGGCAAGGCAGATCACGAGCCGGTAGAGGTCACCCTCGCTCTCCTGCTCGGCATCGACCTCGCCTGCCGCGCGAAGCAGGTTGCCGACCTGCGCGTCGGTGAGGATCTGGTTGTCCCGCGCGATGGATGCGTCGTCATCATCATCGATGCGCTCGGCCTTGAAGCCATCTTTGACGATCGCGAGAAAGGTCGGGTTCAGTTTCTTCTGCTGCGCGGAAAGCCGCGGCCATGCTGCATTCAGCGCGGCCTTGAGGTCGTTCGAGAGCCGGTGCTTCGTCGTGGCTTTCAGTTCTTCGGGCAGTTCGTCGCGCCAGGTCAACAGGTCGTCTTCCTTCAACGCGTGCAACTCGACAGCGGCAAGAGGGGCGGGCGCAATGGCTTCCTGATTGCCACGTTTCTCCTGGCCGAGAACATAGCGTCGCAGCCGATGTCCGGCGTCGGATCGAACTTCACGTCCCGACCTTCGGCTATCGCGAGCATTGCGCTCTTTGATGTAGGCCTCGACCGCCGTTTGCACGGTCGGCGCCGGACCGGCGGCATGCGCCGCGGCTTCCGTTCTGGACCGCGTGACACAGTCCCGTGCTTCCTTCGTCGCCTGGTCGAACGTCAGCGTCCCTTCGGCGGGCTTGTCGTTGATGTCGTTGGCGATGCCGATCGGCGCTTGCTTGTAGTCGGCTCCCTCATAGTGATTGCGCCAGCGCACCAGCCACACCCCGCTGCGCTTGCCCTTGCGATAGCCAAGGTGAGCTTCGGTATCGAGCCGACGCCAATGCACGCCGAGGCCCAGCCTCGATCGCGCCTTCGCGGTCGTGA
>NZ_CAFI01000031.1 GCF_000239775.1 Bradyrhizobium sp. ORS 375
GCAGCGAAGCAATCCAGAGCCACGCCTGGAGCCCTGGATTGCTTCGCTGCGCTCGCAATGACGGAGACAAACGTAAGCGTCGCCGCATCGGGTCGCGCTGTGCGTCGGGACGGAGATTACGCCGCGCTCTCCAGCAGCGCCTCTTCGGCTTCGGCCACCGCGGCCGGCGTGCCGACATGCATCCAGACGCCTTCGAGGCGCAGGCCGAACAGGCGGTCGTGCTCGTTGGCCTTGTCGAACATCTTGGTCAGCGAGAATTCGCCCGACGGCGCGCCGTCGAAAATCGCCGGCGAGATGATCGCCGCGCCGGCGTAGACGAACGGCACGACCTGGTGCTCCCGGCGCTTGCGCAGGGTGCCGTCAGCGAGCATGGCGTAGTCGCCCTGGCCGGAGTAGCCGATCGAGGTCGCGGTCGGCGCCATCAGCAGCATGATGTCCATGCGCTCGGGATCGAACGCGTCGGCGAGACGCGAGAGGTTCTGGCGCACGCCCTCGATCCACATCGTGTCGGAATTGACGTGGAAGAACGGCTCGTGCCCGAGCAGCGGCAGCGCCTTGATCACGCCACCGCCGGTGCCGAGCACCTGGTCGCGCTCGTCGGAGATGATCACGCGGGGCGCGGTGCGCGTCGCGGTGTGCGCGATGATCTGATCGGCGAGATAATGGACGTTGACGACGGCCTCGGTGACGCCGGCTTCGGCGAGGCGGTCCAGGACATGGTCGAGCAGCGCACGCCCGGCGACGCGCACCAGCGGCTTGGGCATTGTCTCCGTCAGCGGGCGCATGCGCAATCCGAGACCGGCGGCGAGGACCATGGCTTTGTGCGGCTTGACGGGCATCTCAGGGCATCTCGATCAAAGGTGGTACGCGCGAATCATACCACGCAAAAACATCTATCGTCTCGACCGGGTGCGATAGCTTGGGCCGATGACGAATATGCGACGGCCCGGACGCCGTCGTGATGCAAGATGCCGCAGAGGCCGCCGTCAGACCTCGGCGGCCGCGCGCTTGTTGGTCTTCTTCTTGCCCTGCTTCAGGAAGGTGACGCCGATCTGGTCGCCGTTGACCCAGGCCAACTCGCAGCGACGGTAGGCGAGGCCGGTCGACGACAGCAGCAGGAAGAATTCCTTCAGATGCAGGCCTTCCACCGAGCCCTCGACCGTCAGCTTGGCGCCGGTCTCGGAGACGTCCTCGATGGTGCAATTGCGCCGCCAGGTGCCGTCGATGCCCATCATGAAAGCCGGGATGCCGCGCTCGAAGACGACGCGCTCGCCCTTCATCCGCTCCGCCATCGCACCCTCCGTTCACGCCCGGCGCGACCGGGCGCCGTGGGGCCAAGGTAAGCGGGGATGGCTAAGAACCGGTAAAGCTACGGGGGGCTTGGGCTCCACTGCCGCCGCAGCGGCGGTCTGCTCCCCTCCCCGCAAGGGGGAGGGGAGGGCACCAGTGGCGCCTCAAACAGGTCGGCTCAAGCTACGCCGGCCGGAGACGGCACGTTGGTCGCGTACCAGCCGCGCAATGGCTCGAGCGCCGCGTGCGCCAGTGACCGATGCAGGTAGTCCCAGATGCGGGGCTGGTGCTTGAGGTAGTGCGGCTTGCCGTCGCGGCGGTTGAGGCGGGCGAAGGTGCCGAGCAGGCGGGTGTTGCGCTGCGCGGACATGATCGCGTAGTGCGCGCGGAATTCGTCGGCGTCGAAGTCCGCGGACGCAGCTTGGCGCGCGGCGATGTAGCGGGCGAGCAGTGCCTGCTCGATGTCGGCCGGGACATCGATGCGGGCGTCCTGGGCCAGCGATACGACATCATAGGCCGGCGGGCCCATCACGGCGTCCTGAAAGTCGATCACGCCGACCCTGGCGATGCCCTCGCGGGCGGGCAGCCAGAGCAGGTTCGGCGAGTGATAGTCGCGGATCACCCAGGTCGGCTTGGCCGCGAGCGGCTCTGCCAGCAGGTCGCGCCACATCTCCAGGAATTCGGCGTGCAGCACCTGCGACGGCTCGACGCCGCGATCGGGCAGGTACCATTCGAGCATCAGACTGATCTCGATCAGCATGGCGTCGACGTCGAAGGTCGGGACCTTGTAGGTGACCTGCGGGGCCAGCGGCAGCACGGCCGGAACGTCCTGCGCATGCAGTGCGGCCAGGAGATCGGTCGCGGCCTCGTAGCGTTCGACGATCGGGCGCGGCGGATCGCCCTCGATCACGCCCTCGCGTCCGAGATCCTCGGTGACCAGGAAGCCGTGGTCGAGATCGGCGTCGTTGATCTTCGGGGCGGAGATGCCGCGCCCGCGGAGGGCGCCGGCCACGGCGACGAAGGGGCGGACGTCCTCGGCGAGATGCACGGCGCCGCTATAGGGCTTGCCGTTGTAGATCGCTGGACCATCCGGCCGCTTCGGCGAGTTCATCAGGATGAAGACGCGCTCGCCCTTGTAGAGACGGGCGTAGGAGCGGGTCGAGGCGTCGCCGGCCATGCGCTCGCGACGCGACTTGGCGTGCCCGGCCTCGGCGAGGAAGTCGCGCAGCGCCTTCAGCCGCGCCACGATCGCCGCCGCCTTGCCGGTGCCGCTGATCTCGGCATTGCGCGCGCTGTCGCCCTGGGCTGCATCGTGGCGCAGCGCGATGTCGATCCGGTCCTGCGGCAGCGCATCGCCGGCGCGCTCGGGCCATTCGATCAGCACCACCGTTGCTTCCGGCAGCGGCGACAGCCCGATCTCCTCCAGCTCGGAGGCATCGCTGATGCGATAGAGATCGGCGTGCACCAGCGGGAAGCTCGGCAAATCGTAGCTTTGCGCCAGGGTGAAGGTCGGGCTCGGCACCTCGAGTTCGGCATCGTCGGCGAGATAGCGGATCATCGCCCGCGCCGCGGCCGTCTTGCCGGCGCCGAGGTCGCCCGTCAGCGTGATCAGCACGCCCGGGCCGATCAGCAAAGCGAGGTCGGCCATCAGGGCGGCGGTTGCGGTCTCGTCCGCCAGCGCGGTCGTGAATGTGTGTCGGTCCGTCATTCCGCGGCGTTGCGTTGCGCGATGTGGTCGGTCGGGAAGTCACAGGTGACCGTGGTGCCCTTGCCGACCACCGAATCCATCCGCACCTTGCCGCCATGCAGCTCGACGAAGGAGCGCACCAGCGACAGGCCGAGCCCGGCGCCGCGATGGCGCGAGCCCTGCGAGCGGCTGACGAACCAGTCGAACATCTGGTCCTTGATGTCGGCCGGAATGCCCGGGCCCGAGTCCGTGACCGAGAAGGCGACGCTGTGATCGGTGCGGCGGGCGGACACGACGACGGTGGAGTCCTGCGGCGAGAAGCCGACGGCATTGGCGAGCAGATTGTACAGCACCTGCACGACGCGGCGCTCGTCGCCGACGAAGCTGCCGACATCGGCGGCGACCTTGACCTCGAGGCGAATGCGGTCGGTGGCGAGGCGGTCCTGCACGCCCTCGGCCGCGGCCTCGATCGCCTTGGCGGCATCGACGGGGCCGAGCTCGAGCTTCATCGCGCCGGCGTCGATGGTGGCGAGGTCGAGAATGTTGTTGGTCAGCGCTAAAAGCGCGTTGGTCGATTTGGTGACGTAGTCGAGATACTCGGCCTGCTTCGGCGTCAGTGGCCCGGTCGACGGATCCGACAGGAAATGCGCGAAGCCGATGATCGTGGTCAGCGGTGCGCGCAGCTCGTAGGACACGTGGTGGACGAAGTCGATCTTCATCTGGCCGGCGGCTTCCAGCGCCTCGTTGCTCTCGCGCAGGGCCCGCTCGACATTCTCGGTATCGGTGATGTCCTGGAACGTCAGCATCGTCGCGCCGTCCGGCAGCGGACGGCTGATGCAGTCGAGCACGCTGCCGTCCTTGCGCTCGAGCTTGAGCGCGACGTCGAGCCGGTTCTCGATCGAGGTGATGGCCTCGCGGATGGTGCGCCAGGCGACGCTGTCGTCGTAGATCGACCGGCACCAGGATTCGACGGTGTCGATGTGCGGATGCTCGCGCAGGCTATCCGGCGACAGCCGCCACATCTTGGCGAAGGCGGGATTGAACAGCTCGACGCGGCCGTTCGAGCCGAACACGGCGACGCCCTCGGCGAGGCTGTCGAGCGTCTCGCGCTGCACGCGGATCAGACCGTCATAACGACGGGCGAGCGCAAAGCTCTCGGTGACGTCGTCGAACAGATAGGTGACCCCGCCCTCTGGGTTGGGCGTGGTGACCACCGATAGCGCGCGCCCGTCGGGCAGGAACCAGGTGTCCTTGGCGGCCTCGACGGCGCGATAGGCCTCGTGCAGCTTGGCCTTCCAGGCGCGAAAGTCCGCCTGCTCGGGCAGCTTGCGCGAGGCGCGAAGGCGGTCGAGCACGGAGGAGTCGTCCGGCTGGCTGTCGAGGAACGCGGTGTCGAGATCCCAGAGCCGCCGATAGCTGTCGTTGTAGAAGGCGAGCCGGCGCTGGCCGTCGAACACGGCGACGCCCGACGACAGCTGGTCGAGCGTACGCCGATGCGCCTCGTGCATCCGCACCAGGGCGTCGCTCAGCGCTGCCGCTTCGCTGGCATCGATCGCGACGCCGGCGCTGCCGCCGCCGAGCGTGAAGGCGCGGACGTCGTGCATGCGGCGTTCGCCGCCGGTCACGATCGGCAGGCGGCCCTCGAAATGGCCCCCGGCGCCGAGCGCGCGCTGCAGGTCGGTTCTGTCGGCGGAATCCAGCAGCTCGAGATTGCGACTGATCGCGTCGGGCACGTCGCGCGCATCGGCGGCGCGGGCATAGGCGGCGTTGGCGTAAGAGAGTGCGCCGTTGGCCTGCCGCGCCCAGATCGGCCACGGCAGCGCGGAGGCGAGCGCGCGCAACGACTCCGTCTCGTCGCCCAGCGCCTTGAAGCGCAGTTGCGTCTCGGCGAGCTCGCGGCGCAGGCCGGAGAGCTCGCGGATGCGCACGATGGCTTGGCCGCCGATGGCGCGGCCCATCGCCTCGATGGCGTGACCGTGCGAGGTGGTGAGGTTGAGCATGAAGCCTTCGCCGGCCTCGCGCAGCGCCTCGACGGCGTGGTCGAGCTGCAGCGCCGGCTCCGGCGGCAGCCAGGTTCCGAAAGCGAGGATACGTTGCGGCTGATCCTGCGGCACCAGCATCGAGGTGTCGCCGGAGATCTGGGGGCGGTGACCGCCCGCGGGCCAGGCGATCAGGATCTGCGGCTCGGCGAACAGCAGCGCGCGATAGCGATCGGCCTGCAATTGCAGCTCGGCGACATCGGCGCGCAGCCGCGCCTCCTTTCGTGATGCCGCAAGCCGCGTGCGCACCAGCGCGATCGCGGCGACGACGGAGAAGCCGAGCAGCGCCAGCATCGCCGTGACCTCGGCGACGTCCGATCGGCTCAGCTCGAACAGAGTCGAAATCGCATCCGCCGGCACGCCATCGCCCGCGAGGACCGGTGTGGCCGGCGCAAGCGCAGTCGCAGCGAGACCCATCAGGCCCTTGCGCGCGAGTGACGTGCACGACAGCAGCGTCTGACGCATCACCACGATCACGCCCGACATATTTGCCCCAAACCGCACGAAAGTTCCGCGCGGCGCAGATCGGGTCGACCGCGCCGTTTCACGAATCAATCAACAATAACCGCTTCGGGACTCCAGCGGTAAGAGTCCAGACCGTGAACGGTGGTTGCACGGAATGAAAATGCGTTCATCGATGGGCATAGGCGAGTCGGAACGATGGCGAGGTCCGTAGTTCAACGGCCCGTCGAACCGAATCCGCCGCTGCCGCGCACCGTCTCCGACAACGTCGTGGCGATCGTGAGCTCGGCGCGCACGACGGACGCGATCACCAGCTGCGCGATGCGCTCGCCGCGCTTGATCGTAAACGGTTCCTGACCGTGATTGATCAGCAGCACGCAGACCTCGCCGCGATAGTCCGCGTCGACGGTGCCGGGTGAGTTCAGCACGGTGACGCCGTGCCGCGCGGCGAGCCCGGAGCGCGGCCGCACCTGCGCCTCGTAGCCGTCGGGCAGCGCGATCGACAATCCCGTCGGCACCATGGCGTGGCTGCCGGGGCCGAGCACGATAGGCGCATCGGGAGGCACGGCGGCGAGCAGATCCATGCCGGCGGCATGCGCGGTCTGATAGGCCGGCAGCGGCAAGCCCGCGCCATGCGGCAGGATGCGAACGTCGATCGCGATCGTCTGTGTCACGCTGATTGTCCCACGGTTCTCGCGATCTCGGCGACCAAGGCGGTCGCAACCTCGTCCTTGGTCATGATCGGCCACGACGCGACATGGACGCCGTCGGCGTCCTTCGTCAAGAGATGCACGGTGTTGCGATCGCCGCCCATCACGCCGGTCGCGGGCGACACGTCGTTGGCGACGATCCAGTCGCAGCCCTTGCGCGCGAATTTCGCTTTCGCGTTGTCGATGAGATGTTCCGTCTCGGCCGCGAAGCCGATGACAAGGTCCGGGCGCTTCTCCTTCAGCTTGGAGATCGTGGCGAGGATATCCGGGTTCTCGACCAGCTGCAGCGGCGGGATCGCCTTGTCGGTCTTCTTCAGCTTCTGACCGCCTTCATTGGCGACCCGCCAGTCGGCGACGGCGGCAGCGAAGATCGCGACATCAGCGGGCAGCTCGGCCTCGACGGCCTCGAGCATCTGCCGCGCCGACTCGACGTGCGTGACCCTGACGCCCTTGGGATCGGCCAGCTCGACCGGGCCTGTGATCAGCCGCACGTCGGCGCCGGCGGCTTGCGCAGCGGCAGCGATGGCAAAGCCCTGCTTGCCGGAGGAGCGGTTGGCGATGTAGCGCACCGGGTCGATCGGCTCATGCGTCGGCCCCGCGGTGATCAGCACGCGCCGACCGGCCAGCGGGCGCGGCACCGGCGGCTTGAGCATAGCGACCACGGCCTCCGCAATCTCGGTCGGCTCGGCCATGCGGCCGACGCCGGCCTCGCCCTTCTCGGCCATCTCGCCGGCATTCGGCCCGATCATGTGGACGCCGTCGCGCTGCAGGGTCGCGGCGTTGCGGCGGGTCGCGGGATTGCTCCACATCATCGGGTTCATCGCCGGCGCCAGCAGGATCGGCCGGCTGGCGGCGAGCAGGATAGCGCTGGCGAGATCGTCGGCATGGCCTTGCGCCATCTTGGCCATCAGGTCGGCGGTCGCCGGCGCCACGACAATGAGATCGCAGTCGCGCGCCAGTCGGATATGGCCGACGTCGAACTCGCTGCGCGCGTCGAACAGGTCGGTGAACACGCGGTCGCCGGACAGCGCTGACGCAGCCAGCTCGGTGACGAACTGCGTCGCCGCCTTGGTCATGACGCAACGGACGTGGATGTGGCGCTCCTTGAGGCGCCGGATCAGGTCGAGCGATTTGTATGCGGCGATGCCGCCGCCGATGATCAGGGTGACGCGGGCCTCGCGCGCCGAGCCGGGCTGCGGCACCAGTGGTTCGGGCAGGGTGGCCGGAAGGGGCGTTGATGGTGGCTCCGAGGGATCAGCCGGCTCGGTCAGCGCGCGCAGGATGACCCGGACTTCCTCCTCGACGGAGCGGCCGTTCTGCGCTGAGCGCAGCCGGAGATAGGTCTTCAGCGAATCGTCGAGCTTGCGGATGGTCAGGCTGGCCATGACCGCCTCCCCAGCATTGGCGTTATGAAAGCAATGCTAGCAGAAAATGCATGCAGTGCAATCAACTCTCGAGGGTCAGCCAGCTTTGACTTGGTCCCGGATGCTGCAGCAGAAACAGCTGTCATGCCCGCGAAGGCGGGCATCCAGTACGCCGCGGCCCATCGATTCAATCACTACGGCCGCCGCGTACTGGATCGCCCGGTCAAGCCGGGCGATGACAGCTGGGGCTGTAGCGCGCTCGTGCTTGTCGATGGCTGCCAGTCTGCCTCAGAGCCGCAGCACCGCGAACAGGATTCCGATGAATGTCAGCGCGATCACCCACAGCGCGATCGCCCGCCAGCGGCTCTTCTTGCCTTCGGTGCGGCCCATGGCGGCGATGGTTTCCGGCGACAAGCGGAGGCCGTCGCGGGTCATCGTTTCCAGGTTTTCGAGCACGGCGGCGGCGCGCGCGGCAAGCACGGGCAGGGTGGCGGTCAGGCGCGCCAGTTCGCCGATGCCGGTGACGGCGCCCTCGATGCGGCCGAGCGGGCCGAGATTGCGCTCGATCCATTCGCGCACCACGGGATCGGCGACCTTCCAGATATCGAGCTTGGGATCGAAGCCGCGCGCGACGCCCTCGACCACCACCATGGTCTTCTGCAGCAGGATCAGCTCGGGCCGGGTGCGCATGTCGAACAGGCCGGTGACCTCGAGCAGCAGGGTCAGCAGCTTGGCCATCGAGATCTCTTCGGCCGTGCGGTTGTGAATCGGCTCGCCGATGGCGCGGATGGCCTGCGCGAAATTCTCCACCGAATGATGTGGCGGCACGTAGCCGGCCTCGAAATGCACCTCGGCGACACGGCGGTAGTCGCGGGTGATGAAGCCGAGCAGGATCTCGGCAAGGAAGCGCCGCTCCTTCATGCCGAGCCGGCCCATGATGCCGAAATCGACCGCGACGAGCCGCCCCTGCTTGTCCAGGAACAGGTTTCCCGGATGCATGTCGGCGTGGAAGAAGCCGTCGCGCAGCGCGTGGCGCAGAAAGCTCTGGATCACCTTGCGGCCGACATCGGGCAGATCGACATTGGCCTGGGCAAGGCGGGCGTGGTCGTTCAGCGCGATGCCGTCGATCCACTCCATGGTGAGAACATTGTTGGCGGTACGGTCCCAGTCGACCGCGGGCACGCGGAAGTCGGGATCATCCTTGATGTTCTCCGCCATCTCGGAGAGCGCCGCCGCTTCCAGCCGAAGGTCCATCTCCATCGCGACCGAGCGCGACATCGTGTTGATGACCTCGACCAGCCGCAGGCGACGCGCCTCGGACGAATGCGCCTCGGCCTTCTCGGCGACGAAGAAGAAGTCGGAGAGGTCGCGGCGGAAGCGCGCCGACACGTTCGGCCGGAGCACCTTCACCGCGACCGGCGTGCGGATGCCGTCGCGCTCAACCTCGCCGCGATGCACCTGCGCGATCGACGCGGCCGCGACCGGCGGGCCGAGCGAGGTGTACAGCTGGCTGATCGGCCGTTCGAGCGCGGTGGCGATGACGGCTTCGGCCTCAGCCTGCGGGAACGGCGGCAGCCGGTCCTGCAGGGATTCGAGATCGCGCGCCATGACGACGCCGACGACGTCCGGCCGCGTCGCCAGGAACTGGCCGAGCTTCAGATAGGCCGGCCCCATCCGCTCCAGCGCGCGCGACAGCCGGGGACCGGATTTGGCGCCGGGGCGTTCGACCAGTCGCGCGAGCTTCAGTGCGAGCTGCCCGGGCGGCGCGACGAGGCTGGGATCGACCACGCCGAACACGCCCTCGCGCGCGAACACCAAAGCGGCCCGGGCGAGCCGCGTAATATGGGTCAGTGCTGAGATCACAAACGCCAGCCGGAATGAAGCGCGACGATGCCGCCCGAGAGGGTCTGCCAGGAGACGCGCGAGAAGCCGGCGGCCGAGATCATCTCGGCGAAGGCGTTCGGGCGCGGAAACTGGCGGATGGATTCGACGAGATAGCGGTAGGACTCGGCGTCGCCGGTGACGGCGCGGCCGAGCTGCGGGATCACGTTGAACGAGAACAGGTCGTAGAGCTTGTCGAGCCCGGGCACCTCGACGGTCGAGAACTCCAAGCACAGGAAGCGCCCGCCATGCTTGAGCACGCGGTAGGCTTCCGCCAGCGCCAGGTCGATCTGCGGCACGTTGCGGATGCCGAAGGCGATCGTATAGGCGTCGAAGGAACGGTCGGGGAAGGCGAGCTTCTCGGCATTGCCCTCGACGAACGAGACCTTGTCCTCCAGATATTGCTTGAGCGCGCGCTGGCGGCCAACCTCGAGCATGTCGCCATTGATGTCGCACACCGTCGCGTGGAAGCCGGCGCCGGCCTTCTTGGCGGCGCGGAAGGAGATGTCGCCGGTGCCGCCCGCGACGTCGAGCAGCGCGAACGGCGCATCGCTCTTCGGCGGGTTCAGCGTGTTGATCATGATGTCCTTCCAGACGCGGTGCAGCCCGCCCGACATCAGGTCGTTCATCAGGTCATAGCGGGAGGCCACGCTGTGAAACACGTCGTTCACCAGCGTCTGCTTTTCGCCCAGAGGCACGTCCCTGAAGCCGAAATGAGTGGTCTGGTCCGTCTGATCCATCACCCTTACTCCGATACGGCACCATAGCGCCGGTGCGGCCAAGGCGCTATCACGTCAGCCGGACAAGGTGAATGGTCGCCGACGCAAAAGGTGAAATGAACTGGGATGCCTGAGCTGCCCGAAGTCGAGACCGTCCGGCGCGGGCTGCAGCCGGTCATGGAAGGGGCCAAGATCGTCACCGCGGAGGCGCGGCGCGGCGACTTGCGATTTCCGTTTCAGCCCGATTTTGTGAAGCGCCTGCAGGGCCAGACCGTCAAGGGGCTAGGCCGCCGCGCCAAATATCTGCTCGCCGATCTCGGCTCTGGCGACGTGCTGCTGATGCATCTCGGCATGTCCGGCTCGTTCCGGGTGGTGAAGCCTGACCACGAGGAGAGGCCGGGCGAGTTTCACTATCCGCGCGGCAAGGACAGCGTGCACGATCATGTCGTGTTTCACATGTCCTCCGGCGCCGACATCGTCTTCAACGATCCGCGCCGCTTCGGCTTCATGAAGATCATCGGCCGCGGCGAGATCGAACACGAGCCGCATCTCAAGGATCTCGGGCCGGAGCCGCTCGGCAACGAGTTCGACGCGGCGATGCTGGCGCGCGCCTGTGCGGGCAAGAAGACCAGCCTGAAGGCGGCGCTGCTCGACCAGCGCGTGGTTGCCGGCCTCGGCAACATCTATGTCTGCGAGGCGCTGTTCCGCGCGCATCTGTCGCCGCGCCGGCTGGCGGCAACGCTCGCCACTAGGAAGGGTGAGCCGACCGATCACGCGAAGCGGCTGGTCGAAGCGATCCACACGGTGCTCAACGAGGCGATCCGCGCCGGCGGCTCGTCGCTGCGCGATCACCGCCAGACGACGGGCGAGCTCGGCTATTTCCAGCACTCTTTCCAGGTCTACGACCGTGAGGGTGAACCATGCCGGACGGACGGCTGCGAGGGCGTGGTGAAGCGCTTCGTGCAGAACGGGCGGTCGACGTTCTGGTGTCCGAAGTGCCAGCGCTGAGGTGACGGCTGGAACGCGCGTTGGGCCCGCGGTGCGCTTGTAGGGGCCTAGTGCGGGCGTATACTCCGCTCATGGCTGTCAGCTCGCCCGACCTGAAGGCATTCCTGCTCGCTACGCCGTTCTTCGGCGGTCTGTCGGACGCGAGTCTCGATCGGCTCGTGTCCATGCTGGTCGAATGCCGGTTCGAGGCGGGCGCCACCGTCGTCGCCGAGGGCGAGCCGGGGCGTTCGATGTTCGTGGTCCACAGCGGCACGCTGGAGGTCAGCGAGCGTCTGCCGACAGGCGGTGTGATCCACATTTCGAATCTGGAGCCTGGCGACTTTTTCGGCGAGATGACGTTGCTGGAGATGCAGAACAGGTCGGCCACGGTCGTGGCGGAGACGCCGACGGTGCTTTACGAGCTGACGGCACGTGAGCTCTATGCGTTCTACAAAGCGGATATCCAGGCCTATGTCATCGTGATGCAGAACATCAATCGCGAGCTATGCCGCCGCCTGCGTCGCGCGGATGCGCGGATCAAGATGCTGGAGATGCGGTAAGGCGGGTCGCGGTAGCGCGGCTCTTTGCGTGCCGCGCTGGCGGCGGAGGCGCACTGCACCCGACGATCGGACTTTTGTACCCGGGTATTTCCAAGTCGTCATGGCCGGGCTCGTCCCGGCCGTCCACGTCGTTCGGGAGAGGCGTGGATGCCCGGGACAAGCGCGGGCATGACGGAGCGAGTAACTAGAAGGATCGTTCGTTACGGCTGCGGGGGGAGTCTCGAACTGACACTTCCCGAGCGGCGGCCCCTCACCCCAACCCACTCCCCGCAAGATCGGGGCGAGGGAGCGCACCGCCTTTGCGGTGAGAGCTGAGACCCCGCCTCCGACTACAAACCCGCCTTCCAGTTGATGCCGTTGTCGGCCCAGGTGGGATACACGCGCGCCACCGGCAGCTTCGGCTCTTCCGGCTGCGGGGTCAGCATGATCGGGAATTCGATCTCGGCGTGCTCGCTGGCTTCCTTCAGTTCGCCCGCCTCCTGCATGACGTGGTCGCCGGCGAGCTTGCCGGCGGTCCAGCGCCACAGGCTCTTGATCTCCTGCGCCGACTTGCCGTCGCCGTCGAACTCGGTGACGCCGAGGCCGGCGGCGAGCGCGTCCTGGTGGTCGTTGCGCATCATGATGAAGGGCTGCGCCAGCACCTCGGCGATGTCGCGCGGCGCGTCGGCGTCGAGCGCCGTGGTCGCGTCGGTGATGCGGTGGCCGCCGCGGATCGGCGCCTGGTTGAGCACGAAGGCGAACGGCTTGCGCCAGGCCCTGACGACGCTGAGCGTCGGCGCCGTGGCCTCGATGTCGGCGACGCTCGGACGCGCGGGGATCAGGCAGAGATCGCAGTAGCGGATCGCTGCGGTCGTCGACGCCGTGATGCCGGCGCCGGTGTCGATCACGCAGAGCGTGACGCCGTCGCGCTGGAGCGCCTGGAGGCGCGGCTCGATCATTTTCGCATCGTAGACGGCTTCGACGATCGGCTCGCCGGCGGCGCGGCGCGCCTGCCATTTCGTCAGCGTGCCCTGGCGGTCGGTTTCGATCACGCGCACCTTGTGGCCGGCCTGCTGGGCCGCCACGGCGAGACCAATGGCGAGCGTGCTCTTGCCGCTGCCGCCCTTCTGCGTGGCCAAAACGATCGTGTACATCGGGAGACAGTCCTTCGGATGTTGACGGAACTTATGAGAACGCCAAAGCTGAGTGCATCGAGTGAAGCGATGCAGAGCTATTCTCGCTCAGGACAGTCCCGGCCCGATCCGACTTGTGAGGAGGGATCGCGGTGGTCCGAATCAGCACGCCGACAAAACTGTTCGAACTATCTCACGTCCGGTCTGCGATTCGACAGACCGGTTGACTACGGCGGGAGCCGTTCCGAGTTGATAGCAAGGTGCTAGGAAGAGAGCGGCAGGGAGCCGCGGATGGGCACTCGGCATCGTCGAGCATCATCACGCGCAGTCGCGATGCTGCACCAGAGATCCCCGCCGGCCGCCGTTGGGCCCTTAATTTTTTCTAAAAGGACATGCTTAATATTGCGTAAACACCCGCCGCGCTGCGGCGCGCGGCGAGACGTCCGCAGCGGCGCTATTTGCGGACGCAGATCACGCGCACGGTGGCGGCCTTGACGTCCAGCGACGTGCCGTCCGGCTTGACGCCTTGCGCCGAGAGGAAGCCACGCACCGCGTCTGCGCTCACCATCACGACTTGCGTGGATGGAACGATCCCTGCGCCGGCGAGCACGCCCGGCTTGAGCAGCGTAACGCCGACGAACCTGCCATCGCCGTCGAGGGCAGCCGCTCCGGAGAAGCCGAGCCCCGGTGCGGGCGCGAGCGAGGCGTCACCGGGCCCGGTGCCGGCGAGCTGCGCCTTGACGGTGGTGATCGCCGCGCCGCCACCCTGGCTCTGCGGGTCGGCGATGCCGACGATCTCGACGGATGATTTCGCATTGCCGCCGGACAGCGCCAGCGGCTTCAGCCCGTGGGCGCCATAGATCCGCAGCAGCGCGAGCCCGCGCTCCTTGTCCTCGGCGACGCGCTCGGCATGACCGAAGCCCGGAATGGTGATGGCGACGCAGGCGTCGGTGACCTCGCGGTCCGCGACGATGGCGCCGTCCCCGCTCGCAATGATGCCGGTGCCGTAATCGACGCTCCGCCGTGGCGCCGGCTGGGCGGCCAGCGTTGCCGCCGGAAACGCGGTGAAGGCGCTGGACATGGCAATGACAACCGGCTCGACCGTGTTCTCGGTGGCCTGGTCGTACAGGATAGTCAGGATGCGCACCTCGTCGCCCTTGAAGGTGCCGCGGATGTAAAACTTCTTCAGGTTCTGCAGCCCCGACAGCACGAAGAAGTCGGGCTTGACGACGCTGTAGTCGACGGTGCGCCCCGGCTCCTTCTTCTCGCGATCGGCCAGCGCGGCCGTGGTCGGGTTGGCCTCCTTGCGGCGCGACAGCACGACCTGCACGGTGCCGGTGGGCGAGGTCCATTTCGAGCCGTTGCTGTCGGTGGTCTGCTGAGGGACCAGCTTGGTCGGGATGCCCAGGCGGGCGCCGCTCGTCGGCTCGGTCACGAGCTTCCAGCCGACGCCCTCCTGCTTGCGGCGCGCGGTATCCGCGAGCCCAGCGCGCTCTTGCGGATTGAGCACGCCGGTCGGCTTGCCGCCCTTGAGCTTCTGGTACTCCTTGATCGCGTTGACCATGCGCTCGCTGACGTCGCCGGTGATGGCGCCGTTGTACTGGCCGACCCAGGCGAGATCGGATTGCAGCGACAGCCTCTCGGCCTGGCTCATCCCGTTGGCGGTGTCGGCCGGCGCCTGTACGGCAGGCCGAAGGGCCTGGGTCGCAACGGGCTTGGGCTTCGCGGGCTGCTGACCTTGTGCCGCGGGCGTTTGCGTCGTCTGGGCCTGGGCCGGCGCGCACGCGGCGATCGCGCAGATGAAGGTTGCCGTAGCCAGCCGTCTCATGACAAATCCCGCTGCTCTTGCCGCTGCCGTAAATAAGCACATCTGCTTGGTCGGTCACAATCGGGCGGGGGTTCAGTCAAGGAGATCTCCCGTCTCCAAGATCAGCTGGCGGCGATTCCGCAGCGGAAGGACGCGTGTGACGATGCTGAGCGACGAAGAACTGGAGCGTTATGCCCGCCATATCGTACTGCGCGATGTCGGCGGTCCCGGCCAGGCGGCCTTGAAGCGCGCGTCGGTGCTGGTGATCGGCGCGGGCGGGCTCGGCGCGCCGGCGCTGATGTATCTCGCCGCCGCCGGCGTCGGCACGATCGGTATCGTCGATGACGATGTGGTGTCGCTGTCGAATCTGCAGCGCCAGGTCATCCATGCCACGCCGGATATCGGCAGGCCGAAAGTCGACAGTGCGGCCGAGCGCATCAACGCACTCAATCCGCATGTCACCGTCGTCGCGCACCGGACGTGGCTCAATGCCGACAACGCGCTCGCATTGATCGGCGGCTACGATCTCGTGCTCGATGGCTCCGACAATTTCGACACCCGCTATCTCGCGTCCGATGCGTGCTTCCTCGCCGGCAAGCCGCTGATTACTGGCGCGCTCGGCACATTCGATGCGTCGCTGACGACGATCCGCGCGCATGAGAAGAACGACAAAAGCGAGTTCAATCCGACCTATCGCTGCCTGTTCCCGGAGCCGCCGCCGCCGGGCACCGTGCCGGCCTGCGCCGAAGCCGGCGTCATGGGCGCGCTCGCCGGCATGCTCGGCTCGATGATGGCGCTGGAGGCGATCCGCGAGATCGTCGGCTTCGGCGAGGGACTGGTCGGGCGGTTGCTGATGCTCGACGCCCGCACAATGCGCTTCGAGACGCTCCGCTATGGGCGCGATCCGGCCAATCCGCTCAATGGTGATGGTCCGGTGATTGCGGATTTAAGCGTGCATCGGAAGTGATGTGTGCAAGCCGAGAGGCGCGCCACACACTCCGTGAGACGCGCGGAACGGGCAGCCTGCCGATTCCAGGCATCACGCGGTATGGGTCCCGGCTTTCGCCGGGACGACACTGTGGGTGTCGCACGAGCGTGGCTCACACTCGCGGCCCGCGCTCGCTGTCCATGTGCACCAGCTGCGCCTCCGGATAGCGCTCGCCCGCGGCGACGCCGATCGGGAAGGCCTTGTCCAACGCGGCGAGCTGCACTTCGGTCAGCTTGACGCAGAGCGCGCCGAGCGCCTCGTCCAGGCGGTCGCGGCGGCGGGCGCCAACCAGCGGCACGATGTCGTTGCCTTGCGCAGCGACCCAGGCGATCGCGACCTGCGCCGGGGTCGCGCCGACCTCGCCGGCGATGCTGCGCAGCGTGTCGACGAGCGTGAGATTGCGATCGAGATTGTCGCCCCGGAAACGCGGTGAGTGGCCGCGGAAATCGGCGGCATTGGCGCGGTCCTTCGACCAGTGGCCGCTGATCAGGCCGCGCGACAGCACGCCATAGGCGGTGATGCCGATGCCGAGCTCGCGGCAGGTCTTCAAGATGTCGCTCTCGATGCCGCGCGAGATCAGCGAATATTCGATCTGCAGGTCCGAGATCGGATGCACCTTGTGCGCCCGGCGGATCGTCTCGGAGCCGACCTCTGACAGGCCGATATGCTTGATGTAGCCGGCCTGCTTCAGCTCGGCCATTGCGCCGATCGTGTCCTCGATCGGCACGTTGGGATCGAGCCGCGCCGGCCGGTAGATGTCGATCGTGTCTACGCCGAGCCGCTGCAGCGAATAGGACAGGAAGGTGCGCACCGCCTCCGGCCGGCAGTCATAGCCGAGCCAGCTCTTGTCGGGCCCGCGCAGCGCGCCGAACTTCACCGAGATCTGCACGTTGCGCGGACCGGCCGAGGCCAGCGCCTCGCGGATCAGCATCTCGTTGTGGCCCATGCCGTAGAAATCGCCCGTATCGAGCAGTGTCATGCCCGCTTCGAGCGCGGCATGGATGGTGGCGATGCTCTCGGAGCGGTCATTCGGGCCGTAGAAGTCCGACATGCCCATGCAGCCGAGGCCCAGGGCCGCGACGGTAGGACCAGTTGTGCCGAGGTGGCGGGTTTCCATGATCATCTCCCTGCGTCGGAACGGCCAATCGGCCGCTTCGTCAACGCAGGAATCGCATCCTGGCTTCAATCGTTCTCACGGCGCCCGCCGTGGAACCGCCTACAGCATGCTCGGCAGCACGCGGTCCGGCGGGCGGTGGTTGTCGAGGAAAGTCTTGATGTTGATGATGACCTTCTCGCCCATCTCGACACGGCCTTCGATCGTGGCCGAGCCCATGTGCGGCAGCAGCGTCACCTTGCCGGCCTTGGCGAGCCGGACGAGGCGCGGGTTCACCGCAGGCTCATGCTCGAACACGTCGAGGCCCGCGCCGGCGATGTCGCCGGCTTCGATCAGCCGCGTCAGCGTCTCCTCGTCGATCACCTCGCCGCGCGCGGTGTTGACGATGTAGGCATCCTTGCGGATCAGCTTGAGGCGGCGCGCCGACAGCAGGTGGAATGTCGCCGGCGTGTGCGGACAGTTCACCGAGATGATGTCCATCCGCGCCAGCATCTGGTCGAGGCTCTCCCAATAGGTGGCGCCGAGCTCGTCGGCGATGACAGGGGCGACCGGACGGCGGTTGTGATAGTGGATCTGCAGGCCGAAGGCGCGGGCGCGCCGCGCCACCGCCTGGCCGATGCGGCCCATGCCGATGATGCCCAGGCGCTTGCCGCCGATGCGGTGGCCGAGCATCCAGGTCGGCGACCAGCCCGCCCAGTTCTTGCCTTCGGTGAGCACCGAGGCGCCTTCGATCAGGCGCCGCGGCACGGCAAGGATCAGCGCCATGGTCATGTCGGCGGTGTCCTCGGTGAGGACCTTCGGCGTGTTGGTGACGGTGATGCCGCGCGCGACCGCCGCGGCCACGTCGATGTTGTCGACGCCATTGCCGAAGTTCGCGATCATTCGCAACTTGCAGTCGGGCTGATTGAGAATGTCCGCGCTGATGTGATCGGTCACGGTCGGAACCAGCACCTCGGCGGTGCGCACGGCGTCGGCCAGCCGCTCCTGGCTCATCGGCTCGTCGTCGAGATTGAGGCGCGCGTCGAACAGCTCGCGCATGCGCGTCTCGACCGAGTCCGGCAGCTTGCGTGTCACCACGACGAGGGGCTTTTTCCTACCTGACATGTGCTGCTCTCATGAGATCCTTCAGACCTCATTAACCGGGTTCGCCGAAACTACCGTCGTCGTCTGAGAGCGGCGTTTCCCTGGACTGGCGTGTCGGATCTCGCAGGTAGCCGATCCGTCCCTGACAGGGTTTCGCGAGCGATTCTCAGGCGCTTCCTGGCCGCTTGTGTTCGGTCCTGTCTAGCAGAAGGCCGGGCCAAGACAAGAAGCCAACGGCGGGTCGGGACCTGCGCTGCGGCAAGCCCTCTCTGTGCACGAAGGGGGGCAGCCCGGCGGTTCGATGGGGATCGGGCGAAGGATCATGGGCGCGACCACGCGTCGGTCCTTGCGAGGGAGAGTGAGTTGAGTTCAATCGCGTTGGGACGTCTCGGTGCAGTCGCAATCGTCGCCGCAGTTTTCTGCGCCAGTCTGCTCCACGGCTCGGTCAGCACCGGTGCGGTGGCCAAGGATTCGGTTCTCACCACCAGCGGCCTTCCGGTGCCGCGCTATGTCAGCCTGAAATCGGATCATGTGAACGTCCGCGCCGGTCCGACCAAGGACAACGACGTGGCCTGGGTCTACACGCGCTCCGGCCTGCCGGTGGAGATCACGGCGGAATATGAGAACTGGCGCCGTGTGCGCGATTCCGAGGGTTCGGAGGGCTGGGTCTACCACTCGCTGCTGTCCGGACGCCGCACCGCGGTCGTCACCATGAAGAACAAGGATGACCTTGCGCCGATCTATGAGAGCGCCGACCAGACGAGTGCGGTGACGGCGAGGCTGCAGGCCGGTGTCGTCGCGCAGGTCAAAAAGTGCGTCAACGGCTGGTGCCGCGTGCTCGGCAACGGTTTCGATGGCTGGATCCAGCAGCAACGGCTGTGGGGCGTCTATGCCGACGAGCAGGTGAACTGACGCCATCGGCGGGCCGGCTCTACCGGCCGCTGTTTCGACGTCCTGCTGACATGAAAATGCCCGCTGGCGACGCGGGCATGAGCGAAGTTGACGATGCTGTTCCGGCTCAGCGCTTCTTGCGCAGCCGGACCACCATGTCGATCCGGGCGATCTCGTAGCCCTCCGGCGCCTCCGGCAGCTTCGACAGCGCCAGATGCTGGTCCGGAATGTCCACCAGCTCGTGATTGTTCTCGAGGTAGAAGTGGTGGTGGGCGGTGACGTTGGTATCGAAATAGGTCTTGGTGCCGTCGACGCTCACCTGGCGCAGCAGGCCGGCATCCGTCAGCTGGTTCAGCGTATTGTAGACCGTCGCCAGCGACACCGGGACCTTCGCCAGCGTCGCTTCCTCGTACAGCATTTCCGCGGTCAGGTGCCGCGCGCCCTTGCCGAACAGCAGCCAGCCCAGCGCCATGCGCTGCCGCGTCGGACGGAGCCCGGCGGTCTGCAGCATTTCATTGACGTCGTGCCACGGGCAGCCGTTGAGCGCAGGCTGCCGACCCGTTCCCAGCCCATCCGGGCCGGCACGGTCGTGACCACTCATCGAAGCGTTGTTGCTGGCGTCCACGTCATGCACCGAAATATTCACATCGACCACTTTGGATATAGGAAGAAACCCCGTCAGATGCAAGCTTATCGCAACTAACCTATCTAGAACGACCCTAAACTGCAATTGCGGCAAAGACCGCGTGCGCGCCAGCGCCCCCGCGTCGTTTTAGCTGGATACGCGCATTGACGCCGCAATCCCCTATGTTAGAGAGCGCGCGGACCCGATTTGACCTGCCATGGCGGGTGCAGCTGGCCGCACTGGCCGCCTGTGCCGTTCCAACTGCCTGGTTTGGGGCGCTGGCCAGTCGACGGTATGGCCGGACGGCGAAACGGCGCATGAACGGGTCGGCGCGCGAAGGGGCATGTCGCGCGCAAATTTTTCCACCCGGGGATCGTTGAGAAAGGCTCATCAGGCATGCTGGATCGGCGCGGCAGTTATGAATATGAGGACCTGCTGGCCTGTGGCCGCGGGGAGCTGTTCGGCCCCGGCAATGCGCAGCTGCCGCTGCCGCCGATGCTGATGTTCGATCGCATCACCGAGATTTCCGAGACCGGCGGCGAGTTCGGCAAGGGCGTCGTGCGCGCCGAGCTCGACGTGAAGCCGGATCTCTGGTTCTTCGGCTGCCATTTCAAGAACGACCCGGTTATGCCGGGCTGTCTCGGCTTGGATGCGATGTGGCAGATGGTCGGCTTCTTCCTCGGCTGGACCGGCGGCGCAGGCCGCGGCCGCGCGCTCGGCCTCGGCGACCTGAAGTTCTCCGGCCAGGTTCTGCCGACCGCCAGCAAGGTTGTGTACAACGTCGACATCAAGCGCGTGATGCGCTCGAAGCTGGTGCTCGGCATCGCCGACGGCTGGCTTTCGATGGACGGCGACATTATCTATCGCGCCAAGGACCTGAAGGTCGGCCTGTTCAAGCAGGGCGCCGCGCCGTCTTGAACCGGCGGGCTGCGACCACAGACAGTGCAGCAGGCGTGACTGCAACAAAACACACGAGCAAGGCGAGGCGGACATCATGAGGCGGGTCGTCATCACGGGCATGGGCATCGTCTCGTCGATCGGCAACAACACCCAGGAGGTGCTTGCGAGCCTGTACGAGGCGAAGTCCGGCATCTCCCGTGCTGAGAAATATGCCGAGCTTGGTTTCCGTTCGCAGGTGCAAGGTGCGCCGACGCTGAATCCGGCCGAGGTCGTCGATCGACGCGCGATGCGGTTCCTCGGCGAAGGCGCGGCGTGGAATCACGTCGCGATGGAGCAGGCGATCCTCGATTCCGGCCTCGAGCCGACCGACGTGTCCAACGTCAGAACCGGCATCATCATGGGCTCGGGCGGACCCTCGACGCGCACGCTGGTCGAGGCCGCCGACATCACCCGCACCAAGGGCCCCAAGCGCGTCGGACCTTTCGCGGTGCCGAAGGCGATGTCGTCGACCGCGTCGGCAACGCTCGCGACCTGGTTCAAGATCAAGGGCGTCAACTACTCGATCTCCTCGGCCTGCGCGACCTCGAATCATTGCATCGGCAATGCCTACGAGATGATCCAGTACGGCAAGCAGGACGTGATGTTCGCCGGCGGCTGCGAGGAGCTCGACTGGACGCTGTCGGTGCTGTTCGACGCCATGGGCGCGATGTCGTCCAAGCACAACGATACGCCTGCAACCGCCTCGCGTCCGTATGACGTGAGCCGCGACGGCTTCGTGATCGCCGGCGGCGCCGGTGTTCTCGTGCTCGAGGAACTCGAGCGCGCCAAGGCGCGCGGCGCCAAGATCTACGGTGAGATCGTCGGCTATGGCGCGACATCGGACGGCTACGACATGGTCGCACCGTCAGGCGAGGGCGCCGAGCGCTGCATGCAGATGGCGCTGTCGACCGTGAAGACCAGGATCGACTACATCAATCCGCACGCGACCTCGACACCGGCCGGCGATCCGCCGGAGATCGAGGCGATCCGCAAGGTGTTCGGCTCCGGCGAGAAGTGCCCGCCAATCGCGGCCACCAAGGCGCTCACCGGGCACTCGCTCGGCGCCACCGGCGTTCAGGAGGCGATCTACTCGCTGCTGATGATGAAGAACGGCTTCATCTGCGAGAGCGCCAACATCACCGAGCTCGATCCGGTGTTCGCCGACATGCCGATCGTGCGCAAGCGCATCGACAATGCCAAGCTCGGCACCGTCTTGTCGAACTCGTTCGGCTTCGGCGGCACCAACGCCACGCTGGTCTTCAAGCACCTCGACGCCTAAGGTTTCCAACAGCACTGGCTTTCTCGGCGCGAGCCGGACAACAGCGCGAAACATTTCGCACCGATGTCCGGCTATCGGCGTATTTGAAGCCTGACGATCATCCTGGCTGGGCCGGCCCCGGCATGACGAAGGAGAGTGAGCATGCAGGGTCTGATGGCAGGCAAGCGCGGTCTGGTCATGGGCATCGCCAACGACCATTCGATCGCCTGGGGCATCGCCAAGACGCTCGCTGCACACGGCGCCGAGATGGCCTTCACCTATCAGGGCGATGCGCTCGGCAAGCGCGTGCGTCCGCTCGCCGATGAGCTTGGCGTCAAGCATGTGCTGCCCTGCGACGTCGAGGACATTGCCAGCGTCGACAGCGTGTTCACGAGCTTGCGCGAAGCCTGGGGCGGGCTCGACTTCATCGTTCATGCCGTCGCCTTCTCCGACAAGAACGAGCTCAAGGGCCGCTACGCCGACACCTCGCGCGAGAACTTTGCGCGCACGATGCTGATCTCCTGCTTCTCCTTCACGGAGATCGCAAAGCGCGCCGCCGAGCTGATGCCGGAGAGCGGCGGCAGCATGATCACCTTGACCTTCGACGGCTCCAACCGCGTGATGCCGAACTACAATGTGATGGGCGTCGCCAAGGCCGCGCTCGAGGCCTCGGTGCGTTATCTCGCGGCCGATTACGGCCGCCGGAGCATTCGCGTGAACGCCATCTCGGCGGGGCCGGTGCGCACGCTCGCGGGTTCCGGCATCGGCGATGCCCGCTTCATGTTCGCGTTCCAGCAGAAGCACTCGCCGCTCGGCCGCGGCGTGACCTTGGAGGAGCTCGGCGGTTCCGCGCTTTACCTGCTGTCCGAGCTGTCAGGTGGCGTCACCGGCGAGATCCATTATGTGGACTCCGGCTACAACGTCATCTCGATGCCGCGGCCCGAGGATCTCAAGGCGGAGTAGCGTCCGCGCGCATCGGCGTGCACGACCTGCCGTCGGGCGCCTCCGGCGGCGCCGCATGATGTACCCAATTTTTCCCAGTTGAAGACGATCGCTCTCCCACGGATATTCAGCGCGTTGAGGGCGGCTTGCGCGCGCCTTGTTGCCGCCGACAGGGCGATGCACCATGGCCGGTGCTTCGGCCCGAGGACAGGCTGCGGTCGCGCCGCCAGCATAGTGACATCGTGGGGGCGATGATGCTGCGTTCGAGGACTTGCATCGTCGCGTTGTGTGCGACGAGTGCCGTGTGGTTCGCTGGCACCGCGTCGGCGCGCGCCCAGTCGACGGTGTGGGACTCCACCATCTCCAATACGAACTGGTATGTGCCGACAGCCCAGCTGCTGGCCTACATGGCACCGAAGACCGGCTTCACCAACCCGATCCCCATCGGCGACCAGACGCTGTGGACCCTGGGCACGGCGACCAACGGCTCCTTCACCGGCACCAGCGTCGCGCAGCTCAAGATCGGCCCGGCGCTGCTGACCGACACCTCGACCATCCAGGGCTTTGTCACGCCCGCTGGACAGATCACCATGCTGTTCACGCCGGCCGGTGGCGGCACCGTGACGGTCGGGCTCGGCACCATGCGCGCGGTCAATGGTGTGACTAGCATGGAGATGCAGATGATCACCGGCGACACGCTGCTGGTCACGCATTGGGCCTACATGCTGCCGTACGATCCCGCCACCTTCACGCCGCCGCCATCCGCGCCGGTGCCGGCCAACTCGGTGCCGCAATGGGCGTGGACGGCCGGCACGCCGTGGCGGATCGTCAGCCCGACGCTGTTCGGCACGCAGGCGCCCGGCCGCTTCGTCATCACCGACTATCAGAACGGCTACTTCTGGGGTGCCGGCGTCGCGCCGGCCGGCAGCACAGCCGGCGGCTTCACGCTGCTCGGCTCGGTCACGCCGGAGGGCCGCGTGCTGTTCAACACGCTGTCGCGCGGCAATCTGACGAGCTTGTACGGCACCGCCAGCGGCGACGCGTCGGGCGCGCAGATGATCGCATCCACCTATGACCTCACCGGCAGCCTGACCGGAAATCTGGCAACCATGTCGCTGGTTCAGCCCTATGGCGACACGTTGCGTGCGGCGGGCGGTCGCGTTGGCATGGCGGCCGCCGACGCGTTGTATCGGCTATCGATGACGCCGGCAGGCTGGGGCGGATCGATGGCGACCGGGTTCGTCGCGCTCGACAACCTCAGCGGCCCGTCGCTCAGCAATGCGGTCAAGCAGACGCTGCCGGTCCTGAGCGGCGCAGCGTCGCAGGCGACCTATGTGACGCAGCGCGACTTCCGCCAGACGATGACCAACCGGCTCGATGAGGTCGGCGGGGCCACCGGCCGCAATGTCTGGATGCAGCCGCTCGGCAGCGTCACGCGGCAGGCCGGCCGTGATGGTGTTCCGGGTTATGACGCATCCGGTGGTGGCTTGGCGTTCGGCGCTGATGCGGCGCTGTCACCACGCGCCATGATCGGCGGCGTCTTCGGCTATTCCCGGCAGACGATCACGGGAAGCGACGATGCCGTGCCAAACCGTCTCGGCCTCTCGTCCTATCAGCTCGGGCTCTACGGAGCCTACGCGATCAGCCGCGATGTGATACTGGACTATCAGCTTGACGGCGGGTGGAGTGACAATGGCGAGAACCGGTCGCTGACGTTCATGACTGCGTCTGCCGGCGGAAGCTATCGCTCTTTCACCGGTCATGCCGGCATCGGTATCAAGACGCGAATTCCGCTCACGGGTAACGTCGCGCTGATCCCTTCGCTGCGCTTCGACTATGGCACGGTGCGCAGCAATGCCTATCGGGAAAGTGGCGCGGGCGGCTTCAGCCTCAACGTCGATCCGCAGATCTATCAGGAACTGACGACAACCGCCGGCTTGAAAGCGGTTTACCAGATAGCGAGACAGGTTCGTTTGATCGCCGATCTCGGCGTCGGCTATAATGCGCTGAACCAGCAACTGCAGGTCGGCGCAGCCTTCTCCGGCGGAGGCGACAGCTTCGTCACCCAGGGCCTCAACCTGTCGCCGTGGTCGTATTCGGCAGGTCTCGGTCTGATAACGACCGCAAGCGAGCGGCTCGATCTCAGCGTCCGCTACGGCCTCGACACGGCGCCGTCGGGCCTGGTCCGGCAGTCGGGTCATGCAGTCCTCCGCGTCAGGCTATGAGGGCGAATCCGCGCCCGGAGAACCTGACGCGCGGCCGGATCATTCGACCTGAAGATAGGACGGCAAATAGCGATCCATTTTGGTGCTGATCAGCGCCCGCAGTCGCTCCCGCAAGACAGCGCTGTTGGCCGCCGCCGCAAGCGGCTCGGGAAAGTCCGCATTGTCGAGCTTGTTGATCGGGTCTTCCGTCAATCTCATGCTCTCGTTAAGTCGGGAGCCGACATCCGCCGAGAACGTGCCGACCCTCTCATAGGACTGGCCATCGATCAGGGTGATGATGAGGTTGGCAAACAGATGCGAGTGCCGGAGCACCGATCCGATCCCCTGGTTATAAGCACCGATGCCGTTCACCACGAGATTGCTCCCGGGGATCTTGCCCTCGAACTTGATGACGGCGAGGTAGCGCGCGCAGTTCGCGTTCGATGTCACGTCGCGGACGATCGCGGTCAGGCTCTGGTTCGGGTCGGGCAGGAA
Organism: Bradyrhizobium sp. ORS 375; assembly: GCF_000239775.1. Lineage (GTDB taxonomy): Bacteria > Pseudomonadota > Alphaproteobacteria > Rhizobiales > Xanthobacteraceae > Bradyrhizobium. Next base: position 25,158 of record NZ_CAFI01000031.1, read on the forward strand.
GCTTCTCTTCTGATGGTACAGGCGGTCGAACGTCTCCTTGGGGACGCTGATCCTGCGGATCCCGGGATCGTTGCCGCTCGCAGCGCGGACGCGTGCCATCACCAGATCGTCGAGACCCCAGCCCGGAATCGTGACTTGCTGATCCTCGGTCTCGAACACCGTGAGGCCGAATTTGTGCACCGTCATTTCGTCGCCGAGCATGGAGACCACGCCGAGGCGGCACGGGCCGCTCTCCGCTGCCGCTGCCGGGACCGGCTTCCGCGCCTGTTTGGCCTTCGCTGCGGGCTTCTTGACCGTTGTCCCGGCCGATGGCGCTGGCGCTGCAGCAGGCGCTGACGGGGCTTGGCTCCACGCTTGGATCGGCGCCATCAGAAGGACAAGGGCGAGACCGTTGACTGAAAATCGTCGGCGCGGCGCGAGCATTACGGACATTTGGACGCCATGACGGACCGAGTTGTGAGGGAACTCGAAGTTAGTTCGCGTCGAGCGGCGTGCGCAATCCCTTTCGGCAGCGCGCCGGACCGGAGGCTAGTTCTCGCGATGCAGTTAGTCCGCCGCCGTATCGCCTCGCTTCCAGCGATAATATTTCATTATCCGGCCGTGCATCGGGTCGGCTTCCCGCCTCTCCAGCACGAATCCTTCGCGCTCGTACCAGTGCCAGGCCTTCTCGTTGCCTTCGGCGCAACGCAGCCAGACCTCCTGCGGCAGCAGCTCGCGTGTGAAGCCGAGCAGGCGGCGGCCGAGCGAGCGGCCCTGATACGCAGGCGCGATCATCAGCTGGTCGAGATAGAGCCGTTCGATGTTGATTGCGAGCATGGCGGCGAGCGCGCCACGGTCATCCATGACATAGAGGCTCCAGCCGCCGGCGACCTCGCGCGGCACGCGGTCCCTGAGATAGGTCAGGAGCTTCTGGCTCGGGCTATCCAGCCCGGTCGAGCACCAGCTGTCCATCCAGAGTTGGGCGACGACGTCATACTCTTCGGAGCGGGCGGGACGGATGATCAGTTCGGGCATCGGACGTGTGACCTCCCGCGGGATGTGGACGGAGCGTAAGCTTTCTCATCCGCCATAGCGAGATGCCGACCACCGAAACAAAAAGGGCGGCCCGAGAGCCGCCCTTCGTAACTCATCGATGACCTGCGCGGCTTACTCGCCGGCGGCCTCGCGCGGCGCCTCGGCGGACGCGTCCGCCTTTTGCTTGGCTTCGAGGTCCTCGCCGGTGGTCTGGTCGACGACCTTCATCGACAGCCGGGTCTTGCCGCGGTCGTCGAAGCCGAGCAGCTTGACCTTGACCTTGTCGCCTTCCTTGACGACGTCGGTGGTCTTCTGCACGCGCTTGTCGGCGAGCTGCGAGATGTGCACGAGGCCGTCGCGGGTGCCGAAGAAGTTCACGAAGGCGCCGAACTCCATCACCTTGACGACGGTGCCGTCATAGATCTGGCCGACCTCCGGATCGGAGGCGATCGACTTGATCCATTTGATGGCGGCCTTCATGGCCTCGCCGTCGCTGGAGGCGACCTTCACGGTGCCGTCGTCCTCGATGTTGACCTTGGCGCCGGTCTTCTCGACGATCTCGCGGATCACCTTGCCGCCGGTGCCGATCACTTCGCGGATCTTGTCCGTCGGGATCTTGAAGGTCTCGATGCGCGGCGCGTATTCGCCGAGCTCGGCGCGCGCGTTGGTCAGCGCCTTGGACATCTCACCCAGGATGTGGATGCGGCCCTCGCGCGCCTGGCCGAGCGCCACGCGCATGATCTCCTCGGTGATGCCCTCGATCTTGATGTCCATCTGCAGCGAGGTGATGCCGCTCTCGGTGCCCGCGACCTTGAAGTCCATGTCGCCGAGATGGTCCTCGTCGCCGAGGATGTCCGACAGCACGGCGAAGCGGCTGCCTTCCAGGATCAGGCCCATCGCGATGCCCGCGGTCGGCCGCTTCAGCGGCACGCCGGCATCCATCAGCGCCAGCGACGAGCCGCAGACGGTCGCCATCGACGACGAGCCGTTGGACTCCGTCACCTCCGACACCACGCGCGTGGTGTAGGGGAATTCGTGATGCGGCGGCAGCACCGGGTGGATCGCGCGCCAGGCGAGCTTGCCATGGCCGATCTCGCGGCGCTTGGTGCCGCCGAGGCGGCCGGTCTCACCGACCGAGTAGGGAGGGAAGTTGTAGTGCAGCAGGAACGTCTCTTTGTACGTTCCCGACAGCGCGTCGATGTACTGCTCGTCCTCGCCGGTGCCGAGCGTGGTCACCACCAGCGCCTGGGTCTCACCGCGGGTGAACAGCGCCGAGCCGTGGGCGCGCGGCAGCACGCCGACCTCGCAGACGATGTTGCGCACCGTCTTGGCGTCGCGGCCGTCGATGCGCTTGCCGGTGTCCAGGATGTTCCAGCGAACGATCTTGGCCTCGAGCTCCTTGAACACCGCGGCGACGCGGAGCTTGTCGTATTTCGGCTCCTGCCCCTCGGGGAAGAAGTACGCCATCACCTTTTCCTTGACGGCGCCGACGGCGGCGTAGCGCTCCTGCTTGATCGCAATCGCATAGGCCTTGCGCAGGTCCTGCTCGGCGATGCCGAGCATCTCCTTCTCGATCGCGCTGTTGTCGATGATCGCGACGTCGCGCGGATCCTTGGCGGCCTTCTCGGCGAGCTCGATGATCGCGTTGATGACCGGCTGGAAGTGACGGTGACCGAACATCACCGCGCCGAGCATGATGTCCTCGTTGAGCTCCTTGGCCTCCGATTCCACCATCAGCACCGCATCGGAGGTGCCGGCGACGACCAGGTCGAGCTGGGTGTCGGCCATCTCGTCGAGGGTCGGATTGAGGATGTATTCGTCATTGGCGAAGCCGACGCGGGCCGCGCCGATCGGGCCCTTGAAGGGCACGCCCGACAGAGTCAGCGCGGCGGAGGCGGCGACTAGCGCCACGATATCCGGATCGTTCTCCATGTCGTGCGACAGCACGGTCACGATCACCTGGGTTTCGTTGCGCCAGGAATCGACGAACAGCGGGCGGATCGGACGGTCGATCAGGCGGGAGACCAGCGTCTCCTTCTCGGTCGGACGGCCCTCGCGCTTGAAATAGCCGCCGGGAATGCGACCGGCCGCATAGGCCTTTTCCTGATAATCGACGGTCAGCGGCAGGAAGTCGACGCCTTCGCGCGGCGCCTTGGCGGCGACGACGGTCGCCAGCACGACGGTCTCGCCATAGCTGGCGACGACGGCGCCGTCAGCCTGACGCGCGATCTTGCCGGTTTCCAGCTTGAGGGGACGTCCACCCCAGTCGATCTCGACGGAATGCTTGGTAAACATGGGTATCTTCTTTCATAGGATGAGCGAAGGCAGACCCCCCAAAACAAAAAAACCATGCGCAAGATTGCAGGGCGCTGGAATTCGATCAGCGCCCTGCGATCCTGCCATGGTTTTCTTATTCCGGATGGCGTCCATCCTTCTTGTCGTACGGGCACCTTGCCCGTCACGCCCAGCGGCCGGATTGCTGCTGAGGCGCACTGCATGGTCTGGGCGGAATCGGCGGGTCAGCGTATCGCTTCTTTCCGGATTCCGGCCAGACCGCATGATCCCGGACTTAACGAACGCCGCGAGCTGCGGCGTTCTCAGGACCATGCCATCACGCGCGCGAACTCGCGCGCGCTTACGTGAGGTCGAAGCTCAACGACGGATGTTGTGCTTCTCGAGCAGCGCCTTGTAGCGCGCCTCGTCGTTCTTCTTCAGATAGTCCAACAGCGAACGGCGGGTCGACACCAGCTTCAGGAGGCCGCGGCGGGAGTGGTTGTCCTTGCCGTGGGTCTTGAAATGGCTGGTCAGGTTGTTGATGCGTTCCGACAGGATCGCAACCTGCACCTCGGGAGAACCGGTATCACCGGCCTTGGTGGCGTTCGCTTTGATGATTTCCGCCTTGCGCTCTGCGGTCACCGACATCGTCAATCTCTTTCGTTGCGACCGGAGCTGGCAGTCAGTCCGGTCAGGTTGAACACGCGCTTGGGGATGAGTTCGCCATTGCCAATTTCGGCAAGCGCCAAAAGGCGGCCTGCGACCGTGACATAGACTGTGCCGCTACTCTGGGGCGCATCCCGTCCGCGCAACAAGACGGCTTGGCCCCGGTGGAGCCTTGCCGCATCAGCCCGCGTGACGGCCAGTGCCGGGATGTCGTCCAGCGCGGTCTCAACGGGCAGCAGTGCGTCGGCGAGGCTTCCCTCACCGGACGCGGCTCTATTGCACAAAGCCTCCAGCTGTTCCAGCGGAATCATGTCGTTCTCGGTAAACGGACCGACCAAAGTCCGCCGGAGCGCGCTGATATGGCCGTAGCAGCCGAGGATTCGGCCCATGTCGCGGGCCAGCGCCCGGACATAGGTTCCCTTGCCGCATTCCGCCTCGAACACCGAATGGTCGGCATCGGGCTGGTCGACCAGGGTCAATTCGTGGATTTCGACCGGGCGCGGCTGCAACTCCACCACCTCGCCGTCACGGGCGAGGTCATAGGCGCGCTCGCCCTGGATCTTGATTGCGGAATAGCGCGGCGGGGTCTGCTCGATGCGGCCGGTAAATTGCGGCAGCAGCGCGCGAATCGCCTCCACAGCCGGCCTCTCGGTGCTGGTATGGACCACGCGGCCTTCGGTGTCGTCGGTATCGCGCTCCTCGCCCCAGCAGACGGTGAATCGGTAGCGCTTGCGGCCGTCCATCACGAACGGAACGGTCTTGGTGGCTTCGCCGAGCGCGATCGGCAGCCCGCCGGAGGCGAGCGGATCGAGCGTGCCGGCATGGCCGGCGCGCTTGGCCTGGAACAGCCGCTTGGCGACGGCGACGGCC
>NZ_CAFI01000030.1 GCF_000239775.1 Bradyrhizobium sp. ORS 375
TTTGCTGCGCGCGATCCGCGCCCGGCAACCGGCAAAGCTTGACGGCCACTTTCCTGATCCAAACAAGGCCGGGAATTGAGCTTCTATAATCGTGTTAATGGCTCCCCTCGCTCCCCAACCCAGGAACTGAGCATATGATGATAGAGGCAAGCTGACTGCCATAGCACGCGATGATACAGTAGTCCGGTTTGGGACTCGGGTTCGACTTGCTCGCATAGATCGAGACCCATGGTCAAATGGTGCAGGTCGACGTCAGCGTGAACGTTCCAGTACCGTCCGCTCAGGATCTTCAATCTTTCCAGCACGGGAATTGCCGCCGAATAGAAGTCGAACGCAACGCCCTCGCTGAGCAGGTTGAGGCCGATGATCTGTATGTCATGCGGCTCTCGCAGCGCGCTTCGCCAACAGAACGATGTGGTATTCATGGTTTCGATGGTGGGGGGAATGGCGCCCTGCTCGTCGCGCTCGAGGAATCCATGCGTCTTCATCCAGCCAATCAACTGATCGGGATGATCCACCTCCTCGAGCGCGTGCTCTGCAAAAACCGGCTGATAGCGCGGGTCGCGGCACAGTGAGTACCGCAGGCAGAGCGCCTGCGTAAATTCTCGCGATTGATGCATTAACTGATGCACCCATTGAAGGTCGTTCGGTTGCTCCGCCCGCGGGAGCATGCAAAAAAACGGACCCTGGCGGATCTGCGATCGATACTGCTCGGAGAGGTCTAACAGCCACTTCATGGCATCGCGCTCCTGTTATAGGCCGGGACCGAGATGACCTCCGGCCACGCTTAGACTGACAGAACAATGCTGCAAGCGCGTCGGGCGATCGGATGGTATTCCACGCCCAAGAACAAAGACGAGCCGCCCCTCGAGACCGCGACGGTCTCTTCTACGGGTCTTTCAGGAGAAGCGACGCATACTCCGCTGAAACAGCGTTTACGTCAGCCGCTCCAATAGAGGATGTAAGCCGCCGGATCGTCCTTCTAGCATCACAGACTGCTTCAGAAATGAAGAAGCGACCCCCGATAGCTGCCTTCTGCAGCATCCGACGGCTCTCGCTGCTCCACCGCGCGTGACGATCAGCGATCACCACTCCGCCCTGGTTGCAGTTCGCTGGACGCGCCGCCGCCAACCACATCGCATGCGGCAAACGTAGCGCGCTCGTGACGCCGAGCGACGCGGGCACGTCTACCAGAGACAAGCGGTTGATTCCGTCCCGCCGCGCCTAAGTCAACGAGGACGCCCATCGCGCCTTCGTCACTTCCGCGGCGCACTTATACGTCACCGTCCACCTACCCGTCAGTTCGCGCAACTGACGCGGCCCGCTTCATCTTGTAGGTCATACACAACCAGCGCCCTTGCAGGCGCTCATGATTCCGCCGTCCACATGGTGGACACATCCATTGTACGCGTACCTGCGCAATCGAGGGGCCGGTCCCACGGCCGCCTCACGAGCACACTCCATCTATTGGCCGATAGCGGTCATCTGTCGATACGGTCTGGGACGCTGCACCTCCAGTAAAGATCATGACTCGGTACAACCCGACTGTGAGTCGGCCTGAGACCTGCTCACTTGTAGCGCCTGAGACTGAGAAGCAGTGCATCTGCCTCGCTCGTTGGCAATCTCCGGCCAGACAGATTACTTATTAGTACTTTTCCGAGCAACGCCAGGCACGCCAGGATCATTCGAACCGACCGGAGTGGCCTGCGCCAGTCGATGAACTCAACGGCAAGCTGTTGGTTCATAGCTGCTGCCCGCCCTTCGTCTACACTGATCAGCAATTTGACGTCGGCGATCCGAAATCTCCGCTCGAGAATTGTCAGCGCAGCGATCCGCTCACGCACGGTAAGCCGCCCCGAAGCCAGATTGAGGTCCTTGACAAAGATCAAATACGCACACTCGTCTGGCAATGTTAGGTTCCAGAGCAGGTCAACAGCTTGATCCGCGGCTCTCCAATCATCAAACGTCGAGACGACGATCGGGGTCGTCCCTGACGATTCCTCTGCTCCAAACTGGCCAAGCAGTTCCACTTTTCCGACCGGCCGCATGGACCCCAATCGCTTGATTGCTACCTCTGCGGCATAGTAGGGATGCCATGGACGGCGGCGACCAGGCACGCCCATCAGGAAGCGCTTGGCCATGTCGCGTGTACGCGCTGCTATGGCAACTTCCGGACGCAACTGAGAGGCCTCCATTCCAGCCTCCGCAGGGATATGAATGTTCCCTCGAGCTCTGCGATTTCGCAGAAATGACGCGATTCCTGACCGCCAATAGTGATGATTATGCACAGGATAGAGCCTGGAGATGCGCTGTCGAGCCTCTCTCACGAATGTGCCAGAAGTGGCAACGACCTGATCGATCGCAGACTCCGAGGCGCCTTCTGATCTGAAGACGATCGGAGTATCGCCTTGCAAAGCGCTAAATCCGGTCATCCAAGTCGACATCCGGTCAGCGCACCCCCGGACATCAAGTTTGCCAGCCTTAACGAGGCTGACTTCTTGGACCGTCGGCGCCAACTCCATAATCAACAGCTCGTCGGAACTATCAACGATACTCACAGACGGACTTGTCACCATTGTCGAGATCCATCCGAAATCGCAGTAGGTGCTTGCATAGCCTGGAGCCCTGCTCGCGTTGACGGCCAACGGAAATAGAAGGAATGAACGAAGCACCAGAGACGCATCGTCCGGCCTCCAAAACAGCTGGTTCGGATGCGCCGATTGCAGCAAGCCTTGATCTACGCGGCACGCGAGAACCGTTGGATGCAATGCTCTGAGCGCAATGCTGACCGCCTTGCGACCTGGCATCACCATCGCGCCGTCGCCATGAAGCAGATGCGACAGATCTTCCGCAACGCGCTCTTCACAGACCCGTATGCTCGCGCACAATAGAACCTGTTGTCCCTCATCAAACCTGCGGGCGATCGATGCAAGCGATCCATCGCTTAGCAGAAAATCGCCATTGAGAAAGATTAGCCGGCGATCGCCTTGACCTCGGACAGCCAAATTCGCCCCACGCGTGAACGCAAGCGTGAGCGTTACTGAGGAAATTCCACCGCAAATAAGATCATCTATACTAACTATTCTGAGCGTGCATTTTCTCCGAATAGTACCGACGACCGCACTACTCTCAATTGCACCAAAATCAGACGACGATGCGAGAAGAAGAAGCTCGACCGGGCCACGGCTGCAAAGCTCCGGCAGATTTTGCGGTGATAGCCAACTCGGCAGAGCCCACCGAAGAAACCGCGCCACATGAGTCGCGCCCCACACCGGAACGACAATTGTATACTGAGGTTCTGCCATAGTCAGTCTAAACCGATCTGGAGGAGACGGCCGCATCGCGAAAGCGCAAGTCACCCAACCAAGTTATGAGAGATCTCGTACTGTAATCGGCGAGCTTTGGCGCGGCGGCGCTATCGATATTTCGATCCGCAGGCGAACACGCCTGCTTCTATCCGACCTGCGACTATCTCGGCCTCAGACGATGAGCCCCGACGGACGATCGGACCATCGAACAAATTCAACACATCGCATAACGCCACTTGACCCCGCTCTAAGCATACCAGTTTAGCTGCTGCGATTGCCCTCGACTGCTCACTGATCGGTTTTTAGCTGCGCGCAAACGGCAATGATGTAGTGCGCCATCTTGTGGTAGCCGGTATGGACAATTTCGTCATTCATCGAAAATATAAAGACACTATGAAAGTGCTCCTCCATCACTCTTCGAAAATCAGGCGCTGATTTGCAATTCACATGCCCCTTCTTGCTCTGCCAAGACGCATACCGCTGAGACTCCAGCGACGGCATACCGAAAATGGCAACCCCGTGAGGCTCGAGCGAGCTAACAGAGTTTCGCAAAAAGTGCTTCTCCTGAGATGGCTCGATGTGCTCAAGCACGTCGAGGGCGTAAACTGCATCAAAGCTCTGAAGCATCGGACCAGCCAACATGTCATGAACGATCAAGTCCATTGGCCAGTGCTCGTTCATTCGCTCCTTCGCATCCTGTATGAACACTGGATCGAAGTCTGTCGCAGTGACATGAGCTACGGTCTGCTGAACCAACCTGGTTCCAAAGGCGTCGGCGCATCCGACCTCTAGGACCCGCTTTCGTCCTTCCAACATCTTGGATACAAATTTGTACCTCGCAAGGGTGAAGAAGGTGCGACGGGGATCCCTGCTCCACGACTCATTGGCCATGATGCCAAAACGAGCAGTTCCGTGTTCTGCCTGCACCTGAAACAGTTCTTCATACTGCTCTTCTTTAGTACGCGCCTGATCACCCACGACCACCTCCCAATTGACGACCGGCGCAATAATTGGGAGTCCCGAAGTGCTCCTCCGCAATCTCGCTACATACTTGCGCCATCGGGCGCAGCTTCGTGTTGATCGCGGCCGCTGCTTTCTTGATTGAAAGAGAAGTATTGAGCGGTCGATGCTCTCTGAAGCGGATGTCTCGCAGGCTACAGGGTTTGACTACCACGTTCACCTGAGGAACAAGCGCCTTAATCGACGCAACCAGAAGATTGTTCAATTCGTACCGACTGAGTGCCTCAGGGCCCGCCACATTGTAAATTCCCGTGCGGCCGCTCTCTGCAAGATTGATGATTGATTCCGCGACATCATGGACATGCAGTGGCGAGAAGATCTGATCAGTCGCGCTTTGCATGGATTTTCCCGCGAAGACATCGTCGACCCACTGCCCCAATACGGAGTGGGTATTACGTTCACCACTGACCACCTTTGACAGCCTCACAACCAACCACGGCCGCGACCGGGCCTGCAGCCATTGTTCGACGGCAGCTTTTTGCCTTCCATATTCCGTGTTGGGACACTGGGCCGCGTCATCTTCCCATAGCCCACGCGTACCGTCGAACACGTAGTCGGTAGACAAGAAGATCGGTGTGATCCGTGCATCAAGTATTTCCTGCAGAAGCCTGATCATGCTTTCGACATTGATTTTCCCCGTCTCGACAGGGCACTCCGCGCAGAGCTCTGGATTAATTGCGCCATGAGCAAGGATGACGTGACTGAAATCGCCACGCATGACTCGCGTCAGATCGGCAAAGCCGTTTCTTGCCGCATCAAATCTTGCAAGGCCATGTCGCGCCGAGTTGTTGTACCTGGTGCCAACTGCTCGCTCTGGCCCGAGTCTGGATAGGATCGCACCTCCTACAAAGCCGGACGCTCCAACCACCAGCGCCCTCATGTGATATCCTCTGAAACCAGTCCGGCGGACTGCCATGTCGTGTTTGCCACAGTGACGGACTCGACTAGAACCATGCAACTCATCACCGTCATCCCCAGCGGCAACACGGGCATGACCCGGCTTATGCCATTGCGTGGCTCGACACTTGCGAGACACGATACGTGTGGTGGTTGCGACGGCATGACGGTTCCTTTGATCCACGTTCAACCCGTCACTGCGATAGGCAACCTTCCATAGTGGCGCGTCGGCCAAGTGGGGGAGCGAAGTCTAGTTGCCTACCACTTGTGACCTTTCCGCATCACAAACTCAGCAACACACACAGATTCATTTTTTCGGCACGCGGCAAAGATGCCGATGTTCAACGAAATCGGGCTATTCTATTATTCGGAACTCGGACCGAGTTTGTAGTACCTTCGGGTGATTCAATCAGCCACCAAGCTGACATGAGCGATATAGACGCCAGTCCTGAACGCGCCAAACGGCACTAGAGTATCGCGACGCGGCTAGTCCTTGTCCTGGGAAGATCTTCATTGTCTCCGGAGAGGCAGCCAAACACCTTCTCGCAGCAAGCGCACCGTCGTCGATGCGGTCGATGATGCCCGTTTCCACAGAGAGCGAGCTGGTCCGCGGTGCATCAGTTGGCCTGTCTCTCAGTTCGGTGATTTCGCCAATAGCGCAGCCCGATCGTGTCCGGAGCCGTGCCCATACCGCATCAGTCGGATGGATGACTCGAATCGCCGGCGGCCTAAGCCACGGAGGCTGTACCACACGCCTTCATCCTGATAGACGGCTCACGACATGCGGTCCGGAATGGCGCTCCGTCGGGCGGATGATGAGGCACCGACGTCGATTCTGGTTGCGTCTTGCTACCGGAGGTGACGTGCCCCACCTCAACGACCTATGTTCTTGCCGGACGAGTCAGAGATTGGACCAGCGCAAAGGGCGAATGTAGCATTTGCGATCATTTTGCTGGCCGCCGGCATGTTCAGCGATAGAAATTCGTTCTGGCTGAAGTAGCCGAATTCTGACGTCTGTTCGCTCATCGCGTTTTCCGAGTGGTGAACTATCACCGCCTTGAACGCTATCGCGGTGTAATGACGAACTTCACCATTCGCGCCCTTGGTAAAGAACTCAGGACCGCCGAACACGCCAATCAGTCCTGTAGGCTTTATCAAGAGGCCAGTTTCTTCGAAGCACTCTCTAACTGCGGCGTCGGCAGGATGTTCACGCGGACGAATGCCGCCTCCGGGAAGTGCCCAAAGACGGAGATCGGTCTCTCGCCTCAAGAGAAGGCGACAGTCTTCATCAACGACCGACACGAATACCGCGGGATGCACGACCCGGCGGCGCCCGATCGATGCATTAGAGTTCTTCAGATAGTCCGAGATGCGCATGCTGAACTCTCTGCTGCATATTGCCATCTGCGCGCTTTCCGCCTCGCAGTTCATTATCTATGGAGCCCCTTGATGCCTTCACGTGTACAGGGGAGTTTGGCTGCGGACACGAACGTGCAGAGCCTCGTCACCACATTCCGCGCGCTTCATTGCAACATCCTCGTAGGATATCCGCAACCGCCGTTAGCCCGGTGCCGAGGTTGGCCATTAATGCGGCACGCACCGGCGCGCGCTTTGCTGACTGCTCGCGCTAGACGGTGTTATTAATAGCTGCCGATGTATGGATTACGCGGCCTCTCAAGAGGCATACTCATGTAGGTGCCTTGCGCCATATAGATCTTGTCACCTCGATACGGCGGCCAGCAACTTTTCGCATCGGCCAAGCGGCGGACAATGCCGACACCGGGCGGACCGGGCCGTGTCCCATGGAGTGGTGTAGCTGGCATGGTGGATCACTGGGCAATTCCGGTGCGGGGCCGAGCTGGTCAGCCTGCCACAGCAGGCAGGCTGGTCATGGGATCATCGCTCAAAGGCGCGATGGTTCCCAGCGTCATGTAGCGGGCGCGCTGGACGGCCCACTCGTCGTTCTGTTCGAGCAGGATCGCTCCGACGAGACGGACGATGGCTTCCTCGTTTGGAAAGATGCCGACGACTTTGGTGCGGCGCTTGATCTCGCCATTGACCCTCTCGATCGGATTGGTCGAGTGCAGCTTGGCGCGGTGCTGTGCCGGGAAGCTCATATAGGCGAGCACGTCGGGTTCGGCCTGATCCATAAGGGCAGCGAGCTTCGGCACCTTCGGACGGAGATGGTCGGCGACCTTGCGCCATTGCGTCGGGGCTGCCTCGGCGTCGTCCTGGGCGAAGGCCGTGGCGATAAAGGCGGAGACCACGCGGCGCTCGCAAGCGCAAAGACGGGACCACGGCCGTTCGGCCCAAGCTGGGACCCCCCTCGCGCACCGTTCCAAAAACCGCCTGACCGCGTGCCTTTGCTGCGCGCGAGACCCGTGGCTCAGCCGTTGAGCCGGTCGATATGCACGTTGCCGGCCTTCATCACCAGCGGGATGTGATCGCCCTGCCCGAGCAGACACGAGATGTCGCGCAGGGGATCGCCGTCGACGACGAGAAGATCGGCGATCGCGCCGGGCTCAATGCGGCCGAGCTTGCCGTCCATGCCCAGCACCTCGGCGCCGATGATGGTGGCGCTGGCGATCGCCTCGCGGTTGCCGACGATCTCGGCGCGGATGCGGAACTCGTCGCTCTGCAGCCGCTGCGACGGGCCGAGCAGGTCGCTGCCGTAGCCCATCTTGACGCCGGCCTCGCGATAGATCGACAGCGAGCGCAGCCCGGCGTCGCGCACGTCGGCGATCTTGGCGACGCTCTCCGGCGGCAGGCCGTATTGCGCTCCCTCGTTGGCGAGCGCCTCATAGGTGACGAGCGTCGGAATCACGTAGACGCCGTGCTCGGCCATCAACCGCGCGGTCGGCAGGTCGACGAGGTTGCCGTGCTCGATGGTGCGGACACCGCAGCGCACCGCGCGCGCGATCGCCTCCGCCGTGTAGGCATGCGCCAGCACGTAGGTGCCGCGTCCCCTCGCCTCGGCGACGATGGCGCGGATCTCGTCCTCGGAATAGCCGAACGCGCCGACCGGATCGGTCGGCGACGCGACGCCGCCGGAGGCCATGATCTTGATCTGGTCGGCGCCCATCTGCAGCTCCTCGCGCACCGCCTTGCGCACGCCGTCGACGCCGTCGGCCACGCGCGCCAGCGCGCCGACGCGGACGCAACAGGGGCATGGCGCATTGTCGGAGAGGAAGTCGGTGCGCGCGCGCATGTCGCCATGGCCGCCGGTCTGGCTCAACGCGCGACCGGAGACGAACAGCCGCGGGCCCTCGGTGATTCCTGTGTCGACCGCCTGCTTCAACGGATAGCCGGCGCCGCCGGCGTCGCGCACGGTGGTGAAGCCCCGCCGCAGCATGCCGCGCAAGATCAGCGCCGAGCGCAACGTCACCAGAACGTTCGGCATCTGCACCTGCTGGGCGAGGTTGAGCTCGACGGCGATCGCATGCACATGCAGGTCGATCAGGCCGGGCATCAGCGTCTTGCCCTTGAGGTCGATGGTCTGCGCCACCGTCGTCTGCAGCGGCTTGTCCGAGACCTCCTTGATGAGCCCGTCCTCGACCAGCACATGCGAGCCCTCGCGCAACTCGGGCTGCAACGGATCAAGCAGGGCGGCGTTCTCGAACAGGATCGTCGGCATCGGCAGTTTCCTTGCGCAGGACCGGAGGTCCTTTCGACGGTTTAGCTTTGCGCCAGGATGCCCCGCGCCGCGGGCGTGGCGCAAGGCTGTCTGTTGCATGCGGCTGCGCGTCCGGTGCGCGGATCAAAGGAATCCGATCGACAGCCACGGCACGAACGCGACGAGCAGCAGGCCGAGCACGAGAGCGCCGAGATAGGGCCAGATCCGCGTCAGGCCGGCATTCGGATGGATCTGCCCGATCGAGCAGGCCGCGTAGTAGCCGAGGCCGAAGGGCGGCGCGAACAGGCCGATGCCCATGGCGAGGATGATGACCATCGCATAGTGCACCTCGTGCACGCCGAGCAGCTTGGCCGCCGGGAACAGCAGCGGACCGAACAGCACCATCGCGGGCAGGCCTTCGAGGATGCTGCCGAGCAGAATGAACACGACAATCGAGATCAGCAGGAACCCGTATTTGCCGCCGGGCACCGCCACCATCATCGCCGCGAGTGCGTGCGAGAAGTTGGACTGCGTCAGCGCCCAGGCCATCGCGGTGGCCGCGCCGATGATGAACAGGATCGAGCCGGACAGTGCCGCGGTGTGCACCAGCGCCGGATACAGCTTGCGCCAGTCGAAGCGACGATAGACCAACAGACCGACCAGCACCGTGTAGGCAATGCCGATGGTCGAGACCTCGGTCGCGGTGGCGACGCCCTCGGTGACCGCGGTGCGGATCAGCACCGGCAACAGCAGCGCGGGCAAGGCCGTGATCAGCGCGGCGCGGATCGTGGCCCAGGACGGACGCTGCCGGACGACACCTTCCGGCTCGACCATGCGCCGCTTGGCGACCACCGCCAGCGCGGCGGCGAGCACCAGACCCGGCAGGATGCCGCCGGTGAACAGCGCCGAGATCGACACGCCGGCGACCGAGCCGATGATGATCAGCACGATCGAGGGCGGGATGGTCTCGGCCATGGCTCCGGAGGCCGCGAGCAGCGATACCAGCTCGCCGTCATGGATGCCGCGCCGCTTCATGTCGGGAAAAAGCACCGGCGCGACCGCGGCCATGTCGGCGGTCTTGGCGCCGGAAATGCCGGACACCAGCAGGATTGCGCCGAGCAGCACATAGGACAGGCCGCCCCGGACATGGCCAACCAGCGAGACCAGGAAGCCGACCATCGCCGCGGCCATGCCGGTCATCACGATGAGATGGCCGAGCAGGATGAACAGGGGAATGGCGAGCAGCACCAGCGACGACACGCCCTCGTCGATGCGGCTGGTCACGACCTCGAGCGGCGCCGACGTCACCGTGAGCAGATAGGCCACCGTGGCCAAGCCGAAGCAGAACGCGATCGGCACGCCGGCGAGCACGGCCGCACCGAGCAGGATCGCGAAGAAGACGATCAGATTCCAGTTGCCGAGCGCCTTGAGCGCCGGCGCCGCGCCCCACAGCACGAGCGCAGTGGCGGCCAGGATCAGCAGCGTGATCGCGATGTCGCGCGAGCCATGGCGCGCCATCCGCAACAGGGCGGTGGCGAGCATGAGAGCGATGCCGACCGGCACGGCCCCTGCCCGCACGCTGTCGGGCAGCCCGAGCGCCGGCGTCTCCGCGAACGCCTGCCCGCTGGCATAGTCGATCGCCGGATGCAGCAGGATTGCCAGGAACAGCGCCGGCGCCATCAGTGCCGCGCTCTCCAGCACCGCGCGGGTGCGCGGCCCGACGCGGTCGATCAATGCGGTCATCCGCATGTGCTCGCCGCGGCTGAGCGCGAGCACCGCGCCCAGCATCGCGAGCCAGAGAAAGGTGATCGACGCGAGCTCATCGGCCCAGGTCAGCGGCCGGTTGAAGGCAAAACGCGCCGTCACACCGGTGAACAGGATTCCGACCTCCGCGACCAGCGCGACGATCGCGGGAATCTCGATCAGCTTCGTCAATGCCCGTTCGAGGCTTTCGACGACGCCGTGCTTCGTGGAGGCTGCGAGAGACGCGTCGACCGTGTTCATCCGAGCTCTCCGACATTCGACTGCAGGATCTTCCAGGCCTCCTCGCCGAACTTGCCGCGCCAGTCCTTGTAGAAGCTGCTCTTGCCGAGCGCGGCGCGGAACGCCTCCTTGTCGACGTCGACGAACGTGAAGCCCTTGGCGGCGAGATCGGCGCGCAGGCTCTGGCTGAGCGCAGCAATGTCGGCGCGCTCGTCGTCGGCCGACTTGCCGAACTCCTGCGTGACCAGCGCCTGCAGGTCGGACGGCAGCTTGCCGAAGGCCGCGCGGTTGCCGAGGATCCAGTACGCGTCCCAGACGTGGCTGGTCAGCGAGCAATATTTCTGGACCTCGTAGAGCTTGGCGGTGGCGATGATCGGCAGCGGGTTTTCCTGGCCCTCGACCACCTTGGTCTGCAGCGAGGTGTAGACCTCGTTGAAGTTGATCGGCGTCGGCCCGGCGCCGAGCGCCTGGAACAGGCTGGTCAGGATCGGCGCCGCCGGCACGCGGATCTTGAAGCTCTTGAGATCGTCCGGCGTCTTGATCTCGCGGGTCGACGAGGTGACCTGGCGAAACCCGTTGTCCCACGGCTTGGACAGCGCGATCGCGCCGGTCTTCTCGATGTCCTTGCGGATGTGATCGCCGAGGCTGCCGTCCATCGCCTTCCAGACCTGGTCGTAGGACGTGAAGGCAAAGCCGGTGTTGACGATGCCGGCGAGCGGCACGCGGGTGGCCAGCACCGAGCTCGCGATGTTGATCGCATCGACCGCGCCGACGCGGACCTGCGAGATCAGATCGGTGTCGGAGCCAAGCTGATTGGCCGGATAGAGATTGATCTCGAGCCGGCCGCCGCTGGCCTCCTTGATGCGATCGGCTGCCTGCTGCGCCCGCTTGTTGACGGGATGCGACGGATCCTGTCCGGTCGCGAGCTTCATCGTGAACTCGGCGGCTTTCGCGAACCGCGCGGTGAAGGGCAGCACGACGGCCCCTCCCATCGCTCCAGCCATGAATCGCCGACGCGTCATTCCCTTGCGCATATCCGTCCCTCCAATGTGACATTGTCATTGTGTCCGGCGCGTCCGCACGCCGGCCGATCGATGATCGTCGCGGCCGATGGCCTGCTATGTGAGCCAGCCCTTCACCTGCTTGACGACCTCCGGCAGCGAGATGCCGTAGCGGTCGTGCAGCGTCGGCAGCGCGCCGGCGTCGAGGAATTCGTCGGGCAGGCCGATCTGCCGGAACGGCACGTGCACGCCCGCACGCATCAAGAGCCCGGCGACGGCCTCGCCCAGCCCGCCGATCACCGTATGGTTCTCGGCGACGACGACGAGTCGGCCGGAGCGGCCGGCCTCGCGCGCAATCGTCTCGGCGTCGAGCGGCTTGATCGTCGGCACGTGCAGCACGCCGACGTCGACCCGATCGTCGGACAGCGCCTTGGCCGCCTCCAGCGCGCGCATCGTCATCAGGCCGGACGAGATCATCAGCACGTCACGGCCATCGCGCAGCAGCTTGGCCTTGCCGAGCTCGAACTTGTAGTCGTATTCGTCGAGCACCAGCGGTACCTGGCCGCGCAGCAGCCGCATGTAGACCGGCCCCCGATGGGCCGCCATTGCCGGCACGACCTGCGCGATCTCATGCGCATCGCAGGGATCGATCACCGTCATGTTCGGCATCGCGCGCATCAGCGCCAGGTCCTCGGCCGCCTGGTGGCTCGGACCATAGCCGGAGGTCAGACCGGGCAGCGCGCAGGCGATCTTCACGTTACGATCTTCCTCGGCGATCGTCTGGTGAATGAAGTCGTAGGCGCGGCGCGAGGCGAACACAGCATAGGTCGTGGTGAACGGCATGAAGCCTTCGGCCGAGAGCCCGGACGCGGCGCCGAACAGCAGCTGCTCGGCCATTCCCATCTGGTAGTAGCGGTCCGGGAACTCCTTGGCGAAGATGTGCAGGTCGGTGTACTTGCCGAGATCGGCGGTCATGCCGACGATCTCGGGCCGGCTGCGCGCCAGCTCGACCAGCGCGTGGCCGAACGGCGCCGGCTTGGTGCGCTGGCCCTCGGAGGCGATCGAGGCGATCATCGCCGAGGTCGTCAGGCGCGGCTTGCTCAGATCCGGAGCGGGTCTTTTCGATGTCATCACGGCCTCCCGGCGTCGAGCGCGGCGATCGCGAGCTGCCACTCGTGCGGCTCGACGCGAATGAAGTGGTTCTTCTCGCGCTGTTCGAGGAACGGCACGCCCTTGCCCATCAGCGTGTCGGCCACGATCATGCGCGGCTTCGGCGCGGGATGGGTCTTGGCGGCGTCGAATGCGGCCAGCACAGCATCGAGGTCGTTGCCGTCGATGCGCTGCACGAACCAGCCGAACGCCTCGAGCCGGTCGACCAGCGGCTCGAAGCCCATCACCTGGGTCGAGGGGCCATCCGCCTGCTGATTGTTGACGTCGACGATCGCGATCAGATTATCGAGCTTGTAGTGGCTGGCCGAGGAGATCGCCTCCCACACCGAACCCTCGTCGAGCTCGCCGTCGGAGAACAGCGTGTAGACGCGCGAGCTCGACTGCTTGCGCTTCAAGCCAAGGCCCATGCCGACGGCGATGCTCAGGCCGAGGCCGAGCGATCCACCCGACATTTCCATGCCCGGCGTGTAGGATGCCATGCCCGACATCGGCAGCCGGCTGTCGTCGCTGCCATAGGTCTCGAGCTCCGCCTCGGGAACGATGCCGGCCTCGATCAGCGCGGCGTAGAGCGCGATGGCGTAATGGCCGTTCGACAGCAGGAAGCGGTCGCGCTCCTCCCAGCTGGGATCCTCCGGCCGGTAGCGCATGGCGTGGAAATAGGCCACGGCCAACACGTCGGAAATGTCGAGCGCCTGGGCGATGTAGCCCTGCCCCTGCACCTCGCCCATGCGGAGCGCGTTCCGGCGGATGTTGTAGGCGCGCTGCGCCAGTGTCGGCGCGTTGGCGAGCCGATTGGTTGCGGTGTCCATGGTTGAAGACCTTGCTTAGTGGATCAGCATGCCGCCGTTGACGTCGATGACCGCGCCCGTGACATAGGCGGAGAGATCGGAGGCCAGGAACGTGTAGATGCCGGCGACGTCCTCGGCGGTGCCGAGACGGTTGAGCGGAATGCCCTCGAGGATCTTGGCCTTCATCTCGTCGGTCAGCTTGCCCGCCGTGATGTCGGTGCCGATCAGCCCCGGGGTGACGCAGTTGACGCGGATGCCGTCGGCGCCGAACTCGCGCGCCATCGCTTTGGCCAGGCCAAGCACGCCAGCCTTGGCCGCGGAGTAATGCGGCCCGCCGAAGATGCCGCCGCCGCGCTGCGCCGAGACCGACGACATGCAGGCGATCGAGCCCGATTTGCGCGCGCGCATGTGCGGAATCACGGCCTGCGACAGAAACAGCACGCCCTTGAGGTTGACGTCCTGGATCCGCTCCCAGTCTTCCGGCGTGATGTCGAGCAGCTTGACCGGCTGGGTGATGCCGGCGTTGTTGATGAGGATGTCGATGACGCCGAACTGGCGGGCCACCTGCGCGACCGCGTCGTTACACGAGGTCTTGTCGGCGACGTTGCAGCCGAGGCCGATGTGACCATCGCCGAGCGAGGCAGCCGCCTCGGCCGCGGCCGCCGCATCGATGTCGAGGATCGCAACCCTCGCGCCTTCGGCGGCGAACCGCCGCGCCGTCGCAAGCCCAATGCCGCGCTTCGACGCTGCGCCCGAGATGATCGCCGTCTTGCCGCTGAGCAGCATGCTTGGTCCTCCCCAAACTGTCGTTGTGTTGGGCTTGACCATGGCTCGCCGGAGCGGCGGCGACAAACGCACAGTTGTCACGGATAGATGAATCTGGTTCACTTATCGTATGTTGTCGAACATCCCTATTTCGTCGATCAAGGCCTTTGAGGCCGCCGCTCGCACCGGGTCCTTTCGCGATGCAGCGAATGAGCTTCACCTGACGCCGAGTGCCGTCAGCCATGCGATCCGCAAGCTGGAGGCGACCTTGCGGACTGTGCTGTTCGAGCGCACCGCCCGATCGGTGCGGCTGACGCCGGCCGGCGAGAACCTGATGCGCCACGCCGGCGCGGCGTTCGACCAGTTGCGCCGGGGATTGGAAGAGGTCGCGGCGCGCGGCCCGCAACTCGTCCGCGTCCATTCGGCGCCGAGCTTCGCCGCGCAATGGCTGACGCCGAGGCTGGCGCAGTTTCTCGCTGCGCATCCGAAGCTCGAGGTCCGGCTGTCAGCCAACACCGACTACGCGCGGTTCAAGAACGACGATTTCGACATCGACATCGTCTACGGCCAGCCGCATGCCGAGGGCGTCGAAATCATCCCGCTCGCCGAGGAGACGGTCACGCCACTGTGCGCGCCCGCCCTGGCCGCGACGATCAAGCGTCCAGCGGATCTGCTGGAGCGCACGCTGATCCGGTCCGACGTCAAGCAGATCCAGTGGCATCAATGGTTCGCAGCCAACGGCCTCGAAGCGCCGGCGCTGCACGGCATGCGCTTCGACCGCAGCTTCCTGGCGCTGGCGACGGCGGCCGAGGGACTCGGCGTCGCGCTGGAGTCGACACTGCTGGCCGAGCGCGAGCTGGCGTCGGGACGGCTCGTGGCGCCCCTCGCGGGCCGCTCCAACGACGTCCGCTATGTCGGCCACAGGCTGGTCATACCGCGCACCCAGAACCAGCGCTCGGCGGTCCGCGCCTTCGCGGACTGGATCAGGTCGGAGCTATGAGATGCGCGGGGCCGTGAAAAGCTCGGTTCAAAATCGCGCGGCCATCTCCACGAGCCGACGATGCGCGCGCTCACGCGCTGCGCCCGTGTGCTCGGCCGGACCGCTGGTCGGACCGATTGCGACGAACGTGACGTCGCGAAGGCCCATGAAGCGCAGCGCCTCGCGCAGATAGGGCGTCGCCAGATCGGTCCGGCCGCGGCTCATGCTGGTCGAGAAATCACCGCCGCTTGCCAGGATCACCAAGGTCGGGCGATCCTTCAACAGCGGGAGATAACCGCTGGCGGCATCGAAGCGAAAGGTGAGCCCGGGCTGGTTGATGATGTCGAGCCAGTGCTTGAGCTTGTAGGGAATGCCGAAATTCCACATCGGCGTCGAGATCACCACCCGCTCGGCGAGATCGAGCCGCACCGCCATGCGCTCGGCAACGGCGAACGCCGCGCGCTGGGCATCGGTGAAAGCGCGTCCGCCCATGCGCGCGTACTTCGCCTGCAGGATCTCGCCGTCGAATTCAGGAAGCTGCTCGCGCCACAGGTTCATCTCGTCGATGTCCCAGCCCGGCCGCGTCTGTCTGAAGCGATCGAGAAAAGCGCGCGCCCCGGCGCTCGACTCCGAGTCCGCACGCGGCGAGGCGGCGAGATGGAGCAGCTTGGGCATCCCCTACCCCAGCGCCCTGACGACGGCGTCGGCGTTGGTCACCACGGAGACGTTCTGCAAAGCGAAGTTGATCGCCGCGTTATGCCAGTCGGCATTCATGGTCGAGCAGCAATCCTCCGGCACCACCATGAAATAGCCCTTGTCGGCGCCGGTGCGCGCGGTGTGCTCGACCGACATGTTGGTCCAGGCGCCCGTGTTGATGATGACGTCACGCCCGGTCGCTTTCAGGATGGTCTCGAGCCTCGTCCCCTCCCACGCGCTCATCCGCATCTTCTCGACCACGAAGTCGCCGCTGCGCGGCTCCAGGCCCGCAACGGGCGCAGCGCCCCAGCTGCCGCGCACCATGGCCCTGCTGTCGACCAGCCCTTCGAACAGCGGCGCGTTCAAGGTCACGCCGGGCGCGCCCGGCTCGACCACGAACCAGACGTGGATGATGACGACGCCGCGCGCGCGGGCCACTTCGGCCAGCCGGCGGACGTTCTCGACGACGCGCTGCTGCTTGGCATGATCAGGCGCGCCGGACTCGGCGAAGGCGCCGCCATCCATGATGACGTCGTTCTGCAGGTCCTGGATGATCATGGCGCAGCGGCGCGGGTCGAGCTGAATGTCGCCGGAGGCCAGTTGTGGAGCCGCCGAAGTTGCCGGCGAGGCCGAGGCCGCCGAGGTCGACGCGGCCGTCCGCCGCGCGCTCATATAGGGCTCGTGACGCGGGCCGACCTTGGTCGCGATCGCATAGACCGAATGGGTCGCGGTGAGATACAGCGTGCGGAAATCGGCCCCGCCCCAGGCGAGGTTGGCGACCAGCTCCGGCACGCGTACCTTGCCGAGCAGCTCACCCGTGGGAGCAAAGACCCAGACCCCACCGGGGGCGGTGACCCAGACATTGCCGCGCTGATCGCATTTCATGCCGTCTGGCACGCCGGGCTCGAGCTCGGAACGAATGCCGCTGGCGAAGACGCGGCCATGCGACAACATGCCATCGCTGCCGACGTCGAACACGCGGATGACAGCCTGCACGGTATCGTTGACGTACAGCAGTCGCTCGTCGGGCGAGAAGCACAGCCCGTTCGGCTGATCGAACAGATGGCGCTCGACCAGTAACTGAGGCGCGCCGCCGCCGGGCGGCACGCGATAGACGCCCTGGAAGCCGAGCTGGCGCGGCCGCTCGACACCGTAGACCGGCATGCGGCCATACCAGGGATCGGAAAAGTAGATCGCGCCGCTCGAATGGACGCAGACGTCGTTCGGGCTGTTGAGCTCCTGGTTCTCATAGTGCGACGCCAGCACTTCGCGGCGTCCGTCGGGTCGCTCGCGCACCAGCGCGGACGTCGCGTGCTCGCACACGACGAGGTTCAGCTCGGCATCGTAGGTCATGCCGTTGCACTTGTTGGAGGGGCGCCGCATCTCCACCACACCGCGCTTGGCGTCCCAGCGGCGGCGGACATCGGCCGGCATGTCGGAGAACAGCAGGAACTGTTCGACCGGATGCCAGATCGGCCCCTCCGTGAAGTCGAACCCCGTGGCGACCTGCCCGACAGGTGCGTACGGATCGATCAGGCTCTCGAACTCAGGCCGCAAGGTGACGTGGGTCATGACGCGTCCTCACGCCGGAAACCAGTGCCGCTGCGGCAGCGATTGCACGACCGGGCCCGGCACCAGGTCATGCAGCCGTCCCGTCACCATCCCGCCCTCGATCTTGGCAGGACGATCATGCACCGGGAGCAGATAGCGCGAGCTCGAGAGCAGCTTCTTGATCGCCGCCTTCTCGGCGCGCTTGCTGGTGCCGTGATTGCCGGTCGTGCGCGGCTCGGCGTCCTGGATCTCGTTGAACGGCGTCACGATCTGATCGTTGAAGTCGTAGATCACGTCGCCGCAGATGGTGGCGATGCCGTCGGCGGTGTGAACATGGATGTTCATCGAGCCCTCGGTATGCGCATTGGCCGCCTCGCAATACACGCCCGGCATCAGCTCGACCGCACCGGTCAGCTCGAGATCGAGAAAGCGCAATGCGCTCTTGGTGTGCAGCCGGTCGATCAGGTGCTTGATGTCAGGCGCGGGATATTGCGGATGCATCAGGCCGGACACGGAGTATTCCAGCTCGCGCCGGTTCAGCACCACTGTCGTGTTCATCGGGAACAGATCGTCCTTGCCGGCATGATCGATGTGCAGGTGGGTGTGGCAGACATAGCGGACGTCGCCCATGCGCACGCCGTGGCGCGCGAGCTGGTTCTCGATCATGTTCTCATGATACTGCAGCCCGCGCATGCCCAGCGTCTCCATGATCTGATTAGAGCGGTAGCCGGTGTCGACCACGACCGGATAAGGGCCGCCCAGGATCAGGAAGCCGAGCGTCAGCACCCGGCGGGTGCGGCCGCAGTCGCGGCCGAGCACGAGGAAGCTGGATTCCAGCTCGATATCACCATAGTCGAGAACCTTGATTTCCAGCGCCATGAGCGTTCCCTGTTGCTTTTGTTGTCGTTGCGCGCGGCGTCAACTCAGCCGATAGACTCGCCGCGCGGTTTCTCCCATCACCTGCGCTTGCGCGTGCCTGTCGAGGCCATCAAGTGCAGCCTCGTAAGCCGCCACCAGCGCGCAATAGTCCGTCCAGAGCTTCTCGATCGGAAAGTTCGAGCCGAACAGGCAGCGCTCGGCGCCGAACGTGGCGATCGTCTCGCGCACGACATCGGCGACATGGGCCGGATCGTTGCGACGGATGAAAGTGCCGAGGCCGGAGAGCTTGCTGACGACGTTGCGGCAGGCGGCCAGCCGCTGCATGCCGGCACGCCATTGCGCCCGTCCCGCGGGCGAGAGATCCTCCAGCATCCCGGCGTGCTGCAGGATGAAGGTGACCGTCGGGCAGCTTTCGGCCAGCGCCGCAGCGCCTTCCATCTGTCCGGAAAACACCTGCAGGTCGAACGACCAGCCATACTCGGCCAGCCGCGCAATGTTGGCGCGGATCCTGGAGTCTTTGCAAAGGTCAGGCGAGTTCGCGAAACGATACAGCGGATTGTCGTGCCAATGCAGCTGCATCCGGACGCCACGCACCAGCGGATAGCGGGCGAGCCGTTCGAACTGCGGCCGAGCGTCATCGACAGCGAGATCGGCATAGGCGACGATGGCATGGGGGAAACCGTGCTGGTCGGCTGTTCGCTGCGCCCAGGCGGCCTCGTCCTCGAAACCACCCTTCGCCCAGTTGGTCTGGACGTAGACCGATTGGGTCACGCCATTGCCGGCGATGTCGCCGAGATATTCCTCGATCGGGTAGTCGCGCCGGATCGGCTCGTAGGGCCCGAAGATCCGCGGCTGCATCGGTCCGACCAGCCAGGGCAGATCGGCCTGACGCCAGATGTGATGATGCGCGTCGACATATCCGGTCATGCCGCCCTCCTCTGCGCGAGCGACAGAACATGCGCGACGATCGCCTCGTCGGAGCCGCCCGGCACGATATCGTCAACGAACGGCGCGATCGCCTGCAGCGCCTCCGTCTGCGGTCTGAATCCGGGCCCTGTCGCCAGCGGCGTGAGCCAGCTCAATCGCCAGGAGCGCAGCGACAGCTTCCAGACGGCATCGCGGAGCGCCTGATGGTCACCGCGCTCCAGCCCGTCGGAGATCACCAGCACGGCGGCGCCGCGCGCGTAGGTCGAGAAGCGCGGCACGGCGAGGAAGGCCTGCAGCGCCTCGCCGATGCGCGTGCCGCCGTCCCAGTCGCTGACGAGATGCGACGCGGCGAGCAGCGCCTGCTCGCGCCGCTTCAGCCGCAGCGGCCGCGTGACACGCGTCAGCCGCGTGCCCAGCGTGAACACTTCGACTTGCGGGATCGCCTGCGTCAGCACATGCGCCAGCCGCATATTGTCCTCGGTGCGCGCCTTCATCGAGCCGGAGACGTCGATCAGCACCAGCAGCCGGCGCAGCCGCGGCCGCCGCTTCAGCCGGCGCAGCGACAGCACCTCGCCATCGCGCCGCACGCTTTCACGCAAGGTCCGGCGCAGGTCGACGAAACTGCCGCGCCGCGCGCGCATCCGCCGATGGCCGCGCCGCTTCGGCAGCTTTGCACGCGCCTGACGCGCCAGACACTGCAGGGCATTGCCGCCACTCGTGGCGGCAAGGCGACGCGCGACCAGCGCCTCGGCACGGGTCGCCGCCTGCCCGGACTCGTTCTGCTCCTCGGCGCTGTCGGGATCGATAGCGCCGTCACCCTCCTCCTGCAGCCGCACGACGTCGTCCTGCTGGTCGGACTCGCCGAGGGCAGCCGCCTCTGTCACGCCGAAATGGATGTCGAACAGCAGATTGTAGGTCGCAAGGCGTTCGGGCGGCGGCGCCAGGGTCGCAGCGCCAGCGCGGCGGATATCGTCGAGACTCTGCGGCCCCAGCAGCGCGATCGCCGCCAGGAACGAGGTCGTCTGCTCCGGCGCGATGGCAAAGCCGTTCCGACGCAGCAAAGCTGCGAAGGTGACAAAGATCCCGCTGGGCTGCGGCAGAGGGGGCTCGTTCATGTCATCGCCTCCGCCAGCAGCGCGTCCAGGCGCGGGGCGACAAA